>NZ_JBJGXA010000011.1:0-373485 GCF_045107195.1 Erwinia sp. AnSW2-5
CAGGCAGAAGAAGGCCCGCTGATTCAATTGGCGCAGGCGCGGGCAGACAACTGGAACACCTGGTTACTGCCGCTCAGTGATACGCAGCCAGCGGGAGAGGACCCCGGCTATGACGATGACTTTCAACGCATCCGCGAAGAGGTGAACCAGCTCTCCAGTATTGATACCGCGCTCATCTGCCAGCTGGCTGAAAAGCTGTTGACCACGGTAAGCAAGGATCTGCGCGTGGTGACGTTTTATATCTGGGCACGGTTGCACCAGGATGGCGAGGCCGGGCTGGCGGAAGGGCTGGAGCTGCTGGCGGCAATGTTGCAACGCTTCGGCACGCAACTGCACCCACAGCGCGAGCGCAGTCGTAAATCCGCCCTCGAGTGGCTCGGCAGCGGGCGCGTACTCGACAGCCTGTCGCTCTACCCGGAAGTGGATATGGCGGTGATGCAGCGTATCACCGGTGCTCTTCTCCTGGCGGAACGGGCAATGCAGTCATTCGCAGAGGCGCACCGCCCGCAGCTTACCGGGTTGTGCCTGGCGCTGGAAACCCGACTGGCGCAGAGCGGCGGGGCGGGTAGCCTGGTGCCGCAGACCAGCCGTGAAACCGCTTCATCTTCTGCCGTGGCATCCGCGCCTGCCCCGCTGATGGCCGCAGTGACCTCCGGCCGTGATCTGCTTGACCAGGGGAAAATGCTGGCGGATTACCTGCGCGATCGGCCCGGTGGTTGGCTGGCGGGGCACCATCTGATGAAAAGCATTCGCTGGGACACGCTGACTGAACTGCCCCAGCTCGATGCCAGCGGCTGTACCCGCCTTGCGCCACCGAAGCCGGACCACCGTGCTCACCTCAAGCGCCTTTACCTGCAGCAGAACTGGATGGAGCTGCTGGAGCAGACGGACAGCCTGTTTGCCCAGGGCGTCAACCATCTGTGGCTGGATGTGCAGTGGTACGCCTGGCAGGCACTGGTAAAAACAGACGCGGATACGGTTCGTGCCGATATTCTCTGCCGGGGCATTAAAGGATTGCTGTTGCGCCTGCCGGGGCTGGAAGCACTGGCCTTTAACGACGGCACCCCGTTTGCCGATGACGTCACTCAGAGCTGGATCAACCAGCAGGTGCTGGCGGATGTCGGTAGCTGGAAATCGGAGTCAGCCACGTCGGTATCGCAAAGTCATGAGGACGTGCTGATGCTGGAGCCGGAGTTGCTGGCGCTGGCGGACAGCGAAGGCATAGAAGCCGCGTTTGGCTGGTTACAATCCCGTCCCGGCATGACGTCCGTGCGTGACCGCTGGCTGATGCGCCTGCTGATGGCGCGAATTGCCGAGCAATACGGCAGGAACGATCTGTCCCTGCATTTATTAAGTGAGCTGGATGGCAGCGCACAGACGTTGACGCTGCAACAGTGGTCGCCGGAATTGCTGTTTGAGGTGAAAGCCCGGCGGCTGAAGCTGCTGCGCATCAAGGCCACGCGCAGCGAGACGGATAAAGCGCGCCTGCAACCGGAGATGGACCAGCTGCTCTCCGGCTTGATTACCCTCGATCCCGCCTGTGCTGCGGTGCTGTGCGGGTAATCCCCCTTTCTGACATACCCATCAATCAGGTTTTATTATGGATGACTTAACCCTGCGTTATTACGACGCTGAAATGCGCTACCTGCTTGAAGCAGGTGAGGAATTTGCCCGTGCCCACCCGGACCGGGCGGCAATGCTTAATCTGGATAAAGCGGGTGCGCGCGACCCGTACGTTGAGCGCCTGTTTGAAGGCTTCGCCTTTATGATGGGCCGCCTGCGCGAAAAGCTGGACGATGACCTGCCGGAGCTGACGGAAGGGCTGGTGACCATGCTGTGGCCGCATTACCTGCGCACCATTCCGTCGATGTCGGTAGTGGAATTCACCCCGGACTGGGGTGAAATGAAAGAGCCGCTGCCGGTGGCTAAAGGGTTTGAGGTGCTTTCCCGGCCCATCGGCGAGAAGGCGACCCGCTGCCGCTATACCACCACGCAGGACATCACCTTGCAGCCGCTGTCACTGGACCAGGTTGCCCTTACCACCGATGCGGATGGGCGATCGGTGGTGCGCCTGCGCTTTGCGTGCAGCAGCCTGGTTGACTGGAGCCGGATAGATTTAAGCCTGATCCCGTTCTATTTCAACGCTGACGCGCCGCTGTCCTGCGCGATGCATCATGCTTTTACCCTTAACGTTGCGCAGCTGTGGCTGCGCCTGCCGGGGGATGCCGATCGCCATCCGCTGGAGGCCCGATTTACCGCCCTCGGTTTTGGAGAGGATGATGCATTGTGGCCGAAAGGGAACAGCAGCTTCAGCGGTTATCAGCTGCTGCTGGAGTATTTCACCTTCCGCGAGAAGTTTATGTTTACCGGGCTGCGCGGTCTGGAGAATCGGGTGCTGCCTGCCGGGTTGCCGTGGTTTGAGATCGACGTGGTGCTGGCGCAGCGCTGGGAGCATGACTTCACGTTTACGCAGCAGCACCTGCGCCTGCACTGCGCGCCGGTGATCAACCTGTTCCCGCTGGAGTCCGACCCGCTGACGCTCAACTCTCTGCAAACCGAGTACCTGCTGCGCCCGATGCGCATCCAGGACGGGCACACTGAGGTTTACTCCGTGGATGCGGTGATCTCCTCCGGCGGCCACACCTACGTGCCGTTCTCCAGCTTTCGTCACAAGGGCGGCATGATGCGCCACGAAGCACCCGAATATTACTACCACACGCGCGTGCGGCGCGGTGTGTCCGGGCTACATAACACCTGGCTGATCCTGGGGGGCGAAGCCTTTGATAACCATACGGTGCCGCCGGAAGAGAGCCTGTCCCTGACGCTGACCGGCACCAATGGCCAGCTGCCGCGTCGCGCCCTGCAAGGCTCGGTGCTGGATACGGCGATGAAAGCCTCTACGACCCGCATCGGGGTGCGTAACCTCTGTGCGCCGACGTTGCCCTGCTACCCGCCGGATCGCGATCGCTTTCACTGGCGTGTGCTCAGCCACCTTGGCAGCAACTTCCTGTCGATGATGGACAATGCCGACGTGCTGCGCGGCACGCTGGCGCTGTATGAGTGGACGGACAGCGAGATGAACCGTCGCCGTCTGGAGGCGATTGTCGATGTCCGCCACAGCGAAACGGAACGCTTTGAACAGGGTTACCTGCTGCGCGGCGTGCAGATCGAGGTCACGCTCGACAGCCACGGCTTTGCCGGGCACGGCGATATCTGCCTGTTTGGCGAAATGCTCAGCCGTTTCTTCGCGCTGTATACCGATATCTATCTGTTTAACCGCCTGATTATCATCCTGCAACCCACTGGAGAACGCCTGGAATGGGAAGAGAAACACAATCGCCGTATTCCCGGCTGAGTCCACGGCTGGAAGACGAGCTGACACGGATGAACTTTTACCGTTTTTGTCAGCTGCTGGAGAAGCAGAACCCGGATCGGCCCCCGCTGGGCAGTAGCGGGCATCCGCACCACGACCCGGTGCGGTTCGCGCCCTGGCCGGGGATGGGATTTCCCGCCAGTGAGCTGAAAAGCGTCGAATATCCTGAAAATGATGCCACGGTGGCACCCAAAGTCCGCACCACCTTTATGGGGGTTTACGGGGTGGACTCTGCGCTGCCCACGACTTACCTCGATGACATCAGTCAGCGACGGGAAGGGCACGAGGCGCTGCAGGATTTTCTGGATATCTTCAGCCATCGCATCCTCACGCAGTTCTACCGCATCTGGCGTAAATACTCTTATCCGGCCAGCTTCGAGAACGGGGGAACGGACAGTCTCTCCCAGTCGCTGCTGGGGCTGGTGGGCTTAGGCATTCCCGGCACCGCCCGCCATATCGGCACCCCGGTGTCGCGTTTTCTGGCCTTGCTGGGCGTGCTGCGCCAGCCCGCGAAAACGGAGGAGGGCGTGCAGGCGCTGGTTCGGCTACTGGCCCCGGAGACGCGGGTGCGGGTCAGCCCGTATTGTCTGCGCCCGATTGAGATCGACCAGCCGCTCGGTTTTTACGGCGAACAGGACTTTCTGCTGGATGGCAATATGCCGCTGGGGGATGAAGTGATGGATACCAGCAGCCAGCTATTGATTGAGCTGATGACCGACAGCGAGAGCGAAGTACAGGGCTGGAAGCCGGACGGCCAGCTGTATCAGGACTTTCTGGTGATGCTGCGCGTTTATCTCGGCTGGCGCTTTAAGGCGAAAATCCGGCTGACCGTCAGTACCGCGCTGCTGCCCGTAGTCCCCCTCGGCGAAGCCCCGTTCTGGCTGGGCATGACTGGCGTGCTGGGCGTGGAGGGTGAAACGCTGCCAGACGATGTTCCAAAGACTTTCACCACTGAACTCGGCAGCTATCGCGGCCTGCAACCGATCCCAACCCGAAAAGGAAATCAACGTGTTAACTACAAGTTTAATTAAATCTGCCCGCTGGCTGTTGCCGTTACTGACCCTCAGCCTGACCGGCTGCGGCCTGACGCAGAGCGTCTCTGATGGCACCCGCTCGGCAGTGTCCTCTATTTTCTATAAAAAAATTAAGGTGCTGCACCTCGATTTCACCGCGCGTGAAGCGCTAAACACCGATACACGGGAAAACCATGCTATCCCACAGTCGGTGGTGATCCGCGTTTATCAGCTCAAAGATCGAAAAGTCTTCGACAAGCTGGTCTATCAGCAGGTGGCTTCCGATGCGGACACCTTATTGGGTGACGATCTGCTTGCCAGCCGTGACGTGGTGCTCAGCCCCGGCGGTGCAGTTAACCTGAATATGCCGATGGAAGAGAATGCCGCATTTGTCGCCGTGGTGGGGCTGTTTCGTCAGCCGGACTTAACGAAGGATAACTGGCGACAGGTGCTGGAACGCGAGGCGCTGGACCAGAATAAACCCCGTTTACTGGAAGCGGGCGACAACAGCCTGGCCCTGCAACCGCTTAAGGATAAGTAATGCCCCATTCACATCACTCCCCCTCGCTGTATGAAATGCTGTACGGCAATTTCAGCGGCGGGCTGGATCTGCACACTATCAGCGAAGAGAACCAGGTGATCCTCTCGGTGCTGGACAATATGCAGCGCATCCTCAACTGCCGCGCCGGAACCCTGGCGCATCTGCCCGATTATGGTCTGCCGGATATGACCACAATCCTGCAGGGGATGCCCGGCACCGCACATGAGTTGATGACCACGCTCTCCGGCGTGTTGCTGCGCTTTGAGCCTCGTCTTAACAGCATTAAGGTGGATATGCTGCCACAAACGATGCCCGGCGAACTGCGCTACGCCATCGATGCCGAGCTGAAAGGCATCGGCCTTGTGCGCTACGGCACCGAATTTATGCCGGAAGGCAAGGTGCTGATCCGCCATATGAAACAGCAGCAGTATCTCGATGTGCGTGCTGCTTTGTAGGGTTGGCTAAGGCTGTGGGTGGGTGCGGCAGGAGTCAATATTCCAACGCCAGGAAGGTCATTTTCTGGGGTTGGAATGGCAATGTAATGCATGCTTTGTTTGCCTGTCGACCAGCGACATGAACTGGCTGGTTCATGGTTTTTACGATGCGTATAAATAGCCCCGTAAGCCAATGGAGTGAGTTCTCACGCTCTCACAAATGGCTCAATCGACAGGGTGTCATACGCAGAGTTATCTCAAAAAATCATGCAAACAGAGGCTTTTATGACATATCCAACAAGTAAACTGAATGGTCTGGTCGGTTTTGCCAAATCAGCGAATATCACGGGCGGCTGGAATGGGTCGGTGGTGGAAATTAATACACTGGCGCAGCTTAACCAGTATGTGGGCGACAGTACGGCGCGGGTACTGGTGATTAACAGTAATATCACCGCCTCAAGCCTGACGAAAGTGAATCTTGGTTCGAATAAAACCCTTGTGGGTTCATTCCAGAATCGTACCTTAAACAATATCCATTTCCGTGCGACCACCACCTCGCAGAACATTATTTTCCAGAACCTGATTTTCCAGCATTCGGTGAATATTAAAGCCAATGATGATATCCAGCTTTACCTGAACTACGGCAGTAAATACTGGATCGATCACTGCTCATTCGTCGGTCATACCTGGTCAGATGGTGATGGCAGCCTGGATAAATTGCTGTATATCGGTGAGAAAGCGGACTACGCGACCATCAGCAACTGCTATTTCGGTAACCATAAATACGGGCTGATTCTGGGCCACCCGGCAGATGATAATGATGCAACGTATAACGGTTACCCGCATCTGACCATTTGCCACAGCTACTTCGATAATATGGAGGTCAGGGCGCCGGGACTGATGCGTTATGGCTACTTCCATGTTTACAGTAACTATATCAACAAGTTCCAGCTTGGCTTTACGCTGGCTCAGAACGCAAAAATTATTTCTGAAAATAACTACTTCGGTGAGGGCAGCGCGAATAAAGGCATGCTGGATGATAAAGGCACCGGCACCTTTACGGATACAGGCAGCGTGCCTGCCATTACCAACCAGAAGTCGCCGAAGAGTCAGTGGACAGCGGCATCAAACTACGCTTACAGCGCAAAATCGGCGGCGGACGCGAAAACGTTTGCAGCTGCTAATGCCGGGGCGAAGTCTACGACGCTGGTATTTGGTGGCTAACGGGAGGTAACGGAAGCCCGCACACGCGGGCTTTATCCTGTCGTAGGGCGGCAGAAATGAAGGGCCGGCTATCCAGATATTATTTCTCATCATTACGTAAAGCATTAATCTGTGTAAAATCAGAGCTAACCCAATATCGTGGAGTGCATTGCTATGGCTGGCGTAAACAAAACACATTTGACTGAAACGGACATCATCACCCAATTTATCCTTCCTGCGGTTAAAGATGCGGGCTGGGACGTGATGTCGCAGATCCGCCAGGAGGTGAAACTCCGCGATGGCAAGATTGTGGTGCGCGGTAAACTGGCCTCACGTATCCAAGTGAAATCTGCCGATATCGTGCTGTATCATAAGCCGAACTTACCGTTGGCCGTGATTGAAGCCAAGGCCAACAAGCACCCCATCAACAAGGGAATGCAGCAGGGACTGGATTATGCCAGCCTGCTTGATGTGCCCTTTGTGTTCGCCACCAACGGTGACGGTTTTATCTTCCATGATAAAACCAACCCACAGCAGCTCGAATCCGAAATTGCCCTCAGTGATTTCCCTGGGCCTGAACAGCTCTGGCAGAAATACTGCCTCTGGAAAGGGTTTACTCAGGAACAGCTGCCCGTCATCAGTCAGGACTATTACGATGACAGCAGCGGAAAATCTCCGCGTTATTATCAGATGCAGGCGATCAACCGCACCGTTGATGCCGTTTCGGCGGGTAAGAACCGCATCCTGCTGGTGATGGCAACCGGAACAGGTAAAACCTATACCGCGTTCCAGATCATCTGGCGGCTGTGGAAAGCGAAAAACAAAAAACGCATTCTGTTCCTTGCCGACCGAAATGTTCTGGTTGATCAGGCTAAACGTAACGACTTTCAGCCTTTTGGCACGGCGATGACGAAAGTCAGCGGGCGGACCATCGATCCGGCTTACGAGGTGCATCTGGCGCTGTATCAGGCGATAACCGGGCAGGAAGAGCATCAAAAAGCCTATAAGCAGGTTGCCCCGGATTTCTTTGACCTGATTGTGATTGACGAATGCCACCGTGGCAGCGCATCCGAAGATTCAGCCTGGCGGGAAATCCTGGAATACTTCGGCAATGCGACCCAGATTGGCCTGACGGCAACCCCGAAAGAGACCGAAGACGTTTCGAATATCGACTACTTTGGTGAGCCGGTTTACACCTACTCGCTAAAAGAGGGGATTGAAGACGGATTCCTCGCTCCTTACAAAGTGGTGCGTGTTGATATCGACGTTGACGTGCAGGGGTGGCGGCCCGTTAAAGGCCAGCTGGATAAATACGGGGAAGAGATTGAAGACCGTATCTACAACCTGAAAGATTTTGACCGCACGCTGGTCATTGATGAACGCACTATGCTGGTGGCCCAGACCATCACCGACTACCTGAAACGCACCAATCCGATGGATAAAACCATCGTTTTCTGTAACGACATTGATCACGCCGACCGCATGCGCCATGCGCTGGTGGTGCTCAACCCGGAGCAGGTGCTGAAAAACGAAAAGTACGTGATGAAAATTACCGGCGACGATGAGCTGGGTAAGGCGCAATTAGAAAACTTTACCAATCCCAAAAAAGATTATCCGGTTATCGCAACCACTTCCGAATTGATGACCACGGGGGTTGATGCCCAGACCTGCAAACTGGTGGTGCTGGATCAAAATATTCAGTCGATGACCAAGTTCAAACAGATCATCGGGCGCGGCACACGTATCAACGAGAAGCACGGCAAGCTGTGGTTCACCATTCTCGACTTCAAAAAAGCGACGGAGCTGTTTGCGGACGAACGCTTCGACGGCGTACCGGAAAAAGTGCTGGTGGTGAAGCCCGATGATATTTCAGATACAGATTCTGACTTCAATGAGCGGCTCGATGGGGAAGAGAGCACGGGTGACGGTGATAACATCGCCAGTGAAGCACGGGAAGACGGGGCCGAATATCAGGTTAATCGTGACAAGTTCGCGGGCAACGGCGAATTCCATCACGATGACGAACACAAGGTCCGCAAATTCCATGTGAATGGAGTGGCCGTGAAAGTATTGGCGAAGCGTGTTCAGTATTACGATTCAGATGGCAAACTGGTCACCGAATCCTTCCAGGATTACACCCGCAAAACGATGCTCAAAGACAGCGAATTCGCCTCTCTGGATGGCTTCGTGCGTAAATGGCACCAAGCGCCACGTAAACAGGTCATCATCGAAGAGCTGGAACAACTGGGTATTCTTTGGGATGTGCTGGCGGAAGAGGTCGGTAAAGATCTCGATCCGTTTGATCTGCTCTGCCATGTGGTGTACGGTCAGCCGCCGTTTACGCGCCAGGAGCGCGCCGCCAACGTGCGTAAGCGTAATTACTTCACCAAATACGCAGAGCCAGCGCAGCAGGTGCTCAACACGTTGCTGGATAAATATGCTGATGATGGGGTTCAGGAAATCGAGGATGTTCAGGTACTGAAACTGAAACCGTTCGATGCGCTGGGCCGTCCTATAGAAATCATCAAAAAACGTTTTGGTGACAAGCAGGCTTATGAGAAAGCAGTCAACGAACTGGAGAACGAAATCTACCAGTTACCGCCGCGCTCAGCCTGATAACGTATCAATCTATTGCCACTGGCCGCCTCTGCGACCGGTGGCATCCTTTTTTTAGTATGGAAGAAAAACATGTCGATTAGCTCAGTCATTAAATCCCTTCAGGACATCATGCGCAAAGACGCAGGCGTGGATGGCGATGCCCAGCGCCTGGGGCAACTTTCCTGGCTGCTGTTTCTGAAGATTTTTGACACCCAGGAAGAGGAGCTGGAACTGGAGCAGGATGATTACCGCCTGCCTGTGCCGGAACGTTATTTATGGCGCACCTGGGCGGCAAACAGTGAGGGAATTACGGGTGATGCCCTGCTGGATTTTGTGAACGACGATCTGTTCCCTAAGCTGAAAAACCTCACTGCGCCTATCGATCAAAACCCGCGTGGCTTTGTGGTAAAGCAGGCGTTTAGCGATGCCTACAACTATATGAAAAACGGTACGCTGCTGCGCCAGGTGATCAACAAGCTTAACGAAATCGACTTCAGCAGCAGCCAGGAACGTCATCTGTTTGGCGATATCTACGAGCAGATCCTGCGCGACCTGCAAAGCGCCGGTAATGCGGGCGAGTTCTATACCCCGCGTGCGGTAACGCGCTTTATGGTGGATCGTATTGACCCAAAACTGGGCGAATCCATTATGGACCCGGCCTGTGGTACAGGTGGCTTCCTTGCCTGTTCGTTCGATCATGTTAAAGAGCGTTACGTCAACACCACCGAAGACCGTAAAACGTTGCAGAAGCAGATCTTCGGCGTCGAGAAAAAACAGCTCCCGCATCTGCTGTGCACCACCAATATGCTGTTGCACGGCATTGAAGTGCCGGTGCAAATCCGCCATGACAACACGCTGAACAAACCGCTTTCCTCGTGGGATGAGCAGCTGGATGTCATCGTCACCAACCCGCCGTTTGGCGGCACCGAAGAAGACGGCATCGAGAAGAACTTCCCGGCGGAAATGCAGACCCGTGAAACCGCCGATCTCTTCCTGCAGCTGATCGTTGAAGTGCTGGCCGATAAAGGTCGCGCCGCCGTAGTACTGCCGGACGGCACCCTGTTTGGTGAAGGCGTAAAAACCAAAATCAAAAAGATGCTGACCGAAGAGTGCAACCTGCATACCATCGTGCGCCTGCCGAACGGCGTGTTTAACCCGTACACCGGTATTAAAACCAATATCCTGTTCTTCACCAAAGGCACGCCAACGAAAGAGGTGTGGTTCTACGAGCATCCGTACCCGGCGGGCGTGAAAAACTACAGCAAAACCAGACCGATGAAGTTTGAAGAGTTCCAGACTGAAATCGACTGGTGGGGCAGCGAAGCCGATGGCTTTGCCAGCCGCGAAGAGAGCAACCAAGCCTGGAAAGTCAGCATCGGCGACATCATCGCCCGCAACTTTAACCTTGATATCAAAAACCCGTACCAGGGTGAAACCATCAGCCACGACCCGGATGAACTGCTGGCGCAGTATCAGACACAGCAGGCGGAAATCAGCGCACTGCGTAGCCAGCTACGCGACATCCTCGGTGCCGCACTGGCGGGCAACAAGGGGGCGAACTGATGAGCGTTGATAAGCTGATCACCGACCATATCGATATCTGGTCTTCTGCGCTGCAAACCCGCTCGACTGCGGGGCGCGGCAGTCGAGGTAAAATCGATCTGTACGGCATTAAGAAACTGCGTGAGCTGATTCTGGAGCTGGCGGTGCGCGGCAAACTGGTGCCGCAGGATCCAAACGATGAACCCGCTTCGGAGTTGTTAAAGCGTATTGCTGCTGAGAAAGCGGAGTTGGTAAAGCAGGGGAAGATTAAAAAGCAGAAACCGCTGCCAGAGATTAGTGAAGATGAGAAGCCGTTTGAGCTGCCGGGGGGATGGGAGTGGACCTCATTAAGTGAGATTGCAGCGATCAATCCAAAGATAGAAGTAACAGATGACGATCAAGAGATTTCTTTTGTCCCAATGCCCTGTGTTTCTACCCGATTTGATGGTTTTCATGAGCAAGAGACAAAAAAATGGGGCGAAGTGAAAAAAGGTTACACACATTTTGCTGATGGTGATGTAGCGCTGGCGAAAATTACACCTTGTTTTGAAAATAGTAAAGCGGCTGTATTTAGAGGGCTAAAGGGAGGGGTGGGTGTTGGTACGACAGAATTACACGTGGCTCGACCGTTTAGTACAGAATTGAATCTTCAATATATTCTTCTCAACATGAAATCACCTCATTACCTGTCTATCGGTGAATCAAAAATGACAGGCTCCGCTGGTCAAAAACGTGTTCCAAGAAGTTTCTTTGAAAACTATCCCATACCGTTTCCATCAAGCGTAGAGCAAACCAGAATCGTTGAGACTTTTTCGAAGCTCATGTCTCTCTGCGACCAACTGGAACAACAATCTCTAACCAGTCTGGAAGCCCATCAGCAATTGGTGGAAACCCTGCTGGCAACGCTGACCGATAGCCAAAATGCCAAAGAACTCACTGAGAACTGGGCACGAATCAGCCAGCATTTCGACACGCTGTTTACCACCGAAGCGAGTATCGACGCGCTTAAAAAAACCATTCTGCAACTGGCAGTAATGGGTAAACTGGTGCCGCAGGATCCTAACGACGAACCTGCTTCTGAACTGCTTAAACGTATTGAGCAGGAAAAAGTGAAACTGGTGAAAGAAGGTAAAATTAAAAAGCAAAAACCGTTGCCGCTAGTGAGTGATGAAGAGAAACCTTACGAGTTGCCAGTGGGCTGGGAATGGTGTCGTTTCGGTAGTGTAATTAATGTTCGCGCAGAGTTGGTGAAGCCAGAAAACTATTATGACTTCTTTCAGGTTGCGCCTGATATTATTGAAAAGGGAACCGGAAAAGTTATTTCTCAGAGAACCGTTAAGGAGTCTGGGATAAAAGGGCCAAATAGTAGATTTTATAAAAACCAGATTGTATATTCAAAAATACGTCCGTCACTCTCAAAAGTATTCATTGCAGGATATGATGGTTTGTGTAGCGCAGACATGTATCCTTTAGACTGTTTCCTTAATACTGGTTATTTATTAAAGGTGATGCTGTCTGAAGTATTCCTTATTCAAGTTAGGGCGGCAGAGAATCGAATAAAAATGCCAAAATTGAACGTTGAAAGTCTGTCAAATATCCTAATCCCTGTACCTCCTGCCGGGATTCAAAGTGCAGTATTTAGCGAGATAAGTCAGATGGATACTTTCTGCGACCAGCTCAAATCCCGTCTCCAATCCGCCCAACAAACCCAGCTTCACCTTGCTGACGCCCTCACCGACGCAGCATTAAACTAATGAACAGACGATGCCGGTTCAACCTCAGTGTCGATAAACTAAAGACCTATTTTAAACACTGGGATATTCAAGCGTAAAATCCCAGGCAGATAAGAGACCAGCAGAGGTCTCTTATCATTTGTTGACCGGACAGATCTTTATCGGAACACGCAAGGCATAAACATGCCAATCTGGACCCTGCCAAAGTTTATCAGAATGCTAAATCCCCATTATCTGATAAAGAAAAACAGACATGCCGCTACCGTCATCATCCCTGTTGCCCATCTCCACTTTTTTGATTTCTCGAAATAAATAAATGCTATCTGGAGTAAGAAAATAAAGAACAGGGTAAACCCGGCAAAAACGTTGCCGTTATTACTGTTATCAATCAGTGATCCCCGATGAATTGTTGGTTCCATGTCATAGATAAAATCGTATTTATCCACCGTGGACAGATAAATAACCATCATGCTCACCAGGTAAAAAATAATAAAAACAATCCTGATAAATGTACTCATGCAAATATAATCCTTTATCTAAACCAGCCTGTTGCGGAGCGCGTATGCAACGAACCATGATGAAGAGGCCACTTAGAGGGATCTTGAGTTTAAAGGGTTTTTTGCGAACGATTACGGAGGGTGGCGAACTATGGAATGGTGTCCCCTGCAGGAATCGAACCTGCAACTAGCCCTTAGGAGGGGCTCGTTATATCCATTTAACTAAGGGGACAGCGGCGCGCAGTATAGCCTGTTTTGCGCCGCAGATTAACCACTTACCCACCTGACTGCGCGTTTAAGCATCAATTCGCCTGATTTTCTGCCTGTTTCTTCTCTTTGCGCTTCGCCTCTGCGGCGGCTTTCGCTTTGGCCTTGTTGCTCATATCGTTGCGGATCTGCGCATGGCTGATCAGGGCAAAGATAAAGGTGCCGCCAATGATGTTACCGGCGAGGGTCGGTAGCGCAAACGGCCAGATAAACTGCTGCCACGGCAGGTCACCGCTGAACACCAGATAGAAAATCTCCACCGATCCCACCACGATATGCGCCAGGTCACCCAGCGCCACCAGCCACGTCATCAGGATGATCACCCAAATCTTAGCCGCGCCCGCCGAGGGGAACATCCACACCATCGTGGCAATAATCCAGCCGGAGACCACCGCATTGGCAAACATCTCCATCGGGCTGTTCTCCATCACTTTCTGGCTGATACTGACAAAAGCTTCGCGCACGGCATCGTCGAAAATCGGCATATGGTTAAAGGCCAGTGCGGCCAATGCCGTGCCAATCAGGTTACCGCCCAGCACTAATCCCCACAGACGCATCAGCAGCAGAAAATTACCGCGGTTCGGTTTATGCATCACCGGCAGCACGGCGGTCACGGTGTTCTCGGTAAACAGCTGCTGCCGCGCCATAATCACGATAATAAAGCCGAAGGTGTAGCCGAGGTTCTCCAGCAGAAAACCGCCGGGAACATCTTGCAGATTGACGTGGAAGATCCCTTTGGCCATCAGTGAGGCACCCATCGACAGCCCGGCCGCGATGGCAGAAAACAGCAGGGCGAGGGCATCACGCTCCAGCTCTTTCTCCCCCTCCTGGCGGATCTGCTCGTGTACGGCGGCGGCGCGGGAGGGAAGAGCCTCTTCATTGACCTCGATCTCTTCACCCTGTTCGCTTTCTTCACTCTCAACCTGGTTATCATTATCGTTTTGTGTGCTTTTCATCTTTCCCCCAGAGAATAACGTTCCCTCTTAAGCGTAGCGGGTATTCACTGGGGCGAAGAAATGTAACCTGCATTAATAAGAAGAGTAACAAAGCTTTAACTCAGGCACGAAACCGTGCAAAAAAGCGCCATAGCAGGGTTTTTCAGGGGGGGAATGCCTGCCTTGCCGCGCCTGGTCAGCGTAGGCAGGCACACAGTTTGTGATACTATCCTCCATCAAATTTAACAATGTGCGATTTTCCTCCCATGCTGGCAGCCCAAAATCTGACATGTGTTCGCGACGAGCGGACGCTGTTTAGCGATCTCAGTTTTACCGTGAAGGCCGGCGATATTGTGCAGGTGGAAGGGGAAAATGGCGCAGGTAAGACCTCGCTGCTGCGAATTCTGGCCGGGCTTAGCCGGGCAGAGCAGGGCGAGGTGCTCTGGCAGCAGCGCAGCATTCAGCAGGCGCGTGAACACTATCACGCCAGCCTGCTCTACCTCGGCCATCTGCCGGGGATCAAAGCGGTGTTAACCCCATTTGAAAATCTCAGCTTCTGGCATGCAGAGCGGTCGCCGGATGAACTCTGGCAGGCGCTGGAGCAGGTCGACCTCACTGGCTATGAAGACGTGGCGGTCGCCCAGCTCTCCGCCGGGCAGCAGCGGCGCGTGGCGCTGGCGCGTCTCTGGCTGTCAGCGGCACCGCTGTGGATCCTAGATGAACCCCTTACCGCCATCGATAAATCGGGCGTGGACCAGCTGATGGCGCGGCTGGTGCAGCATGCCGATGAGGGCGGTGCGGTGATCCTCACCACGCACCAGGATCTGCCTGCGACCAAACGTAACCTCAGCCGCATTCGCCTGACGGCCGGGGTGGCCTGATGTTCTGGTGCGTTTTACAGCGCGAACTGCGCATCGCCTTTCGCAGCGGGTCAGAAATTATTAATCCGCTGTGGTTCTTTTTGATTGTCATCACGCTGTTTCCTTTAGGTATCGGGCCGGAGCCGCAGCTGCTGGCGCGCATTGCGCCGGGCATTGTCTGGGTTGCGGCGCTGCTCTCATCGCTGCTGGCGCTGGAGCGGCTGTTCCGTGATGATTTTCTCGATGGTTCGCTGGAGCAGCTGCTGCTGTTGCCCGCGCCGCTGCCGTTGACGGTGCTGGGCAAAGTGGCCGCGCACTGGATCGTGACCGGGTTGCCGCTGCTGCTGTTATCTCCGCTGGTGGCACTGTTGCTGTCGCTGGATTTTGCCAGCTGGCGGGCGGTGGCACTGACGCTGCTGCTGGGTACGCCGACGCTCAGTTTCCTCGGCGCGATTGGCGTTGGGCTGACGGTGGGCTTGCGTCGCGGGGGCGTCTTGCTGAGTTTACTGGTGTTGCCGCTGGCGGTGCCGGTGCTGATTTTTGCCAGTGCGGCCATCGACGCTGCGGGCCAGGGGCTGCCGATTGACGGTTATCTGGCCATTCTGGGTGCCCTGCTGGCAGGGAGTGCCACGCTGGCACCTTTTGCCACGGCGGCTGCATTACGGGTGAGTGTTCACTAACCGGCTGAAAGATCGGGGATACGCTGTTTTACCGCTAACCAACGTTAGACGAATTATCGTTAATTGTGAGCAAAAACATCATGTGGAAATGGATACATCAACTGGGCAAGCCCGATCGGCTGTACCGGTTATGCGGACGCCTGGTGCCGTGGTTTGCCCTCCCTGGCGTGGCTGCACTGCTGCTGGGTTGGGCGTGGGGATTCGGCTTTGCTCCGCCCGCGTCTGAGCAGGGTGACGGTTTCCGCATCATCTATATTCATGTGCCGATGGCCATGTGGTCGATGGGCATCTATGCCGCGATGGCGTGCGCCGCCTTTATCGGGCTGGTGTGGCAGTGGAAAACCGCTGACCTTGCCATGATGGCGATGGCCCCGATTGGTGCGGTGTTTACCTTTATTACTCTCATCACGGGTTCCGCCTGGGGCAAACCGATGTGGGGCACCTGGTGGATGTGGGATGCCCGCCTGACGTCCGAACTGGTGCTGTTGTTCCTTTATATCGGCGCTATCGCGCTGTATCACGCCTACGATGACCGCCGCATGGCCGGTCGCGCGGCGGGGATTGTGGTCCTCGTCGGGGTGATTAATCTGCCGATCATTCATTACTCCGTAAAGTGGTGGAATACCCTGCATCAGGGCTCTTCCGGGGTGCTGTTACAGGCCGTTGACCCGAGTATGCGCGCGCCGCTCTACTGGTCAATCCTCGGCGTGTGGCTGGTGTTTATTACCCTGACGCTGATGCGCCTGCGAAACCTGCTGCTGTTTACCGAGCGGCACCGTCCGTGGGTCGCGGAGTTAGCGGTCAAAGGAGGGCATAACGTATGACGCCTGCTTTCTCTTCCTGGCATGATTTCTTTGCGATGGGCCATTACGGCTTCTATGTCTGGCTGGCCGTGAGTTGCACCCTGGTCCCGCTGATTGCCCTGTTGCTGCATACGCTGTGGCAACGCCGTCGTCTGCTGGCGGACATTCGTCAGCGCCATGCCCGTGAGCAGCGTATTCGCGCAGCAAAAATGAAAAAAGCCGCCACAGCGGCAGGAGAACGACCTTGAATCCCCGTCGTAAAAGTCGCCTGATTCTGGTGACGCTGATATTAATCGGACTGGGGCTGGCAACGGCGCTGGTGATGTACGCGCTGCGTTCCAATATCGATTTGTTTTACACCCCAGGCGAAGTGATCAACGGCAAAGGCGACCAGCAGGTGAAGCCGGAGCCGGGCCAGCGTCTGCGCGTGGGCGGCATGGTGATGCCGGGCAGCGTCAAGCGCGATCCGAACACCTTGCAGGTGTCGTTCAAACTCTATGATGCGGTGGGCGTAATCAGCGTCAGCTACGAGGGCATTCTGCCGGATCTATTCCGCGAAGGGCAGGGCGTGGTGGCGCAGGGCGTGTTGCAGGATGGCACCCACGTGCAGGCCAAAGAAGTGCTGGCGAAACATGATGAAAAATACACGCCACCCGAGATTGAAGATGCGATGAAGCAAAACTACCGCACACCGGCGGCAGTCAGTGCCAGTGGAGGCCAGCCATGATGCCTGAAATCGGCAGTTTCCTGCTGTGCCTGGCGCTGGCGATTTCGCTGCTGCTCAGTGTCTATCCGTTATGGGGCGCTGCGCGTCAGGATACCCGCCTGATGGGGCTGGCGCGGCCACTGACTTACGGGCTGTTTGCCTGTATCGCCGGGGCCTTTTTGATCCTCGTTCATGCCTTTGTGGTGAACGATTTCAGCGTGGCTTACGTGGCGACCAACTCCAATACCTTATTACCGGTTTACTACCGTATTGCCGCCACCTGGGGGGCACACGAAGGGTCGCTGCTGCTGTGGGTGCTGTTGCTCAGCGGCTGGACGTTAGCGGTCGCACTGCTCAGTCGTGCCATGCCGGCGGATGCCATTGCCCGGGTGCTGGCGGTCATGGGGATGATCAACCTCGGCTTTCTGCTGTTTATCACCCTGACGTCGAACCCGTTTACCCGTACATTGCCGGACTTCCCGATAGAGGGCAGCGATCTTAACCCGATGTTGCAGGATATCGGGCTGATCTTCCATCCGCCGCTGCTGTATATGGGCTATGTCGGTTTCTCCGTTGCCTTCGCCTTTGCCATCGCTTCGCTGATGGCCGGGCGGCTGGATACCGCCTGGGCGCGCTGGTCGCGGCCCTGGACCACGGCGGCCTGGGTGTTTCTCACCATCGGTATTGTGCTGGGATCGGCCTGGGCGTATTACGAGCTGGGCTGGGGCGGCTGGTGGTTCTGGGACCCGGTAGAAAATGCCTCGTTTATGCCGTGGCTGGCCGGGACGGCATTGATCCACTCACTGGCCGTGACGGAAAAACGCGGCACCTTTAAAGCCTGGACGGTACTGCTGGCGATCACCGCTTTCTCCCTCAGCCTGCTGGGCACCTTCCTGGTGCGCTCCGGGGTGCTGGTGTCGGTCCACTCGTTTGCCTCCGATCCGGCTCGCGGCATGTTTATCCTCGCCTTCCTGATTATCGTTATTGGCGGTTCGCTGCTGTTGTATGCAATCAAAGGCGGCAAGGTGCGCAGCCGGGTACAGAATGAGGCCTGGTCGCGCGAATCCTTCCTGCTGGGCAACAATGTGCTGCTGATTGCCGCGATGCTGGTGGTGCTGCTGGGTACGTTGTTACCGCTGATCCATAAACAGCTTGGGCTGGGCACGATTTCCATTGGTGAACCCTTCTTTAATACGCTGTTTACCTGGCTGATGGCGCCGCTGGCGCTGCTGATGGGGATTGGCCCGCTGGTGCGCTGGCGTCGCGATGAGCCACAGAAACTGTGGAAGCGTCTGGGGCTGGCACTGGTTGCCACGCTGCTGCTGTCGATTGTGGTGCCGTGGCTGATGCAGGATCGCATCGAGGCGATGACGGTGGTTGGCCTGCTGATGGCCGTGTGGGTGATTATCCTGACGCTGATGGAACTGCATGAGCGCGCTACGCATCGCCACGCATTTTTCCCCGGTCTGCGTCATCTGTCGCGCAGCCACTGGGGCATGGTGCTCGGCCATGTGGGCGTTGCTGTCACGGTGATCGGCATCGCTTTCAGCCAGAACTACAGCGTGGAACGTGATGTGCGGATGAAAGAGGGCGATAGCGTGAGCGTTTACAACTATCAGTTCAGGCTGCGCGGCGTGGTGCGCCTGGTCGGGCCGAACTATTCCGGTAGCGCAGGCGTCATTGACGTCACACGCAACGGTAAACATGAAGCCACGTTGCAGGCGGAAAAACGCTTTTATAGCGCGGCGCGCACCATGATGACCGAAGCGGCCATCGACGGTGGCATCACGCGCGATCTCTATGCGGCGCTGGGCGAAGAGCTGGAAGACACATCCTGGGCCGTGCGCCTCTATTACAAACCCTTTGTCCGCTGGATCTGGTTTGGTGGCGTCCTGATGGCGCTGGGCGGGGTGTTGTGCCTGCTGGACCCGCGCTACCGTTCGCGCCGTAAAGCGCAAAAGGAGCTGGCATGAACAAGAAAATTCTTTATCTCCCGCTGGTGCTGTTTTTGCTGCTGGCGGCGGCGCTGCTGTGGCAGCTGAGCCGCAATGCTAACGGTGATGACCCGACGCGGCTGGAATCGGCGCTGGTGGGTAAGCCGGTCCCCGTTTTCAAACTGGAGTCGCTGGACCAGCCGGGTAAAACCTTCGACCAGTCGGTGCTGAATGACGGCAAGCCGATCCTGCTGAATGTCTGGGCCACCTGGTGCCCGACCTGCCGGGCGGAGCATCAGTATCTGAATACGCTGGCCGCGAAAGGCGTGCGCGTGGTCGGGATGAACTATAAAGATGACCGCCAGAAAGCCATTACCTGGCTCAATACGCTCGGTAACCCTTATGCCCTCAGCCTGTACGACGGTGATGGCATGCTCGGGCTGGATTTGGGCGTGTACGGTGCGCCAGAGACGTTTCTTATCGACGGCCACGGCATTATTCGCTATCGCCACGCCGGAGATATGAATGACCGCGTATGGCATGACGAAGTGAAACCGCTGTGGAAGAAATACAGCCAGGAGGCCGGATCGTGAAAGCTTATCTGATGCTGCTGGCGCTGGTGCTGTTCAGCGCGGGCGTGCAGGCTGACAACATTGATACTTACTCTTTTGCCACCGTGGATCAGGAGCAACAGTATCGCCAGCTTACGGCCTCGCTGCGCTGCCCGAAGTGCCAGAACAACAGTATTGCCGACTCCAATGCCATGATTGCCGGAGATATGCGGTTAAAGGTCTACCAGCTGTTGCAGGCAGGGCAAACGCCGGAGCAGGTGAAAGCCTATATGGTGGCGCGCTATGGCAATTTTGTTTCCTACCAGCCGCCGGTCACGCCATCGACGCTGATCCTCTGGGCCGGACCGGCGCTGTTTGTGATTATCGGCACGCTGGTGATTATTCTGCGCAGCCGCAGGCGTACCGACCCTGTAGCGCTGGATGCGGAACAGCAGCAGCGGCTTGATACCCTGTTAAACCCTGACGAGAAGCAGCCATGAGCGCACTGTTCTTAACGATCCTGTTGCTGCTGGTGGCAGCTTGCGCGTTATTTTTACTGGCGGGTGTGCGCAACAAGGGCGATAGCACCGCCGACCGCGACCAGCTGAATCAGGCCTTCTATCATCAGCGCCTGCGTGAGCTGGAAGAGGATGAAGGGCAGGGCGTGGTGGCAGAGCGTCCCGAGATGGTGCGCGAGTTGCAGGAAACGCTGTTGCTGGATATTCCGCAGACAGCATCTCAACCGTCCCGTCAGGTCAGCCGTTGGGTGCTGCTACCGGGCGTGGCAATCCTGCTACTGGTCAGCCTGGGTTTCTACGTTAAAACCGGGGGCCTGCAACAGGTTCTGGCCTGGCAGCAGGTGAAAAACGAGCTGCCTGCGCTGCGCGCACAGGTGATGGACCCGCAGGCGCGGCCGTTAAGTATGGAACAGCTGGCGCGCCTGGCGCTGGGGATCCGCAGCGAGTTACAGCACACGCCGGATGATGTTGAAAACTGGAAGATGCTCGGCCGTCTTGGCATGGTGCTGAATAATGCCAGTATGGCCAGCCAGGCTTTTCGTCATGCATTACAGCGGGCGCCCAACGACGTTGATGTTCGCCTGAGCTATGCTGAAGTACAGACCCGCTCGAACGATCCGCAGGATAATCGTGAGGCGCTTATGATGCTGGACGCGATGGCCGTGCAGTATCCCGCCAATGTGCAGGTGCTGGGGCTGTTAGCTTTTAACGCGTACAACCAGCAAGACTATGTTCAGGCGGCAGCAACCTGGCAGAAAATGCTGTCGCTGTTACCGGAAAATGACGCTCGTCGGGTGATGATCCAGCGCAGTATCCAGCAGGCAGACAGCGCTTCGGGCAAAGAACAGAGCCATCTGGCGTTAACTATCAGCCTGTCGCCTGAGGCAGAAAAAATGTTACCTGTGAACGGAGTGTTGTATATTTCCGTGTCTGATGGTGATTCTCCGGTTCCTGTAGCCGTGAAGAAGATACCGTTGAGCCATTTTCCTTTATCGCTCACGCTGGATGACAGCAATGCCATGATGCCGGATCGGTTGTTATCCTCGCAGCATCAGGTGCAGGTTCGCGTGCGAATATCACGTGACGGCAGCGTAAATCGTTCACCAGGTGATTGGTTCGGGCTGAGTGAGGTCACGCCATTTGCCGGTCAGCAGCAGATCGCCGTGCAAATTAACCGGCAGTAGTGGACGATAATTTATAACAGTACAGGGAGAAAACGATGAACTATCGCCTGACGGGCTTAGTGCTGGCAAGCGTACTGATGGTGGGATGTGCCTCTTCTGAGACGGCGAATGCGCCGCAGGGCCATGCCGATCCTCTGGAAAGCTTCAACCGTTCGATGTTCGACTTTAACTATAATGTTCTGGATCCGTATGTTCTGCGTCCGGTTGCGGTAGCCTGGCGTGATTATCTGCCACAGCCTGCACGTAACGGGATGGGCAACTTCTTCAGCAACCTGAATGAACCCGCTTCAATGGTGAACTACTTTATTGAAGGGAACCCGTATAAGGCGATGGTGCACTTCAACCGCTTCTTCCTGAACACCCTGCTGGGTATGGGCGGTCTGATTGATGTGGCATCAATGGCTAACCCGAAACTGGCGAAAGAAGAGAACCGCGCTTTCGGTAGCACGCTGGGGCACTACGGCGTGGGATATGGCACCTATGTAGAAGTGCCGGGTTACGGCGGTTTTACGCCGCGTGAAGATATTGGTGGACTGGTCGATGATGTTTATCCGCCGCTGCTCTGGTTGACCTGGTGGATGTCTGCCGGTAAATGGGCACTGGAAGGCATTGAAACCCGTGCGCAGTTGCTCGACTCAGAAGCGATTTTGAGAAATTCCAACGATCCTTACGCCTTTATGCGTGCGGCTTATTTCCAGCATCATGATTTCCTCGCCAGCGATGGAAAATTAATTCCGCAGGAAAATCCAAATGCCGCAGCAATTAAAGGGGATTTGGGTGATATTGATTCGCAGTAAATAATAAAAAAACCCCACCGAAGTGGGGTTTTTTTATTCGAGTTGATAAAGCGCTGTTATCAGAACTTATAGTTAAAGCTCGCGCCATATAGCCAGGCTTTGCCGCTGGAAGTAAAGGTATAAGGTGTGGCCTGGCCGCCATTCTGTGCCGTCGCGACAGGATCATTCCCTTCTTTAACCGTGACTTTCTGGCCGTGCATATAAGAAACACCGACATCAACCGACGCATCTTTATTAAAGGCGTAAGAGGTACCGGCGCTCAGCCATAAACGATCCTGGTCAGGAATCGAGATGGAACGTTTATCGGCAGGAACCGGGCTGTCATCGAAGGCAATACCGGTACGGAAGGTCCAGTTTTCATCGTAGAAGTAGCTGGTGCCCAGCGCGATGCGGTAAGCGTCGTGGAAGCTTTCATCTTTAACGAACAGATCCTGGCCATTGCTGCCGGTTGCTCTCAGCTCCTGGAACTGGCTCCAGCTAGTATACGCCAGGCTGTAGTGAACCGCCCACTGTGGTGCGACCTTGTGGTATCCAGACAGTTCCCACATTTCCGGCAGATGCAGTGACAGCGATCCTGAAACGGTGTTACCGCCCGTACCGGATGGCAGACCAAACTGTCCGCCGATCGGGTTATAGGCCACCGGAATATCGCTGCTGTAGTCACCATCAAAGTCGATTTTCACTTCTGAACGGTAGCTCAGGCCAAAGCGGTTTTTATCATCCACTTCATACAGAATACCGGCGTTCCAGCCATAGCCCCATTCGTCACCTTTCAGGTGAGCAATCTGGGTATCAGCCGGAGCGGCGGGTAAACCTGCGGCGGGCAGGAAAGCGCCCAGCTCACCGATGTTACGTTCGATCTTCGCCCGTGCGTAAACGGCATTCACACCAACACCGAAGCTGAAATTCTGGTTGAGGCGATAAGCAGTACTGAGGTTCAGGTTCATGGTCATCAGATCGGTTTTTCCGGCAAACGGACCGCCTGCATAACCGTCATTAAATTCTGTTGCCAGACCATAGTTACTGGTTGCTGAGGCGCCAATCCACCACTGATCGTTCAGTGGCTGCACGTAGTGAATATTGGGTACCCACTGCGTCGGCGCAATATTATCGGCGTTCAGACTGTTGCCTGCGCCAGATTGCCCCTGAATATTGACATCGGGATCGATAAATACCGCACCGATGGAAAACTCAGGGCGATCCATTAATGCCATTGTGGCTGGGTTACGGCTGGCTGATGCAGCGGTATCGCCCATCGCGCCTTCACCGGAATAAGCACGGCCAAGACCGATGGTTGAAAATTCGTTCAGTTGAAAGCCGGCCGACAAAGCATTTGAAGAAACAAGCGCCACTGCTGCTGCGAGTGCAGACTTAGCAAACAGGTTTTTATGGTTCATAACCACAACCTCATTATCTGATTTTTATTTAAGCTCTGTTACGTAAAGTAACAAGGGATCGCGGATTCTAGGGACTGACAGACAACCAACAAATCAGACCAGTGGGCCAAGTATAGGTCTGACCTGTGTCTATGTTGCAATATTGTTTTTCAAATATTTATAAATTGATGCCAAAAAAGCGATCTTGGTTACAAAAACCTTACAATCAATTTTTTGATGATTCAGTCTGACTTGTTTCGGATCAAGTAATAGTGTGATTTTCATCACTTAACGCGCTCTTTTCCCCGGATGGCTGGAGCGCAAACAGGCTCAGGCGTAGACTTACACTTATCTAAATTAACCTGCCGCCAGATAGTGGGTGGTATGCCGGAGGATGTATGACTGAAGCTATTAACCGCTGTAACGCCAGTGAAACCGCCGCTTGTTGCTGTGTTGATGTCGGGACAATCATGGATAACACGGACTGTACTGCCAGCTACAGCCAGGAATTTGAACGCCGTGAACAGGCTGAAGCGATGCTGCGGACGCTGACTGACAAAGCGCGTGCCGTTGAGTCAGAACCTTGCCTGATTGAGAGCCGCTTCAGCGAAACCCCGGCCGGTGTCAAACTGGACTGTGAGTTTACGTTTAGCTGCCAGGCGGAAACGATGATTTTCCAGCTGGGCCTGCGTTAATCCCCGGTGGAGGGTGCCCACCCTCCACCAGAATCGTGTGTCTTCTCGCATTTTTTCCCTTCTGCCATAGCGCCCGTCATTAATCTGGTTAACACTGATCAGGTCAGACCTCTTGGCAATGATGCCGTCTATCTAAGATATGCTTCCGATCCCGCGTATTGCTGCCCATGCACCTGCAATACGACGCTACAGGGAGTTGAAAGGTGAGAATAATGAGTAAAGCCAACCCTTTGCTGACACGTCAGGGTGACCGTATCGCGATCACTCACGGATTGCGCACGCCTTTTGTTCGTCAGGCCACCGCGTTTCACGGCATTCCGGCGCTGGAACTGGGGCGCATGGTGATCAGTGAACTGCTGGCGCGCAGCGAGATCCCCGTTGACGCCATTGAACAGCTGGTGTTCGGCCAGGTCGTGCAGATGCCGGAAGCCCCCAATATTGCGCGTGAAATTGTGCTGGCCAGTGGCTTGAGTGTGCACACCGATGCCTACAGCGTCAGCCGCGCCTGCGCCACCAGCTTTCAGGCGGTAGCGAATGTGACCGAAAGCCTGCTGGCGGGGACGATTCAGGCGGGTATTGCCGGTGGTGCGGACTCCTCTTCCGTGCTGCCGATTGGTGTCAGTAAAACGCTGGCGCGGGTGCTGGTGGATCTCAGCAAAGCACGCACGTTGCCGCAGAAACTCAAACTCCTCAGCCAGCTGCGTCCACGCGATGTGCTGCCGGTGCCGCCTGCGGTGGCGGAATATTCCACCGGGCTGCGCATGGGCGACACCGCCGAGCAGATGGCGAAAGATCATGGCATTACCCGCGAGCAGCAGGATGCACTGGCGCACCGTTCCCATCTTCATGCGGCCCGAGCCTGGCAGCAGGGGCTGTTAAATGACGAGGTGATGACCGCTTATGCACCGCCGTGGAAGCAGCCTGTACAGCAGGATAACAACGTTCGCAGCGAATCCCGCCCGGAAGACTATGCCCGTCTGCGTCCGGCGTTTGACCGCAAACACGGCACGGTCACGGCGGCAAACAGCACGCCGCTCACCGACGGTGCGGCGGCGGTAGTGCTGATGACCGAATCCCGCGCGCGCGAACTGGACATGGTGCCGCTGGGCTACCTGCGCAGCTACGCGTTTACCGCCATTGATGTGCGCCGGGATATGCTGCTGGGGCCTTCTTATGCCTCGCCGCTGGCGCTGGATCGCGCGGGGATCACGCTGGCCGATCTTTCACTGATTGATATGCATGAAGCCTTTGCGGCGCAGACGCTGGCGAACCTGAAGATGTTTGCGGATGAGCGCTTTGCCCGCGAGGTGCTGAACCGTCCCCACGCGCTGGGCGAGGTGAATCAGGAGCAGTTCAACGTGCTGGGTGGCTCTATCGCTTATGGTCATCCGTTTGCTGCGACCGGGGCACGGATGATCACCCAGACACTGAATGAGCTGCGTCGGCGCGGTGGTGGCCTGGGCCTGGTGACCGCCTGCGCCGCCGGTGGTCTGGGTGCGGCAATGGTTCTGGAGGCGGAATGATGGAACAGAAAACGGCATTTACGCTCAGCATGCGGCTGGATAACGTCGGGGTGATCACCATTGATGTGCCGGACGAGAAGATGAACACGCTGAAGGAGGCCTTCGCCGGGCAGATCCGCGATGTTCTGCGGCAGGCACGGGCCAATCCGCAACTGGCCGGGCTGGTGCTGATCTCCGGCAAGCCCGACTCTTTTATTGCCGGGGCAGATATCAGCATGATCGCGGCCTGTCACACAGCAGAGCAGGCCAGCGCGCTGGCACATGCAGGACAGACGGTGATGGCGGAGATCGCCGCGCTGCCGGTGCCGGTAGTGGCCGCCATACACGGTACCTGCCTTGGCGGTGGCCTGGAGCTGGCGCTGGCCTGCCATCATCGCGTTTGTACCCTGGATGATAAAACCCGTCTCGGCCTGCCGGAAGTTCAGCTGGGGTTATTGCCTGGCTCCGGGGGAACGCAGCGGTTGCCGCGCCTGATTGGCGCATCGACTGCGCTGGACATGATCCTGACTGGCAGAACCCTGCGTGCACATGCTGCCCTGAAATGGGGTTTAGTGGATGAGGCGGTGGCACCGAGTATTTTACTGGAGACGGCGGTGAAGCTGGCGCTGAAAGCGCGCAGCGCCAGAAAGCCGTTACCGCTGCGGGAGCGGCTGTTAACCGGCCCGGCGGGCAGGGCGATCCTTTTCGCGCTGGCAAAACGCCAGACCCAGGCGAAAACCCACGGCAATTACCCGGCGACGGACAAAATACTCAGCGTGGTGCGCTGCGGGCTGGAGCAGGGCAGCGGCAGCGGTTATGCCGCCGAGGCCCAGGCGTTTGGCGATCTGGCGATGACGCCGCAGTCCGCCGCCTTGCGCAGTTTGTTCTTCGCCACCACTGCGCTGAAAAAAGATCCGGGTGCCCTGGCAGCACCGCGTGAGCTGAAGCGGATTGGTGTGCTGGGCGGTGGCCTGATGGGGGGCGGTATTGCCTGCGTCACTGCGACCCGCGCCGGGCTGCCCGTACGTATTAAGGATGTGAACGTGGACGGCATCAACCATGCGCTGAAAACCAGCTGGCAGGTGCTGAGCCAGCAGGTCAAACGCCGCCGCCTGAGTGCGGCAGAGCGTCAGCAGCAGATGGCATTGATCAGTGGTGGCACTGACTATCAGGGCTTCCGCCAGCGCGATATGGTGATTGAGGCGGTATTTGAAGATCTGGCGCTGAAGCAAAAAATGGTGGCTGAGGTTGAGGCACAGTGTTCGCCGGACACCCTGTTCGCCTCTAATACATCCTCGCTGCCGATTGCGGATATCGCCTCAGGTGCGCAGCGGCCAGAGAATGTCATTGGTCTGCACTACTTCAGCCCACCGGAAAAAATGCCGCTGGTGGAGGTGATCCCTCACGCGGGCACGTCGGCGGAAACCGTGGCCACGGCAGTGGCGCTGGCAAAGAAACAGGGTAAAACACCGATTGTGGTCGCCGATCGGGCCGGGTTCTACGTTAACCGTATTCTCGCTCCCTATATGATTGAAGCGATGCACTGTCTGCTGGAAGGGGAACCGATTGAGTCTATCGACCACGCGCTGGTGCAGTTTGGTTTCCCGGTGGGTCCGGTGCAACTGCTGGACGAAGTGGGGATTGATGTCGGCACGCATATTATGCCGATCCTGCAACAGGCCTGGGGCGAGCGTTTTGCGCTGCCCGCCGCGCTGGATGCGGTGCTGAAGGACGATCGCAAAGGCCGGAAGAACGGCCGTGGTTTTTACCTTTATCCGCAGAAAGGGCGCAAAAAACAGCCGGACAGCGCGATTTATCGCTTGCTGAATATCAGTGCAAAACACCATCTCAGCGCACAGAATATCGCTCAGCGCTGTGTGATGATGCTGTTGAATGAGGCTGCACGTACGCTGGATGACGAGGTGGTTTCCTGCGCGCGTGACGGTGATATCGGTGCTGTTTTTGGCATCGGCTTCCCGCCGTTTCTCGGCGGCCCATTCCACTATATGGACCAGTTGGGTATTGGTGAAGTGGTGAACAGTTTAGAACAGCTTATGCAGCGTCACGGGCCGCGTTTTGCCCCTTGTGAACGTTTGAAAAAAATGGCTGACGCCCAGGAAACCTTCTATAAACCGGAAGTTAAGCTGAATAGTTGCACTGATTCAGCGGGTTAGTCTGGCAGGGTAGTGAATGATGTTTGCGGGGTAATCTGCAAGCCGCTCACTAAGTAAACAATCGGTTGACTATACTCAAGGCATTGGGGTACAACACAGCGTTCATTCTCTGGATGAAGAGTCGGACGGCGTTGTCCCCCGGCGTTTTTGTTTAACAACAGCGGTGCTATATGCAAGTTTTCATTATGCGTCACGGCGATGCAGCGTTAGATGCAGCAAGTGATTCTGTCAGGCCTTTGACCCATTGCGGCTGTGATGAGACTCGCCAGATGGCGACATGGCTTAACGGCCAGTCAGTGGATATTGAGCGGGTACTGGTCAGTCCTTATCTGCGCGCGCGGCAAACACTGAATCAGGTACGTGAAGTGTTGTCCCTGCCAGAAGGCGAAGATGTGCTGCCAGAACTGACACCGGGCGGCGATCCTGGTTTAGTGGCCTGCTACCTGCAGGTGCTGGCTAACGAAGGCGTTAAATCGGCGCTGGTGATCTCACACCTGCCGCTGGTGGGCTATCTGGTGGCTGAGTTATGCCCGCAGGAAGCGCCACCGATGTTTGCCACCTCGGCGATTGCCTGCATTGACTTCGATGCGGAGAACGCCTCCGGCAAGCTGGAATGGCAGGTTTCCCCTGCCAAGTTAGCGAAAGCGATGTAACACCTGAACCAGGGGATGACCTTCTTTTCCGGTCATCCCGTGCCGATAATCTGCTTCGCACTACGGCAGCATCAATTCCGGCGGCATCCACTCTTCAATCTCAATCAACACCAGCAGGGCGGCATCTCCGCCAAACAACTTCGGTGCCTGATGAAAGGCCATCACCATTGGGTGCTGGGCCAGCCACAGCGGTGTCTGCTGTTTAAGAACATGCTTGCCGTGGCCGTGCATCACGCTGGCACAGAAGATATGTTCGCGGCGGCAGGCGGCAATCAGTGCACCAAGCTCCTCCTTGGCCTGCTTCTGGGTTAACCCGTGCAGGTCGAGGAAAATTTCCGGGCTGTAATCCCCACGTCGCAGTTTTTTCAACTCATAGTGATCAACATCCCTTCGCACGTAACGCACCGCGCCTTCCGTCGCCAGCAGCGGCTGGAACTCATCGGAAAAATAGTGACTGTTGTCCATCTGCTCGGATAGCAGGCGTTTCTGAGGGACTTCGCTTATCTTTTTGCGCGGCGGCTTATGAACAATCGTGTCCTGGGTCAGCTTGCGTATGCCGGTCATCAGCCCGCGAAATAGCGCCTGATCTTCTGCGTTTAGCTTCTCTTTTTTACTCATTTCAGGGGTCGCTATGAAGTCGGTGTATTCGGTTATGGGTCATTTCATCCACAATTTGGGATCAGTCTACCTTTTCCTCGCCCGTGGCTGAAACAAATCTCAGCTTTTTCGCCCCCTCGCGCTGAATTATCTCAAGCTTCGTGGCAAACTAGCGCCCGGGTTTAACAGAACGGCCTGCGGAGGGCACTTTGGACAAAATTTTCGTCGATGAAGCAGTCAATGAACTGCACACTATTCAGGATATGTTGCGCTGGTCGGTCAGCCGCTTTTCTGCTGCTGATATCTGGTATGGCCACGGCACTGACAATCCCTGGGACGAAGCTGTTCAGCTGGTGCTCCCGACGCTCTATCTGCCGCTGGATATCCCGGAAGATATGCGCACTGCGCGCCTGACCTCGAGCGAGCGTCACCGCATTGTTGAGCGAGTGATCCGTCGCATTAACGAACGTATTCCGGTGGCTTACCTTACCAACAAAGCCTGGTTCTGCGGCCATGAGTTTTATGTTGATGAGCGCGTGCTGGTGCCACGTTCGCCGATTGGTGAGCTGATTAACAGCCACTTTGACGGCATCATCAGCCATGAACCCCAGCATATTCTGGACATGTGTACCGGCAGCGGCTGCATCGCCATCGCCTGTGCTTATGCCTTCCCGAATGCTGAAGTGGATGCCGTGGATATCTCCACCGATGCGCTGGCGGTCACCGAGCAGAACATTGGTGCACACGGTTTGGATCACCACGTGACGCCAATCCGTGCCGACCTGTTCCGCGAACTGCCGAAGACGCAGTACGACCTGATTGTTACTAACCCGCCGTATGTCGACGCCGATGATATGGACGACCTGCCTAACGAATACCGCCATGAGCCGGAACTCGGTCTGGCAGCTGGCAGCGATGGCCTGAAACTGGTCCGCCGTATTCTTGCCTGCGCACCGGACTACCTCAGTGAGCAGGGCGTGCTGATTTGCGAAGTGGGCAACAGCATGGTGCATATGATCGATCAGTACCCGGATGTGCCTTTCGTCTGGCTGGAGTTCGATAACGGTGGCGACGGCGTGTTTATGCTGACAAAACAACAAATTATCGACGCACAACATCACTTTAAAATCTATAAAGACTGATTCACCATTTTAGCGAGGAGCCAGCATGGCGGGTAATACCATTGGACAAGTATTTCGGGTCACGACGTTTGGCGAATCACACGGCATCGCCCTCGGTTGTATTGTTGATGGCGTGCCCCCGGGCATCCCGCTGACCGAAGCCGATTTGCAGCACGATCTCGATCGCCGCCGCCCTGGCACTTCGCGCTATACCACCCAACGCCGTGAACCGGACCAGGTGAAAATTCTGTCCGGGGTGTTTGAAGGCAAAACCACCGGAACCAGTATTGGTCTGCTGATTGAAAACACCGATCAGCGCTCGCAGGACTACGGTACGATCAAAGATCTCTACCGTCCCGGTCACGCGGATTACACCTACGATCAGAAATACGGTTTCCGCGACTATCGCGGCGGTGGCCGTTCATCGGCGCGTGAAACGGCGATGCGCGTCGCTGCCGGTGCGATTGCGAAAAAGTACCTTGAGATGAAACACGGCATTATCGTGCGCGGCTATCTGGCGCAGATTGGTGACGTGGCCTGCGAACTGAAAGACTGGGACCAGGTGGAGCAGAACCCGTTCTTCTGCCCGGACCCGGATAAAATTGACGCGCTGGACGAACTGATGCGCGCCCTGAAGAAAGAGGGCGACTCCATTGGTGCCAAAGTGACCGTGATGGCAGAAAACGTTCCGGCAGGTCTGGGGGAGCCGGTGTTTGACCGTCTGGATGCGGACCTCGCACACGCGCTGATGAGCATCAATGCGGTCAAAGGCATCGAGATTGGCGACGGCTTTGCCGTGGTCAGCCAGCGCGGCAGCGAACACCGTGATGAAATTCGTGCCAACGGCTTCCAGAGCAACCACGCGGGCGGCATTCTGGGCGGCATCAGCAGCGGGCAGAGCATTATCGCTCACCTGGCGATGAAGCCGACCTCAAGCATTACCGTTCCGGGTAAAACGCTGACCCGCAGCGGTGAAGAAGTCGAGATGATCACCAAAGGCCGCCACGACCCGTGCGTGGGGATCCGCGCAGTGCCGATTGCCGAAGCGATGATGGCGATTGTGCTGATGGATCACCTGCTGCGTCACCGTGCGCAGAATGCCGATGTTGAAACCACTTACCCACGCTGGTAACCGATGAAAAAGACGCTGATGGCGCTGTGTGCGCTGGTGATATCGACGGCGACCGCGCAGGCCGCCACGCCGTGGCAGACAATTCATCAGCCGATTAGCGGTGCGCCGCAGTCGATTGGTGCCTTTTCTAACGGCTGCATTATTGGCGCACAGCCGTTGCCGCTGGAAGCATCCGGTTATCAGGTGATGCGTACCGACCAGCGTCGCTATTTTGGTCACCCGGACCTGATTGCGTTTATTCAGCGCCTCAGCACCCGGACCAACCAACTGGGATTGGGCGAAGTGCTGGTCGGTGATATGGGCATGGCGGCAGGCGGTCGCTTCAGCAGCGGTCACGCCAGCCATCAGTCCGGGCTGGATGTGGATATCTGGTTACAGCTCCCGAAGCAGCGCTGGACACAGCAAATGCTGTTGAAACCTCAGCCGCTTGACCTGGTGGCTGCCGACGGTAAAAATGTGGTGGCGCGCCACTGGCAGCCGGAAATCGACAGCCTGATTAAGCTGGCAGCGAAAGATAATGAAGTGACGCGTATTTTCGTTAATCCGGCGATTAAAAAGCAGCTTTGTGCAGATGCCGGTAGCGATCGTGAGTGGTTACGCAAGGTGCGTCCGTGGTTCCAGCACCGTGCGCACATGCATGTGCGCCTGCGCTGCCCGGCAGGCAGTGTACAGTGTGAAGACCAGCCGATCCCGCCACCGGGTGATGGCTGTGGTGCCGAGCTGCAAAGCTGGTTTGTGCCCGCCAAACCGGGCAGTACACCGCCGGTGAAGCGCGAGCCACCGCCGTTACCGCCATCCTGCCAGGCTCTGCTGGATAAACATTTACTGTAAGGCACAACGATAAATGGAATGGGTAAGCGTTGCCCCGTGGCTGTTGGGCGTGTTGTTTCTGGTCGCCTTACTGGCCGGTTTTATCGATGCGATTGCCGGTGGCGGCGGCTTACTGACGGTGCCCGCACTGCTGGCGGCGGGGCTGTCCCCGGCCCAGGCGCTGGCGACCAATAAGCTGCAATCGGTAGGCGGATCGTTTTCCGCCAGTCTCTATTTTATTCGCCGCAAAGCCGTGGATTTACGCGAACAGAAGCTGAATATTGCGCTGACCTTTTTAGGCTCCATCAGCGGTGCGCTGCTGGTGCAGCATGTGCAGGGTGATATTCTGCGCCAGTTGCTGCCGCTGCTGGTGATTACCATTGGTCTCTATTTCCTGCTGATGCCGAAGATCGGCGAGGAAGATCGTCAGCGTCGTCTGCACGGTCTGCCGTTTGCGCTGGTAGCCGGGGGATGCGTGGGGTTTTATGACGGATTCTTTGGCCCTGGCGCGGGTTCGTTTTATGCGCTGGCGTTCGTCACGCTGTGCGGATACAACCTGGCGAAATCGACCGCTCATGCCAAAGTCCTTAACTTCACCTCCAATCTCGGCGGTCTGCTGCTGTTTATGATAGGTGGCAAAGTGGTGTGGCTGGTGGGGCTGGTGATGCTCGTGGGTCAGGTCTGCGGCGCACGGCTTGGCGCCAGAATGGTGCTGACCAAAGGGCAGAAGCTGATCCGCCCGATGATTGTGATTGTGTCTGCTGTGATGAGTGCCAAGTTGCTGTATGACAGCCACGGCACGGAGATCATCGCCTGGTTCCATCAGCTCTGAATGTTGCCGGGCTGAGCGAAAAAGACGGTTAGCCCTTACATCCTCCGGTGCGCCAGCAGGCGCAGACGTTAAGTAGGCTGGAGGGTGAGTTCTTTGACTTTTTCAATCGCCATCGGCTTGCCAATGTAGTACCCCTGCAAGCTGTCGCACTGCAACTGCGTTAGTTGATCCTGTTGCAGCTGTGTTTCAACCCCTTCAGCGGTGACATCCAGTGAGTACGCTTTACCAAGGCCGATCATATTCTCGACGATTTGCCGTGCACTTATCGAATCATCCATCGGGAAAATAAAGGATTTATCCAGTTTAATACCGTCGAACGGGAAGGTCCTCAGATAACTCAGTGAGGCAAAACCCGTCCCGAAATCATCGATAAGGAACTTCACCCCCAGCTCTTTAATCTTCAGCATCACTCTCTGGGTTTTGACCGGATCCCTTAACGTCACATTTTCAGTGACTTCGATTTCCAGTCGTGAGCTTTCCAGCCCGGACACGTTTAAAACGTCTTGTATTCTGTTGTACAAACTCTGTTCCTGGAATTCGCCCGCAGAGAGATTCACGGAGACGGATAATCCTGGCAGGTGATGCCGTGTTTCGTGGCAGGCCGTGTGCAGAACCCAGTCACTGAGCGCATTGATCAGCCCGGTCTCTTCCGCCAGAGAGATAAACTGATCGGGCATCAGCAGTCCGTGAGTGGGATGTTGCCACCTGACTAACGCTTCTACCGCTGTGATGCTGGATGTGCGGGTATCGAAACGTGGCTGATAAACCAGACGCAGCTGGCCTGCGCGGATCCCCTCGCGTAGCTCCTGCTCCATCTCGCGGCGCTGGACAATTTTTTCGCCCATGTCCCGCTGGAAGAATGCCCACTGGTTACGTCCCTCATTTTTGGCTTTGTAGAGCGCAATATCGGCATAACGTAGCAGGTCACTGGCGGTGCGGGCGTCCTGAGGGGAGAGGGCAATACCCAGGCTGACCCCGATAAATATTTCACAGTTGGCAATCAGGAATGGCCGGTTAATCTCAGCAATAATCTGCTGGCACAGGGTGACGATATCGTCCGGATCCTGAACCTCCGGCAGAATAATAATAAATTCATCACCGCCATGACGGGTCACCATACCGGATGTTTGCAGGCAGGCGCGCAGCCTGGCAGAGACCTCATGCAGCACTCTGTCACCGGCCGCATGCCCGTAGACATCGTTAACCGGTTTAAACTTATCAAGGTCAACCATCATAATGGCCAGCTGCTTTTTAGAGCTGGGGGCAGAATTCAGTTTACCCTCAAGGAACTCTTTCATCTGCACGCGATTAGGCAGGCCGGTTAACTCATCGAAGTGCGATAAATAGCGCACACGCTCCTGGGCGGCCACTTCCTGGGTCACATCGGTGGCGGTACCGCGAAAACCCGTTTGACCGCCCGGAAGGAAAACGCGTTTAACAATCATATTGCAGTAGCGCTGATGTTGCTGCGCAGAGCGGTAGCAGCTGCTGGGTAGTGTGATACGGCCACCTGACTGGCAAAGATAAGTAAGCCGGGATACAGCATTGCTGTCATTCAGCAGGAACTCCGTCGCTTTGCGGCCAATCCAGTCAGAGATGTGATAGCCGGTAATCACCGGGAAACGTTCGGATATCCAGGTAAACCTTAAGTTCTCATCCGCTTCCCAAATCCAGTCCGTGGTGGTTTCAGCGACATCTCTGAAGCGGCATTCGCTGTTATAGAGTGCCTTTTTGCTCTGCTCCAGCAGGAAGTGACTCTCATCACTGAGACGCGCTTTACGCAGGGCATTTTTTATCAGCATCAGGGCGGTCAGCAAGGTGATACACATCAGCAACACCAGCGCAGGCAGAATACCCGTTACCAGTGCATTACCGGGATTATCACTTTGCCAGGCAAACATGGCCGTACCGCCCAGGGCGGGCAGTGCCAGCATATTAGGGCCTTCATACTGGAGGGCGTTTTGCCTGCTGAGGATTTGTGCGCCCTGGATACCATATTCCAGCGCCATAGCAGTCAGCTTCTCCGGGGTGAGCCTGTCGGCGAAGATCAGTATTGAGTGCGGGCCGTTATCGGTGTCTTCACTGGCCGCGCCGTCGGGGGTAATCCAGGCGGCACTGATGATGGTGACTTGCCCCTGTGAGACTACCAGCATCGAGATGGCATTTCCTCCTGACGCATTCAGCCGTTGGTTAAGCTGGGGCAGGGGATCTTTGCCCAACCATGTGGCAATCATCTGCAGATTTAATTGCCCTCCGAGCACGCTGTAACGCGTTTTTCCCTGTGGAGAGACAACGAAAAGCCCCTCATAATGAAATCGGTGATACAGGGATTCTCCAAGGTTCTGATCGTCCCAGGCCCATTTGGTGTTCACCGTCAGATGCAGGTTTCTCCAGGCTTCGCCCCAGTCGGCGTTGTCCATGGTATGGGCATGCATAATCTCCTGACGGTTTTCTATCGCTTTCCCCATCAGTAACTGGAGGTGTTTATCTTCATGAGTGTTTTGTTTATCGGCGATGTAAAACAGCGCAACGATGGCGAAAAGAAATAGCGTCCCGAGCAACAATAGCATAACGAGCATGGGCTGTTTAACCAGCCCACTCGCTTCTCTGTTGAACAAGGCGTTGGTTTGAATTGATTTTTTCTTCATTGACATTCGCCTGAAATGGCCATTAATAAGTTAGAAATATTTCAGGACATCCCTGTCACGTATTTTTTCTTAATTCCCCCGGTGCTGACGGTATTCATTTGAGCATTTTTGGTGTGTTCTTTATGTTAGCGAATTAAGCTTTTAATTTAATGTTAAAGATTTTGTTGGTTTAAATAAAGTCTTTTAAGGTTTATTTTTATAATGGTATCAATGTCAGTTATCGGCGGCATTTCATAAAACTTTATACTAATAAAAATATTTATTTTTCTTAAGGTTTCCTTAATTTTTCTTGATGATAACTGGATGCCAGAGCACTCCTGCTTCAGAAGGGCGGTATCACGGTAAATCCAGTCAATGCAGTGATGTTCACCAATAATGCTGTATATCAAGATCGATTAATTGTGATGGAATTCACGTCATTAAAATAGGGTTGGTGGTAAATGTATTTAAACACAGAGTGTTTTTCCTCTGCCAGATAGCGATGGTATCCTGACTGCTGGAGGGCGGCTGCGCTATCATGGTGCAATAATTTCCAGCGTTCATGATTTTATTAAAAACATCACTCATTGAGTGAGGAAGATAGCATTTGGAGGTATCATGAATATAACCAAAAGGTTACTTTTGGCCTTTTCTCTTCTTATACTAAGTTTAATTATTACCAATGTCATTTCTATGTTCTCTTTATTTAATATTAGTAAGGATGCTCATTATTTTCAGGAGAATACTTTGCCAAGTATTACTGTGATGAATAATGAAAATTTAAAATTATCAGCTATTCGTTCTGCACTCTATCAGCATGGTTTAACTGAAGATCCGGCTGTGATGAACACCATTAAAGCGAAGTCAGAAGCCACGATGAGCGATCTGATGGTGTTACATCAGCACTATATTAAGGAATTGGTTTCTGACGATCGCGATCTGGCGTTATCGAACAAGACGCAGGCCGATCTCGAGAGCTTTAAAGGAACAATGACGCAATACTTCCGTATTTCTCAATCCAACGATCGCCATGCGATTAACCAGGCGATGCGCAATGATGGGTTTGTCACCGTACAAATTGACAAGCTGGTTCAGGATTTTAAAGATCAAATCGACTACAACAATCAACTGGTTAAGGTGGCTAACACTAAAAGCAGTCACCTGATTGATAATTCCATGATCCTTTCTGTGGCCGCCACGGTGATCGCTACCTTCGTGCTGGGCGCATTCGCTTTGATCACGGTGATGAACATCAGACGCCGTCTTAATGCAATGCAAAGCGGTATCGTTTCCATCAGTGAAACCCTGGATTTAAGCCAGAGTATGGCAGCCGGCCGACAGGATGAAATTGGTCTGACCGTCACCGCCTTTAACCAACTGGTTGAACGTGTGGCGGAGGCGATGCAGATGGTGCGGCTTGCGTCGCAGTCGGTGAGTGGTTCGGCGGAAGAAATCTCCAAAGGTAATGAGGAACTGTCGGCGCGCACCGAGCAGCAGTCCGCTGCCGTTGTCGAGACGGCAGCCAGCATGGAAGAGTTAAGTTCCACCGTGAAACAAAACGCCCACAATGCCCAGCTGGCCAGTGAGCTGGCGGCAACGGCTTCAGATACTGCGGTGAAAGGGGGCAGCGTAGTCAGTTCTGCGGTCACCCGCATGAGAGACATCAGCGAAAGTTCACGCCGTATTGCGGATATCACCTCAGTGATTAACGGCATTGCCTTCCAGACCAATATCCTGGCGCTCAATGCGGCCGTGGAAGCGGCTCGGGCTGGCGATCAGGGGCGCGGGTTCGCGGTGGTTGCTGCCGAGGTTCGTTCGCTGGCACAGCGCAGTGCGCAGGCGGCAAAAGAGATTGAGACGCTGATTGCGGAGTCCGTGAAGCATGTTGAGGATGGTGTTCATCAGGTTGATTTAGCAGGCGAAAGTATGAGTGGTATTGTTCACTCAGTGACTCAGGTCAAAATACTGATGCAGGAAATTGCCTCCGCCTCCGACGAACAGAACCGTGGGATCGGTCAGATTGCTCAGGCGATGACCGAAATGGATACCACTACGCAGCATAATGCCACTCTGGTTCAGGAATCCTCGTCGGCAGCAAGCAGCCTGGAAGAGCAATCTTCAAAACTGCAGCAAATGGTGAATGTGTTCCGTTTACCTGGGGCACAGCAGGAAGCACATCCGGTGAAGGAAAAAGCCAAAAAATTGAAACCTGCGGCGACGTCAGCCTCTGCGGTCGGCTGGGAGTCTTTCTGACTTAGCATGTGTTCGACCGATGGTGATCCCTGTGAGTGGCGGGGATCGCCGTTTTTTCCCCCGTTATGCCTCCTTCTAAAAAACGAGAATAGTTCTCGAAACCTGCCTGACAAAATGTCAAAATTGCGCGTTTTTTACTGACATGACAAACCGCTATGAGCCAGCAACACCGCTATCAGGATCTGATCGACATCTTCGATCGCTGCTTTATGAATGATTTTCAGACCCGCCTGATTAAAGGTGATGACGAACCGATCTATCTTCCTGCTGACGACACGTCACCCTGGAACCGGGTGGTGTTTGCCCACGGGTTCTACGCCAGCGGAATGCATGAAATTTCCCACTGGTGTATTGCCGGTGCCGAGCGCCGCAAGCGGGTGGATTTTGGCTACTGGTACTGCCCGGACGGGCGTGATGCTGAGACACAGGGCCAGTTTGAATCCGTAGAGATTAAACCGCAGGCGCTGGAGTGGTTGTTAAGTGTTGCGGCAGGCTTTCCGTTCAATGTAAGTTGTGACAATCTTGACGGTGATTGTGAACCGGATCGCATTGCGTTCCAGCGTAAAGTTCATGCTCAGGTGATGAACTATCTGGAGAAGGGCATTCCTGCGCGCCCGGCCCGGCTGATTACTGAACTTCGCTCGTTTTACTCAACTCCACCGCTGACGGCGGCACTGTTTCCCTGGCCGGAAGATTTGTGCTGAACGGGGAGCGAATAGCTTACAGAGGATTTTATGATCGATGAATTTGAGGCGCGTATTCTGGGCCTGATTGATGACATGGTAGAACATGCCAGCGACGACGAGCTGTTTGCTGGGGGTTACCTGCGGGGTCATCTGACGCTGGCCGTGGCTGAAATTGAACAGGCTGGTGAACATACGCCGGAAGCGTTGCAGACTCAGGTGCAACTCAGCCTGGATAAAGCGATCAAGGCGGGTGAGCTTTCCCCGCGTGACCAGGTATTGGTGATGAGCATGTGGGACAGGCTGTTCCAGCAGGCCCGGTAAACGCCGTACCATCCTCAGGGCAGAAGGCCTTCTGCCCTGTATTCAAACGCCATTTTTCACCCGAACAATATCCGCCATAATCGCCAGCGCAATTTCTGGTGGCGTTTTGCTGCCCAGCGCCATGCCCACCGGAGCGCTGATACGCGCCAGCTGTTTAGCACTGAGTTCTCCCATCTCCGCCAGCCGCACCCGCCTGCGTTCACTGTTGCTCTGTGAACCCAGCGCACCGATATAAAATGCCGATGTGTGGCAGGCTTCTGCCAGGGTCAGATCGTCAATGCGTGCATCATGCGTCAGACTGAGCACCGCCGTATGTGCAGGACATCCGTGCAGCTCCAGATGGCGGGCAGGAAAACGACGAATGATCTCTACCCCGGCACTCAGCACCGGGCGGGCGTCAAAATCGGCCAGCAAAGATTCGCGGTGCTCGCACACCTGGATATGAAACCCCAGCATACGGGCAAAGTGAATGCAGTAATCCGCCACCGGAGACAGCCCGGCAATCAGCAACGTGGTGGCGGCACTGAGCGTCAGGATCAGATTATTCTCCTGCTGCGTCACGCGCGGTTGTCCTGTGATGAGATCGGCGGGGATCAGACGTGCCGGTTGCCCCGGCGCAATCTGTTTTTCCAGGCTGACCTCGCCGCGCAGCGCTCGCAGCATTTGCGCCAGGTAGTGTTCGGACTCTGCCGACGCGGGGAGGCATTCAATCAAGACATTGAGGCTGCCGCCGCAGGGCAGCGCGACATCCGGCGACAGCCCTCCTGCACCGTATCGTATCTGCTGGCTGGGCTGGCGGTAGTCACCCGCGGCCAGCCGCCGCAGAAAATCCTGCTCGATGCAGCCGCCGGAAAGCGAACCACAGACAGCACCCTCTTCAGAAACAGCCAGTAACGAACCGGGTGCGCGCGGGGCCGAACCCCAGGTGTGCAGGACGGTACACAGCCAGATGCAACGCTGCCTGCCCATCCAGCTGAGGGCATTTTCCAGCACGGTGATATCCAGAGAATTCACCATCAGCATTCCGCCCAATCACCAGGGATATCCACATCGCGGATGCAACCCGGGTCGTCAACCTGTAACAGCAGCGGCGGGGCGCCGCTCAGAACAGAACGTGCGCCTGCCTTGCCGTGCAGGTTGAGTAAAGCTTCACGCACGTTGGCACTGAAACCGACAGGATGACCAGGCTGCTGCTTCCACTGCGGGCGGACAGTATCGGCAACGGCCATTGCCTGACGTACCCGCCTGACGGTACTCAACTGCAACCAGGGCATATCGGCCAGCATCACCAGCCAGCCGGACCAGTCAGGTTGCGTCGCCACACCCGCAGCAATGGAATCACCCAGACTGTGACTCTCCACCAGCGTGATGCCACAGTGGTAATGCCGTGCCGTCTCGATTAACGCGTGATCTTCCGGGCGCAGCACCACATTGACCCGTTTGCCGCAGGCGGCAGTAGTCAGCCGCAGGGTATGGGCCAGCAGTGAAAGATTGCCACAGACCTGATGCCTGACCAGGAGTTTGTGCTGGCCATTCTGATCACGATAGCGACGGCTGTAACCTGCCGCCATGACTAACGCACCGACATCCATCATTTATTCCGCTCCATGACTGTTCTGACGAATGTCTGCCACCTTGTTCTCCAGATCGGTCCAGGGTGCTTGCCCGGCGAAATCAGTGCGCAGCCAGTTCAACAACGTGGCAATCTGGCGATCGCTAAGCTGGTGGCGAAAACCGGGCATGGTGCCCAAATTGGCCGTCGCCGGATGACTGATGCCGTCCAGCACAATGCGGATAAGGTTATCGGGCGTGTCGGTATACAGATTGCTGTTCAGCGCCAGCGAAGGGCGTACACCCAACAGCTGCGGTCCTTTCTGCTGCGAGTGGCAGACCATACAGGAACCGGAATATTGTCGCGCCCCTGCGGAGTCCAGCCGCTGTGACCGCTGCTCTGCACGCGCAGTCAGTTCATCAGCCTGCGCCGTGGTCGCTGGCTGGAAACTCACCAGCCAGTGGGCTAATGCCTCCAGGTCTTCATCCGACTGTTGCGACAACCCGCCAGCGATCACCGGTCCCATCGGGCCTGCCGCTACGCCGTGTTCGCGTGAGTAACCGGTACGCAGATAGTGCTGTAGCTGCGTTTGATCCCAGGCGACAGGCGCCGGGGAGTGGCCGTTAAGCGCGGGGGCGGTCCACCCTTCGGCAATGCCGCCGCTGAGCGCATCGCTACCGTGTTTTTCGGCAGCGGCGAGATTACGGGGTGAATGACAGGCGCTACAGTGGCCCAATCCTCCGGCCAGATAAGCGCCCCGGTTCCATATGGCGCTCTGATTCGGGTCCGGTGCGCGTTCTCCCGGTTGCAGGAACAGCCAGTTCCATGCTGCCATCCCCTGGCGAATACTGAACGGAAAGGATAACCGTGTTTCTGGCGGGCGATAGCTGACGGCGGGCTGGGTCATCAGAAAGGCGTAAAGATCCTGCAAATCATCATTGCTGGTTTGCGTGAAGGAGGTGTAGGGGAACGCCGGGTAAAGATAATGCCCATGGCGGTCAATGCCGTAGCGCATCGCACGCCGGAATGCCGGGTAAGACCAGCTGCCAATACCGCTGGTGGCATCCGGGGTGATATTACTGCTATAGATAGTGCCAAACGGCGTATCCATAGCCAGGCCACCGCTGTTGGTCATGCCGCCTGGCCGGGTATGACAGGCGCTACAGTCGCCCAGCGCCGCCAGTTTTTTTCCCCGGTTGATGCTGTCAGCAGAAAACTGTGCAGCATCGGGAGGCGAAATCGGCGCAATCTCAGGTTGCAGACTGAACAGTGCAGCGGCGACAGCCAGTGCCAGTACAATCCCGCCTGAAACACGCAGCCATTTATATTTGCGGATCATAGGTTACCTCCCTGTAAAGCGCGCAGAACCCGCTCCGGGGTGAACGGCGGCGCGCGGAAACGGATGCCGGTTGCATCAAACAGTGCGTTAGCGATGGCGGCGGCGCCCGGAACGGACGCGGACTCACCGGCCCCCATGGCAGGCTCGTCCGGGTAGTTCATCAGCGCGATCTGGATGTCAGGCAGTTCATCAAAGCGAAGCAGCGGATAGCTGCCCCATTCAAGTGAGGTCGTTCCGCTGGCATCAAACGTGACAAACTCTTTCAGCACCCGGCTGGCGCATTGAATAATATTGCCATGCACCTGATGGCGAACCCCGTCCGGGTTGACCATTTGTCCGCAGTCGTGGCTGACAAAGATGTTGTTAAGCCGGATCTCTCCGGTCTGGCGATTAACACTTAAATCGCAGACCCAGGCGGCCCAGGCGGCACCAAATCCGGGGAACTGGCTGTGGACATAGCGTGCCCAGGCAAAACCACGACCACGTAGCACGGCGCCCTGTTGTTGGGGGCGATGATGGGGCGGGCCATTTTGCCATTTTGCCATTTTCTTCAGATGGTTAATCATGACAATCGCCCGCGCGTCCTCAAGGTGTTCCAGGCGCAGATCGATCGGATCGCGGCCAGAATGCCAGGCGACTTCATCGATCCAACTTTCATGCGCAAACACGTTCGGCAGGGCAGAGACGCCGCGCATCCAGGAGGCGCGTACCAGCGGAGCGGCATCTTCACAGATCATCCGCATATGGGGGAAATGGTACTGCGGGATGGCGGTGCGGTCCCCCATTGACTGGACGACAGGCAGGTTCGGCACCTTCCCTGTCAGGAGCAGCGGTAGCGTAGTGGCATTGTTGGAGGGATAGCAGGTGCGCAGCGTGTAGCAGGAGATATTCATCATGCGGTCCAGACCACCGCTGACGCGGATGAGCTGCGCAGCGCCTTTGGGTTCCCATGCGGCTTCCTGTTCGCGCATTAACTGCACGCGCACGGGTTTGCCTGTCGCCTGTGACAGCAACGCCGCATCGGCCGCGACATCATCCGCGCAGTTACGCCCGTAGCAGCCAGAGGCTTCCATACGCTTCACCTCGACCGCCGCGGGGTCAATGTCCAACAGCACGGCGAGGTCTTTACGCAGATCATGTGGGTTCTGCGTGCCTGACCACAGCGTCGCCTGCCCGTCGCGCACATCGGCGACTGCACAGGAAGGACCAATGGAGGCGTGAAGTTGATAAGGCCAGACGTAGTCAGCATCAACGGCGAGATGCCGGTTCTTCAGGGCGCTGTCAGTGCCTTCGTCATCACGCAGTACGCGCGGCGTTTTCTTGCAGTTCGCCAGCGTGTCATGCAGCTGGTCCAGGCCCAGCGCGGGTAGCCCGGCCCAGGGCTTCCAGTCCACCTTTAACGCGTACATTGCCGCGATCGCCTGCTCTTCACGCAAGGCGACAACGCCAACAAAATCCTTAATCACCACAATCTTCACGATACCAGGAAGATGAGCAATGGAACGCTCATCGACCGAGAGCAGACTGTGCCCCAACGGGGCACTGCTGTCCGCCCCCCCATAAGGTGGGCGCACCACGCGACCATGCAGCATGCCGGGTATGCGAAGATCGTGAACCCAGGTCAGTTTGCCCGTCACTTTCGCTGGAATATCCACACGTGCCACCGATTTACCGGTGTAGCGGTTTGCGCTATTCAGCGGGATAGTGGAGTCCAGAGGTAAATGCGTGTCTTTATCCTGAGCCAGTTGACCATAGCTCAGGCGACGAGCCGGGCGCTGGCGGTCGATCACCCAGCCTGCATCGGTGTAAACCTGGCTGACGGAGAGATTCATGGCTTTGGCCGCCAGTTGCATAAGCTGCTGACGTAACTGGCTGGCCGCCTGGCGCAGGGGGATCGCCGTCACCTGTAATGTGGCGCTGGCGATCGTTGGCCCCTGGTCCGGTGTTAAGGCGGTATCCCCGAGTATCATCGTAATGGCGCTGAAAGGGACATCCAGTGCATCGGCGACATATTGCGACAGCGCGGTGCGCACGCCGGTACCGAGGTCGACATGGCCGTTAAAGGCGGTCACTTTGCCGTCTGCGGCTAGCGCAATAAAACTGCCCAGCTGGGCTGCGGGAGACGCACTTATCGCCGGGGTTTGGGCCAGAGAGAGGTTTGGCAGCAGGGTGCTTACGCTAATAAAGCCACCTGCCTGTAACAGGCGGCGGCGTGTCAGAGTGAACAGATTCATGATGGCTGACTTCCGCTGATGATGTCGCGTGCCTTCTGTGCCGCGCGCAAAATTTCCAGATGGGTGCCGCAGCGGCACAGATTGAATGCCAGTTCATCTTTAATCTGCTGCTCCGATGCCTGCGGGTTGCGCTGGAATAGCGCCACCAGCGTCATGATCATGCCGTTGGTGCAGTAGCCACACTGAGCGGCCTGTTCATCGATAAAACCCTGCTGTACCGGATGCAGTCGGTCGTCTTCTGCCAGCCCTTCCAGGGTTGTGACCTGCTTACCCGCTACGGTATGGGTTGGCACGCTACAGGACCGTGCGGCTACGCCATTAATCGTGATGGTGCAGGCACCACATTCGCCAATTCCACAGCCATATTTAGGGCCGTTTAACTGGAAGTCATTACGCAAGATATAAAGCAGGGGGGTATCTGAGTGCGCGTCGTCAATTGAAACGCGCTGGCCGTTAAGCGTGAAGTCCATAGCAAATCATCCGTTGATGGCCCGATCATCGTTCGTCCGTGTACGGGCCAGACACAAAAATGCCCCTGAAGAATTCAGGGGCACAATCGGAATATTATGCTATTTATTTGGAGTGCGGAAATGATACTTCCTGTTGTAAGCACTTTAAGGCAAGGATTATTCTTATTTTGGTATTTTTCCTTTCAACAATTTGCGTACCCAGTAGCGGTTCGGGCTGGTGGCCGCCAGCGTGGCGCTGTCGAGCGGGATCGGTTCACCACAAAGCTGCGCCGCCAGCACTTCTGCGGCCAGCGGGCCGCTGCACAATCCACGCGACCCCAACGCACCCAGCACAAACACGCCCTGATAAACTGGCGCGGGTTCCGCCTGCTGCTGTTGCTGTGCCAGGGTTTCGTACTGCTGCAGCGTAGTGGCATAGTCCGGCAGTGCGCCCATCATCGGTAGATGATCGCGCGTGGCGGCACGGACGCCACAGCGTGCCTTGCCATCACTGACATCAATCTCCTGCGGCCATCCTGCCTCCGGCAGACAACGCAGCAGGCGATCGCGGTTCTCCTCCTGGTCATCGGCGCGGTATTCCGTTGCGGTATCGCCCCGGTGATAGCTGGCACCGATGCAGTGCTGCTGAAACTGCGGGCTGACCGGCGTCAGATAACCGTCGTAGCACAGCACCTGTTTCAGCGCCGACAGTGCCTCCGTGGTGGGCACGTGGCTCACCTGGCCGCTCACCGCATAGATGGGCAACTTTTCACTCTGGATGAAATCTGTCAGACGGTGACCGGTTGCCAGCACCACGTTTCGGTGCGTGCAGTCAGGCTGCGCGCGGAAACTCAGCTGCCAGCCCGCCGGATGCGGCGTCAACGCGGTGATGTCCTGCTGCCAGTGAAGGGTCGCTCCCTGTTGTGCTGCCTGTTGCCACAGCCCGGCGGTCAGTTCTGCCGGAGAGAGCCAGCCACCCAGCGGGTAGGTGATGCCGCCACAGCCGGTCGTGACGCCGCAAAGGGCTTCTGCTTCTGCGGTCGTCACTGCGGCGGCCAGCGCAGGCGGCAGCGCCATTTGCAGCATCTTATTGATCTTGTCTGCGCTTTTTTCATCCCATGCCAGCTGGGTCACACCGCACCAGTCATGCTCGAACGGCAGGGTAAGCTGATTGTAGACGCGCCGGGCGAAGGTAAACGCGGCAGGGAAAAACTGCGCCAGCGCCGGATCGTGGTGGTTGAGCAGCGGATAAACCGCGCCCTGACGATTGCCGGAAGCCCCCTCAGCCGGGCGGGCGTCGGCACAATAAAGTGTGACCTTTTTACCGCGCCGCAGGAGGGCCAGGGCCAGCAATGCACTGGCAATGCCGCCACCCGCCAGGGCAAAATCATCGCCCTCAGCGGCCGGGCGGGCATACCACGGCGCCTGCACAGGCCGGACAATTGCGGCAGGCAGATGACCGATCAGCATCTCGCGCTTTTCACCAAACCCCTTGCGTTTACTGACCTCAAACCCCGCCTGTTGCAGGCCACGACGCACAAATCCCGCCGCCGTAAAGGTTGCCAGCGTGCCACCCGGCCGCGCGAGGCGGGCCATGCAGTCAAACAGTTCAGGTGTCCACATATCCGGGTTCTTGGCCGGGGCAAAGCCATCCAGAAACCAGGCATCGACCTGCTGATTCAGGGTGTCATCAAAAGTATGGATAAGTTGATTAATATCGCCAAACCACAGATCGAGCGTAATACGTCCGCCATCCAGCAGCAGGCGATGGCAGCCGGGCAATGCGAGCGGCCACTGTTCACGCAGCTGGCGGGCATAATTCGCCAACTGGGGCCAGCTTTGCAGAGCGGCATCGAGATCGCTGGCCGTTAATGGGAACTTTTCACAGCTTATAAAGTGCAACCGCTGGAGCCGGGCTTCCGGTTCACTGGCGGTGAAAGCATCAAAAGCTTGCCATAGCGTTAGAAAGTTCAGGCCCGTTCCAAATCCGGTTTCAGCGACAATAAACAGATCGCGTGGATGCGTCGTGAAGCGTTCGGGCAGGTGATTACCATCCAGAAAGACGTAACCCGTTTCTTTCAGACCATTCTGGTTAGAGAAATAGACATCATCAAATACTCGGGATACAGGTGTACCCTGATCGTTCCAGCGTAGTTGTGCGTGCTCTATTGGTGCGGTTTTCACGGCAAAGGCTCATTGCTCAGGCAGTGGAGCGATTTTAACGTTGTGCTTGACCCTACGCAAATTTACACAAGGAAATCGCTGATCGGACTTGTTCGGCGTACAACTGTAAGCTAGAGTGCCAGTCGAATCCTAATTAGAAGTGAAAGAGGTATTGAATGAAACGTGCTGTGATTACTGGCCTAGGGATCGTTTCCAGTATTGGTAATAACCAAGAGGAAGTTCTGGCATCATTACGTGAAGGCCGTTCTGGCATCACCTTCTCGCAAGAACTCAAAGATTCCGGCATGCGTAGTCACGTCTGGGGTAACGTTAAGTTAACGAAGGACGACATTTCAGCCCGTATCGATCGCAAAATGCTGCGTTTTATGAGCGATGCGTCAATCTATGCTTTCCTCTCCATGCAGGATGCGGTGAAAGATTCCGGCCTGACCGATGAGCAGTACCAGAACAACTCACGCGTGGGCCTGGTTGCCGGTTCCGGCGGTGGTTCACCGTTCTATCAGGCAGCCAGCGTTGATGGTATGCGTGCAAAAGGCCTGCGTGGCGTTGGCCCGTATATGGTGACCAAAGCAATGGCATCTGGCGTGTCTGCCTGCCTGGCGACTCCCTTCAAAATTCACGGCGTGAACTACTCTATCAGTTCTGCCTGCGCCACGTCTGCACACTGCATCGGTAACGCCGTAGAGCAGATCCAGCTGGGCAAACAGGATATTGTGTTTGCTGGCGGCGGCGAAGAGCTGTGCTGGGAAATGTCCTGTGAGTTTGACGCGATGGGCGCATTGTCCACCAAGTACAACGACACTCCAGAAAAAGCCTCCCGTACTTACGATCAGCAGCGTGACGGTTTCGTTATCGCAGGCGGCGGCGGTATGGTTGTGGTTGAAGAGCTGGAGCATGCTCTGGCACGTGGCGCACACATCTACGCTGAGGTTGTTGGCTACGGCGCGACCTCTGACGGTGCTGACATGGTAGCGCCATCCGGTGAAGGCGCAATGCGCTGCATGCGTTTGGCAATGGAAGGTGTGGATACCCCAATCGACTACCTGAACACCCACGGAACTTCAACGCCGGTTGGCGATGTGAAAGAACTGGGCGCTATCCGTGCCGTATTCCCGGACAAAACCCCGGCGATGTCTGCGACCAAAGCGATGACCGGCCACTCTCTGGGTGCCGCTGGCGTGCAGGAAGCGATTTACTCGCTGCTGATGCTGGAGCACGGTTTTGTTGCGCCAAGCATCAACATCGACGAACTGGACCCGGCAGCAGAAGGCCTGGACATCGTGACTCAGCCTACCGAGCGTAAGCTGACTACCGTAATGTCTAACAGCTTCGGCTTCGGTGGCACCAACGCCACCCTGGTGATGCGCAAACTGGCCTGATTTGCCGCTGCGCAGTGCTGACAAAGGGGCGATTTATCGCCCCTTTGCTTTATCTAAAATTGACGTTATCGACTGTTTTCTCTCAGTGCCGTTGGCCTTAAGCGTTTCGGCAAGCCAGCCACCACCCGATCGTAAGACTCTTCCACCAGCTGTTTCACCAATCCCTCAGTAATCTGCTCCCCCGGATAAATCGAAATCCAGTGGCGTTTATTCATATGCCAGCCCGCATGAATACTGTCATAGATCGCCCGATGCAGTTCGCCATCTTCCGGCCGGCATTTCAGGTTGACGATGCGTTCGCCGCGCACCTGCGACATCAGCGCAAACATCTTGCCGCGCACTTTTAAGACCTCAGCCTCCGGGCCAAAAGGGTAGTCCAGCTCTGCTTCGGGCAATGCCAGGGCTATCTGCATGGTGAGTGTTTGTATCTGCTGTCCGTCCATTGCCATTATCCCTGCGCTGTTTTCGTTCCCCGCAGGCTAGCATAAACAGGACGTTTATTTCACTTTCCCTGGCGGTTTCACAGGCGGCGCGGGATGGTCCTGCGTGTGGTAATAGTGCCAGGTATCAAACGGCAGCATCAGCGTATCGCCCACGACCGATACCGGCAGATCAAGCCAGCACCAGACGCAGTCATGCAGCATGTCATAGTCGAGCTGCGTGCCCGCATAAAATGCGTTTTTGGGATTGTTGCCCAGGGTATGACTGGTGATGGTCGCGCAGCCGCTGAGCAGCAGCATGATAAGGGTAAAGCCGGTTTTCTTGAGCATGAGGACATCCCTGTGATGATTGCCGCCAACAGGGTAGGGGAAAGCGTGGGGGAAGAGGGGGATGATAAGTGCGGGGATATGAGCGCGTGCGTAATGCGGAGGATCACATACGCGTTTGGTGCTTCACTTACCCTCGCAACCCGTCCACACCTTCTGGCGGCAGGTTCATCACCGTTTTAATACTGGTCTCGATGCTGCGAATGATGGCTTCCCGTGGGCCGCCAGGCCAGTCTGCGCTTGAGTAAAACGCATCGAGAACCGTCGTCATACTCTCAGGGTTATTAAAGGAACGAATTAGATAGTAGCAATCAGGATCGTGCAGAGAGTTACCAAACGATAGAACATCGATCCCATAGATCAACACACCTCATCGTTAATCATCTATTCACAGCCCCTGGGCCAGCCCCTCATTCAAGAAAAATCCCAGTTAAACATCACCAACTCGCAATGGCGGCAGACAAACTTATAGACTCCCTGATCGCCACCCGGCTGATAGTCGGCCATAAACTGTGACCAGCTCTCTTCATCCATTTCGTAATCACTCATCCACTTCTGGCGGGTTTCTGCACTGGCTTCGGCAACATCTTTTGCACTGGCATCGCCGTGATAAACGCAGGCATCGTTACAGTGAGTGGCCCAGCTTTGATCCTGCCAGGAGCTGTAACCCGGCGTGCGTTCGCAGACTTCCGCCGCGATGGCATCATCAAGTGCTTCATCATAAAGATCGTTAAAGCTGCATGCGTACTTAGCGGCTGCGCTGCCGTCATGGATGCACCACGGGCACAGGGTGATATCGCTGTCACCGACCATATAGAGGGTGCCGTTATAGTGGCGGTCGGTTTCTTTACCGCAGCAGTGGCAGGTGGTGGGTTGTTGAATAAAGACATCGCGAGTGAAGTCCTCGCTGAGGTAGGTAAACTGCGGTAACGGCCTGTTCATCAGGGGGCTTCCATTAAGGTTTTAACGGATAATATCGCATCGTTATCCGTCAGAAAACCTTATCATTAAATCTGTAGAGTGAATTTATAGGGGCACATCACCGACAGTATGAATCTTGATGATCTTGAGGCAGAAGATTTGATGAATGATTTCTTTGAGACATTCAATATTGAAACGTATTGCCCCGATGTTCCTTGTTTACAAGCCTGCTGAAACCAGGCCGGGTCGATCGGAAAAGATGATCGACCCCTACAGGAAAATGGCGTGCGGTGTGGGTTTAAAACCTACAGCGAGCATGGTCTTGCGGGGATCACTCCTCCCGCAACACCTTCCCCACATTCCCCCCCGGATGCACGGTCAGCAGCGTCTCCTTGCTATAGCCACTCTGTGACATCAGCACGGCGATCATCGCGTCAAATACCGCCAGCACACTGATAATCGATGTAGTTGCCAGCATATTCAGCGGGTCGATCTCCTGCGATTTTGGCATCATCAGCAGCAGATCGGCGGCCTGAGCGATGGCCGACTGCGGGTTCTCGGTGACGCTAATCAGCGTGCAGCCTTTGGCCTTAACCGTGGGCAGCAAGCGGGTGAGTTCATCCGAGTTGCCACCGCGCGACAGCATAATCAGAATATCGTCGTGGCGCAGAAAACCGATATCGCCGTGGGCGGCATCGGCGGCGCTGAGCCAGATGGCGGGATGCTCAACGCAGGCCAGCATATGGGCGATTTTACGCGCCGCAATGCCGGAGGTGCCGATGCCGGTGACCGCAATCTTGCCGCGACAGGCGGCGAGGGCGGCCAGCACCGCCAGCCACTGCTGACGGTCAAGCTGCGTTTCCAGGGCGGCCATCGCCTGGCGGTAGGTATCCCAGCCTGCGGTAGCCTGTTGCCAGCTCTGTTCCGGCGTCATTATTCCTCCTGCATCATCTGCTGGTATTTCATATGGTCGTGATACAGCTCGCGGAACACCCGGTATTTGCGGTCGTAATAGCGTTTGATCTCGTTGGTCTGTGGCGTCACGGTTTTACCAATGCGGCTCATGGCGTTCATCGCTTCCGGCAGCGTGTCGTACACGCCCGCCGCCACGGTGCCCATCATGGCGCTGCCCAGTAGCATCGATTCACTCTCCTCCGCCAGCAGCATGGTGCAGCCGGAAGCGTTGGCGTGCTCCTGCACAAAGATCGGATTTTTGGTGCCGCCGCCGCTGGCCATAATGGTGTCGATGCTGTAGCCCGTCTGGTTCATGGTTTCAATAATATGCCTGGTACCGAGCGCGATGGCCTGAATGGTCGCCAGATAGTGCAGCGCCATATCTTCCGGGGTACGCGACAGCGTCAGTCCGGTGAGTATTCCGGTCAGATTGGGGTTAGCACGCGGTGAGCGGTTGCCGTGGAAGTAGGGCAGCATATGGATATCCCGCGTCAGAAACGCGATTTTATCCGCTTCTCCCGCCATCTTGCGCAGCAGATCGTTCAGCACCTCATAAATAGTTTTTCCCTGATTTTTACCCTGTTCGCGCAGTGCGGCATAGCAGGGGTGCGACTGGATCACATGGTCAATCAGCGCCCCGGTGGCGGACTGGCCGCCTTCATTCAGCCAGAAATCAGGCAGCACCGCTTTGTAATACGGTCCCCAGACGCCCTTGATAAAACGCGGCTCGCGGGAGATCGCCATATGCCCGGTTGAGGTGCCGCCGATCAGTGCAATGCGGCGGTCAAAGTCGGCCAGCTCACCGGAGGGACCCGCTGCGCCCAGTGTGCCGAGGCTTCCGGCGTGGGCATCAATAATCGAGGCGCTGACCGGGGTGCCGGGCAGCAGGCCCAGTTCACTGGCGGCACGCTGCGTCAGCCCGCGTCCCAGCGGTTCGCCCATGCTTTTGACCTCGCTGCCGATCTTCGCGGCGTCATGCTCCAGCAGATCCTCCAGCCCGATCTGTTTAAAGTAGCTGGCATCCCAGCCGTCCTGATGGGCCAGCCAGGTCCATTTACACACCAGCGAACAGACCGAGCGGGTAACGTCGCCCGTCGCGCGCCACGTCAGAAAATCCGGCAGATCGAACAGGTGGCCGACGTTCTGCCAGCTGGCAGGCATATGCTGCTTTAGCCACAGCAGTTTTGGCGTTTGCATCTCCGGGGAGATCACGCCACCCACGTAGTCCAGCACCGGGTGTTTTAAGGCGTTGATGCGCTCCGCCTGCACAATGGCGCGGTGGTCCATCCACACAATAATATTCTGTTCGCTGCGCCCGGACGGGCTGACCGTTAGCGGCTGGCCTTCTTTATCCAGCACCACCAGTGAACAGGTGGCATCAAAACCCAGCCCTTTAATCTGCACCGGATTAATGTTGGTCTGATTAATCGCATCGCGTACCGCCTGGCACACCGCCTGCCAGATATTGTCGGAAGACTGCTCAACAAAATTGGCCTGCGGGCGAAACATCGCGATCTCACGGCTCGCCTGGCCCATCATGCGCCCGGTAATATCAAAAATGCCTGCGCGTGCGCTGCCGGTTCCCACATCCACACCAATGTAATAACTCGCCATTTTTTATCCTTAGTCCTCAGGTTCTGCGATGTTGCAACGCAATAAACAGGATCAGTACACCACCCCAAAGGGCCATCGTGAGGTAGCTGCTCACGCCCAGCAGATTCAGTCCACTTTCCAGCATTTGCAGCACAATCAGCGCCAGTACGAGGCCGGGAATGCGCCCAAAACCGCCGTCAGGATTAATGCCGCCCAGCACCGAGGCGAGGATGGTCACCAGCAGCCAGGATTCGCCGTAGCCCGCCTTTGCCGAGTTGAACATCGACATCATCAGCAGCGCGGCTCCCCAGCTCATCAGCGCCGAGAGGACATACACCACAATGGTGACGAGGGTGGTGTTCACGCCACTAAAGCGCGTGGCTTTCTCGTTGCTGCCCAGCAGCAGAATGGTGCGGCCGAGCGTGGTGCGCTCCAGCAGCAGCCACATCAGCGCCGCCACGGCCAGGAACAGCAGCAGCGCCAGCGGTATCCCGGCAATATCGCCGTTACCCAGCATCTGGATCACCGGCGGGAAGCCGGAGATCACCGCGCCGTTGGAGAGCAGAATGTTCAGCCCGGCAATCAGCGTCATGGTGCCCAGCGTGGCCAGAATCGGCGAAACGCCAATCACCGCAATCAGCACGCCGTTCACCACGCCAATCGCCACAGCCAGCCCCAGCCCGGCCAGCAGCGCGAGGAAAATCCATTGCGGCTGGTCAGGATGGGCGACAATCAGTGCCGCCATCAGCAGTGAGCAGGCGTTGGCGCTGGCGATAATCGACAGGTTAATGCCGCCCGTCAGCATGGTGACGCCCATTCCCAGCGCCAGCAGGCCGAGGACCGGCAGCTGGCTGGCGATGGACTGGAAGTTACCAAGGCTGAAGAATCGCCCGCCCAGCGTCAGGGAAAACAGCACCAGTACCGCTACCAGCATCAGCACCTGAAGCCGGATAATGCGGTCACCCGGCAGTTTATTCAGTAATGTTTGCATCTCAGTTCCCCTTTGCCCGCTGGTGTTTTTCGTTCCAGGCCGTGGCGCTCACGCTGACCAGAATAATGATGCCGCTAAACACCATGTGCCAGTAAGACGATACCGCCAGCAGCGTCAGGCCGTTTTGCAGGAAGGCCAGCAGCAGCACACCCAGCAGCGTGCCGGTTAAGGTTCCGCGCCCGCCGCTCATGCTGGCACCGCCAAGCACCACGGCAGCCAGCACCGTTAGCTCGTAGCCCACCAGTGAGTTCGGTGCCACGGACTGCGTGGTTTGTGCCTGCACCACGGCGGCCACGCCTGCCAGTACGCCCATATAGCCGTAAACGGTCAGATGCAGGCCTCTGAGGTTGATGCCCAGGCGTGAAGCCGATTCGCGGTTGCCGCCCATGGCGTAAATCTGCCGTCCGATGCGGGTGAAGTTCATCAGCACCCCGGTTACCACAAACACCGCCAGCAGGCAGAACAGCGGCAGCGTCAGGCCATATTCGTAGCCGTCGGTAGCGGTGAAGGAGAACCAGTTAATGCCGTTCATAAACCAGTCCGGGAAGCCATACAGCCAGGTGCCGTTAGTGGCCCAGACCAGCAGTCCGTAGAACAGGTTCAGCGTGGCAATGGTGATAATGATCGCCGGAACCCGCAGCAGATAAACCAGTAAACCGTTGAGCATCCCCAGCAGCAGGCCGCAGCCGATGGCAATGGCAAAGACGCTGAACAGATTGCCGCCGTGCGTCAGCATGGTGCTGGCCATCACATACTGCGCAATGGCGGTCATTGCCGGGAACGAGATATCAATGCCCCCGGCAATCAGCACCACAAACAGGCCGCAGGCCAGAATACCGAGGATGGCATAGCTGGTGGCGACGTCGGTCAGGTTACCCAGAGTGAGAAACTCGCTGGTGCGCATGCTCAGACCCAGCGCCAGCAGCACAATCAGCATGCCCAGCCAGAATTCATGCTGGCTGATAAGGTGACGCAGTTTGTTATTCATTGACCACTCCGGCTATCTCCTCTTCACGGCACAGATGGGGGGCGAAACTCGCCACCAGCTCGCCTTTACGCATCACCAGCACGCGGTGGCTGTGGTAATACGCTTCCGGGATTTCATCGCAGATCATCAGCACCGCCATCCCGGACTCTGCCAGCTCGCGGGCGATGCGGTAGATCCCCTCTTTGTTGGCGATATCGACGCCGACGGTGGGGGAATCGAGGATCAGCACTTTCGGTCGGGTAGCGACCCATTTCCCAATCGCCACACGCTGGGCGTTGCCGCCGGAGAGCGTTTGTACGGGCAGCTGGCTGTCAGAGACTTTAATATTCAGTTCGCGGATCAGTTTTGATGCCCGCTGGCGGGCTTCATGCCGATCCAGCAGCCCCAGGCGGTTGCGCAGCTGGGAGAAAATCGGCAACAGCAGGTTGTCGAAAATCGACTGCGTCATGATCAGCCCTTCGGTCTGCCGATCTTCCGAGACGTAAGCAATACCGTGGCCGATCGCATCGCGGTTGCTGCGCAGGCTCACCGGTCGACCATCGATAATTATCTCGCCGCTGTCGGGCCGCGTAATACCAAACAGCGACAGGCAAAGTTCCGTACGCCCGGCACCCAGCAGGCCGACAATCGAGGTGATCTCACCGCTTCTGAGTTGCAGATTGATCTGCTGATACTGGTTGCGGCGCGAGAGGTTGCGCACTTCCAGCAACGGCGTTTCGTTGAGGGCAGCACGTTCCGGCAGATGGCTGAAGCTGAAGCGCTGCCCGGTCATCTGCCAGGCCAGCTCATCGCTATCCAGCTTGCTGGCAGGCCAGGTGCCCACCAGTTTGCCATCGCGGATCACGCTGATGCGGTCAGACACTTCCATCACTTCATCCAGCTTATGACTGACGAACACCACGCAGATCCCAGCGGCTTTCAGTTCATTCACCACCCGCAGCAGGCCGTTCACTTCATGGCGCGTGAGCGATGCGGTCGGTTCGTCCATGATCACCAGGCTGGCATCGGCCGCCAGCGCCCGGCAGATCGCCACCAGCTGGCGGTCGGCAATCGACAGTTTTTCAACTTTGCGTGCCGGGTCGAGCTGCACACCGATACGTGCCATCGTGTCCTGCGCCAGCTGGCGCATAGCCCGACGGTTAACCCAGAAGTTACCGCCCGGCAGATAGCGATGTGCGGCAATGTTTTCCATCACCGACAGATTGGGGAACAGCGACAGATCCTGATAGATCACCTGAATGCCGTAGTAAGCCGAAAGGGCGGGCGTCAGATGGGTGAGCAGCTTGCCGTCAATGCTGATATGTGAACCTTTATCGGGTTGATACACCCCGGAGATCACTTTGATCAGTGTGCTTTTGCCGCAGCCGTTTTGTCCGGCCAGACAGTGCACTTCACCCCGGTTCAGCGTCAGCGTCACGTCATCCAGTGCGCGCACGCCCGGAAAGGATTTGCTGATGTTTTCCAGTGAGATAAACGGTGTTTGCGTGGACATAATTCAGTACCCTGGAGTGGATAAAGGGCCAGTCAGGCTGGCCCAAAACGATCAGAAGCCGAGGGATTTCGCGTTATCTTTGGTCACTTCCAGAATGCGGTTAAAGCGGATGACATGGTGTTCCATATCGACATCGGCTTTACCCAGTCCGTCAATGGTCAGATCCGGCGTGACCTGTTTGCCATCCAGCAGCTGGTCGGCAAGGCTCACCAGGGCGAAACCGGCATCTTTCGGGTCCCACAGCAGGGCTTTCTTGATATCACCTGTTGCCAGGTATGGCGCAGCCTGAGCGGGCATCGCAATACCGACCACGGCGATTTTGTTTTTCGCACGTTTGCTTTTTACTGCCTGACCGGCACCGATGGGGCCAAGGGAGCCGAAGCCGATAATGCCTTTCAGATCCGGCCAGGTGCGCATCAGATCGAGCGTGGTGGCGTAAGATTTATCGATGCTCTCAGCCACCGGCAGGCGCGAGGTGACTTCATGCATCTCCGGGTATTTTTCTTTCTGGTATTTGATGGCCGCATCCGCCCAGGCGTTATGCAGAGGCACGGTCAGCGAACCGACATAGATGGCATAACCGCCTTTGCCGCCCATATTGCTGGCCAGCTCGTCCATATTCTTTTCGGCGTATTTCACACTGTCGATGGTTTCAATATCCCACTGACCAATCTGCTGGTCTGGGGATTCATGGGTCAGCACCACGATGCCCTGATCGCGGGCTTTTTTCAGCACCGGCTCCAGCACTTTGGCATCATTCGGCACCACGATAATCGCATCCACTTTCTTGGCAATCAGGTCTTCAATCACTTTCACCTGCTGCGCCGGGTCGGCAGTGGAACCCCCCACCTGGTAAGCATTCACATCGAGTTTTTTCGCGGCTTCATCCACGCCAACGGCCATCCGGGTGAACCAGGGGATCCCGGTCACTTTTGCCACCAGGGCAATGTCGTGTTTTTCTGCGGCCAGCAGCGGGGTAGCGAACAACATACAAGCAGAGACAACACATGTATTAAGTAACTGGAGGTTAAATTTCATAGCAGTACCTTGTTATCTGATTCGTTGTTTTTTTCAGGTAAGAGGTGGCATTGGCCACCGGATCAAGATAGCAAGAAGATTTTGGCGAAGAGTTGAGCAAGGTGGAAAAGTGTGATCGGTAACTTTGTATGTTAAATTTAATAATTTATTTTGTTAACAATATGTTTATTTAACTGTCTTGGTTGGATTTTTACTACGTTATGGTGTTTCTTTTTTGTTAAATAAAATAAAAATTAACAAATAAATAACATTTCATCCTGTGCTGGCGGCTGAAAGCAGCGGAAAGGGGCGTCATAAGCGGCTTTCGGCCGGGAAGGATTCACCGAATGCGAGCGAACTCGCGATTCTGCTATTAAAGTGCTTCGCTTCAGGTTGGCATTCAAGGAAGCCGGTGACGTAATTTCATTACACCGACCTAAAAGAGGCCATTTAGCCGCCCGCTGGCGGCCCTGAACGCTATTTTGCCGTGCTCTTGCGGTAAACGCTGTTGAAGCGCACGTTCATCCCGCCGCAGTTGCTGTTATCGCGCACCACCAGATTGCCGTTAATCAACAGCATTTCACCGCCGCATTCGTAGCTCTGTGAATCCGGTTTGCCGAATGTCAGACGGTTGCCGTCCACCGTGGCGTCATCATCGATTTCACCGATATGCACCACTTGTTCACCATAGCTGTTGATGCCGCCGTGCCAGTTCGCAGTGCCGCTGACATGCAGTTTGTCGCCACTGCGTGAAAGGGTGATGGCATCGGATCCTTCTACCGGCAGCCACAGGCCCAGCCAGTCATCGGGCTGCACCGCGCGTGTCGGGATTGCGGTCAGGCTGGCTGTGGGAACCCAGCTGGTAAAGTCGCGTTTCTTAGCGAAGTACCAGACGCAGCTCCAGCCGGGTTTGGTCTGCGCCACCAGCACCTGGTTGCCAGGGACCAGATAGGCTTTACGTGCGCAGCTTGCCCCTTTTTCCGGGCAGCCGTTGTCGTCATCATAGAAATGCACATTACCTGCGCCAGCACCGATCGCTGCCTGGTGATACTCTCCCAGGAAGCTGGGGAAATAGCCGTTACGGCAGCTATCCTCTTCAGCGGCAAAGGCGTGGGTGCTGGTCAGCAGCGTGGTCAGTGTTAAGGCGAAGATCCCTGTTTTCAATGTCTTGTTCCCGGATGGTCAATATTGTCCTGATAATAACTGACTGCGGGCCTCCTCACGAACTTCCTTGCGTGATATTGACGACTTGAAATTTTTTAGCCAATCTATACCTCTTTGAAAATAAAGTTTCACACAGGCCGACTGAACGGCACAGGCTGTGCTGTAGGTTTCCCCAGGAGAAGTTTGCCATGTCCAGTTGCATTGATGAGACCCGGAAAGCGGGTACCCACGCTCTTGCACGTATTTCCTTCGCGGTATTTCTCACTTATCTGACGGCAGGCCTCGCGCTGCCGGTGATCCCGTTGTATGTCCACCAGGAGCTGGGGCTGAACAATGTCATGGTGGGAATTGCCGTCGGCATTCAGTTTTTTGCCACGCTGTTGACGCGCGGTTATGCCGGGCGGCTGGCGGATCAGCGCGGGGCAAAACGTTCAACGTTGCAGGGCATGATGGCGCTGGCACTGGTTGGCGTGGCCTATCTGCTGGCGGCGTTGCTGCCGCTGCCGATCATGGGGAAATTTGCCCTGCTGGTGGCGGGCAGGCTGCTGCTGGGCTTCGGTGAAAGTCAGCTGCTGACCGGAAATCTTACCTGGGGAATGGGGCTGGTCGGGCCGAAGCGCGGCGGGCAGGTGATGTCGTGGAACGGCATGGCGATTTATGGATCGCTGGCTGCCGGGGCACCGCTGGGCTTGTGGTTACACAGCCAGTGGGGATTTATGGCGCTGGGCGTGGCAACGATCCTGCTGCCGCTGGTGGCGCTGTTGTTCAATACCGGCATACGTCCGGTGCCGATCCACGGCGGCGAGCGCCCGTCGCTGTGGAAAGTGGTGGGGCAGATCACCCAGCCGGGCCTGGCGCTGGCGTTACAGGGCACCGGGTTTGCGGTGATCGGAACCTTTACGTCGCTCTACTTTGCCGATCGGCAGTGGGGCAATGCCGGGTTTGCGCTGACCGCATTCGGGCTGGCGTTTGTGCTGGTGCGCGTGTTGTTTGGCGGGCTGCCGGATCGGCTGGGAGGCGTTCGCGTGGCGCTGATTTCCCTGGGCGTGGAAGCCTGCGGGCTACTGCTGCTGGGGATGGCATCGAACGGCTGGGTGGCGCTGGCGGGCGCGGCGCTGACCGGCTGCGGCTGTTCGCTGGTGTTCCCGGCGCTGGGCGTGGAGGTGCTGAAGCGTGTCGCGCCGCAGGTGCGTGGCACGGCGCTCGGTGGTTTTTCGGCGTTTCAGGATATCGCTTATGGCGCCAGTGGCCCGCTGGCCGGGATCCTGGCGACCAGCCTTGGCTACGGTTCGGTGTTTGTCGCCGGGTCGATCTGTGCGCTGGCGGGGATTGCCGTGACTTTCGGCTTCTCGCGCAGTGCCGTCAGTAACTCAGACGGCTGAGTTTCAGTACCGCCTGCACAATCTCGGCGGGTTGCAGCGCAGAGAATCCCAGCAGCCAGCCTTCCTGTGCAGGCTGCCGCTGATACAACGGCGACAGGCGCGGCAGCAGCAGCCCATTCTGCGCCGCCTGCTGCGTCAGCCGTTGTTCACCGCCGGATGTCAGGCGTATCGTCAGCTGTAGCCCGCCCTGGTGAGGAAACAGCGTCAGCCGATCCGCCAGCTTGTCGTTTAACTCCGCGATCAGCAACTGACGGCGGCTGGCATAGAGCTGGCGCATCAGGCGCAGGTGGGCGGCAAAATGGCCGTGCCGGATAAAATCCGCCGTCACCGCCTGCATTAACTGGGCGCTGTGCCCATCCATCACGCTGCGCAACCGCCGCAGCGGTTCAATCAGTGCATCGGGCACCACCAGATATGCCAGCCGCAGCGAGGGGAACAGCACTTTGGAAAAGGTGCCGAGATACAGCACCCTTGCGCGATCTTCCAGCCCCTGCAACGCCGGTAGCGGGCGGCCGTCATAATGAAATTCACTGTCATAATCATCTTCAATCAGCCAGCTTTGATGGCGGCGCGCCCATGCCAGCCATGCCAGTCGCCGCTGGCCGCTCATCGTCACGCCGGTTGGATACTGATGCGCAGGCGTCAGATACACCAGGCGCGGAGCCGGGCCTGCGGGCGGTACGGCACCCTGCTCGTCAGTGGCGATGCTGCTGACCTGCGCCCCGGCATAGCGGAAAGCATGCCAGGCACCCCGGTAACCCGGATCTTCCATCCCGACCGGATCGCCTGCATCGCACAACAGCAGGGCGATCATTTGCAGCGCCTGCTGAGAACTGGTGAGGATCATTACCTGGTCTGCCGAACAGCGCACGCCGCGCGACTGCCCCAGGTAATGCGCCACCGCCTGACGCAGATCGGGCAGGCCGAGTGGATCGCCATACTGCATCAGGGAGGTGCTGTCGGCGCGCAGGCGCTGCTGGGTTAAACGCCGCCACAGCGGCTGCGGGAAGGCACGCAGATCGGGGGAACCTGCCGCAAAGGCATGGGGAAACAGCGGATCGTCACAGCCGCCTCCCGCGACCATCTGCCCGCCGCGTGCTGAAAGCTGTGGTGCCGCAGAAGCAGGACGATGGCGGCCTGGCGACCGCGTGGCACTGATGGCAACAAAAGTGCCGCGCCCGCTTTGACGTGAGAGATATCCCTCGCTTTCCAGCTGGCTGTAAGCGGCCTCAACGGTCACGCGAGACAGTGAGAGATCGCTGGCGAGCAGGCGGGAAGAGGGCAGCCGGGTATCTGCGGGTAACGTCGCGCTGGCTATCGCCTCCCGCAGCATGGCACACACTTTTTCCCGCAGGGTCGCCCCATTCTGGCGGGCAAACAGGGCGGAAAAGGGAACGGGAGTGGGGTGCATTGTGGTCTTATCACTGTCTGAGAATGGGTCTTATGATTAAGACCCATCCATTCTATGATGGCAATACCAATAATGATCGGGAGTGCATCATGAGTTCGTTTTCTGCGGTTTTACAATTTCCTCCGGCTGCACCTGAGCAGAGTGAAGCGTGGCTGCGCCAGAAGCTGTCACTCTATGCGGATGCCTGGGATGTAGCGCAGGATCTGGCGCACGGCGTGACGGAGATTGTGGTGATTGATACGCGCTCAGAGCCGCAGTATCACGCCGGGCATATCTGCGGTGCCGTCAGCTTTCCTCATCGTTTAATGAATGCCGATACGCTGGCGCAATGGGACCGGGAGAAAGTGTATATCACGTACTGTGACGGCATTGGCTGTAACGGCTCGACAAAAGGCGCGTGGAAGCTGGCGGCGGCGGGCTTCAGGGTGAAAGAGTTGATTGGCGGGCTGGATTTCTGGCGGCGCGATAACCACCCGGTCACGCAGGGTGACGAGCCGGGCAGCTGGCCGCAGGCAGAGACGTTACCTGACTGCGGATGCTAATTTACAGCAAAATCCACAACACAAATACTAGCGCAAACAGCACGGCAAACGCGGTAAATACCGGGCGATTAGCCAGCGGTTGCAGCACCGGCGGCAGTGCGCCCCACAGTGGCACGGTGATCGGACGTGGGTTGAGTTCGTTGTCGGCCAACTGCTGCTCTTGCAGGCGTTCGGCACGGCGGCTGAACAGCTGGTTCAGCAGATCCTGCGTCTGGGTTGGCGTCAGCAGCGTTTGTGGTGCGGCGTTAAAGCGCTGCTGGCTGTAATCCTCCAGCATCCGCTGTTCACCCGCATCCGGCGGCTGTTTCAGGGTGGCCGTTAACTGCGTCAGCGTCGGTGCAGCATGCTGGCTCAGGGTCTGGCTGGCCTGAAGATACTGGTTCATCAGCGGGAAGAAACGCGATGGGATTGGGTCACCGCTGTGCAGGTTAACCACTTTCAGCAGCGAGGCCCACAGTTTGGTCGGCTGCTCCCCGGTGGCGGCGGCAAGACGTGAGATCTGCTGATTCAGCGTCTGATGCTCGGCTGGCAGCAGAGAGCGATCGGTCACGCGGTTCTGCTGTGGCTGCGGAATGGCCATCTGACCATTTTGCAACATTGTCAGTACCTGGTGAAGCTGGTCAGGATTCAGCGAGCTAAGCACCGTATGACCAAACTGCTGACGAATGAAATCACTCACCGCCTGGCGGTTATTGCCGGTCGGTAACAGGTCGGTCAGCTGTTGCAGAAGCTGGCGTGTGGCGTGGGTATTTTGTACCTGCGACAGGCGGGTATTCAGAAACTGTTCCGCCGGGGGAAAGTGGCGCGCCTGAAGCCCTGCATCGTTTTTAACCCCCACTTCATGACGTAACCCGGCCCACAGCTCGGCAGATTTCAGCGAACTGAGCGACATGATCTTGACGATCAGGCGCTCCAGCGTGGTGCGCTGCGCGGGTGTCAGAGGCTGTTCGCCCGTCCCGGTGCTGGTGACCGGGCGTGTCGTGCCGGTTCGGGCATCGATCGCCGGGCGATCGCCGGGTAACGGCGCACCGGGGCCGCTTATAGGTTGCATGGCGAAGTCCTTCAGTCAGAGTCAACGTCCGGGGGGCGCCGGAACAGAATGGTCATCGCTATGATAACAATCCCGTCCGGTGATAGGTAGAGGAACGGGGAACAATCCTGATGCTTTCCCGCTTTTTTTTCATGGTGGAGAGTTAAAGGTAGTTAAGGGTCCAGGTCAGGGTGCTGTTGGCCTTACCGGGGGTGATGCGTTCCGCCGTCTGATAATAGCGCGCCAGAAATGAGACAGTGAGAATGCGGTCGGCCAGCGGATAGCTGGCGATTTGCCAGCGCTGGCCAATATTCACCGGCGTGCCGCTGTCAGCATGTACGATTTGCAGTGCCACACCAGTGGCGCTGTTTGTCTCGTCGCTGAGGGCAATTAAACTGGTATTGACCGAACCCGCCGGGGTTGTTCCATCAAGTTGCATCAGTACGGTGAAGTCCCCGGATACATCCGTATCGCAGAGAAAATTCAGTGAGAAGGTTTTACCTGTATTGGTTGAACCGATGCCAGAGCCCAGCCCCTGATCGCGACGTGTTCTCACCGGGCCAAGCGGGACATTAAACGAGGCAAGCCCCTGCACCTTGCAGCTCTGAGCGATAAACGTCAGTCCTGTCGTGGCATCCAGCATCACAAAATTCGCGTTCTTTATCCCGGTTTCCGACCCAACATGGAAAAGGGGAATACGTGAGTTGATTGGTGTGACCTGCTCAGGACGTTCAGGTGTCTTTGCCGTTTTGACGATTTCAACGCTGACATTGAGCGAAAAGCGCTGCCAGGTGCGTGACGGCAGACTGGCGGCGGCATTACGGTTATCAATGATCACCCCGGTACTGACCACGCTGTTTTCGCTGTCACGGTTGCCGTTAAAGGTGGTGAACAGGGTTAAGCCATTGCCCAGCGTGTGCCTACTGGTTTGGCGAATCAAAAACGCCATTTCGGCCTCCTGCTGGCCAGGATCGCTGATACTGCACCAGACATCAATGCTGTAACTCTGGTGGAAAACCGTCTTGCCAATCGGCAGGGAGGAGGAGAGTTTGATGCCGTTGCTGCCGTTGAACGCCACCAGAGGGAAAGCCTCGTTGGTGGCGGCGGCACATTTAAGAGAACCCGCCTGCGCGTTGAGGCTGAAAAATGACAGCGCCATGAGCATGGTTGATATCAATAAAATCAGAGGGCTAATCATGTTGTACGCTCATCATCAATGGGAGGAGGTGGGTAGGCAGGGTTGACTAAAACGTTCAAAACCGTTTTCCAGGGCTGCATCAGGCATGAGTTGCAGCGAGAGCGAACACACGGTGACCTCACCCGATCTGATCTTCAGGTGTGAACGGCCAGCGGGCAGGCGGACATAAATCAGATCGCCCTGCGCCACCAGCCCAAGGTGATTACCCTGTTCATCCTGCACGGCTGCGCCAAAGGGCAGGCTTTTTCCATTGGGCAGCGTTGAGTGAATCAGCACGGCCCGCCCGCGTGAGGTGGAAAAATTAACTTTGACCAGCGCCCCGGTATGAGGCGCGGTCTGCTGGCGTGTGCTTTTCAGTTCAACATCGGCGGGCATTCCTTGCGGATCGAGCATGATTTCATTCAGGCGATATGGGAGCAAATAAGGCACCAGCGCGCGTCCCTGTGGGTTCAGCGTCAGCCCAGAATGACCTTCAACTTTGGCACCTGAGGCGTGAGGTGCATCGACCAGAGCCATGGTTTCACTGTACCAGGGGCTGGTAACCACGCCGTCAGCAAGTGCGACCAATGAACCATTCAACCCACCAGACCATGACTGACTGTGTCCGCCTTGCTCTACACTTCCCTGTAATGAGGTGTAAGACGTGTGCCAGTTTGCCGCCAGATTCGCGCTGGTGCGTTGCTGGCTGTCATGACGCAGACCCAGGGCGTAATCAAACTGCTGTCTGGCACCCAATGTGCTGTTGAGACTGGCCTGGCTGGTCATACCCTCTGCATCGTGGCTCAGGTTCATATTCAAATGGGTATGGCGTTCGCCGCCGCCCAGTGGGACAGACAGGCCCAACGTATATTGTGTTTCGGCGCCATCAAGTGCATTGACCCGGTTTACGGAGAGAGACCAACTCAGGGAACCAAAGGCATTGCTGTAACCGGCCTGTAGCTGATTATTTTTACTTCGGTTCCCCCAGTAACTCTGCCGGATAGCGGTCAGGTAGAGTTGTCCCCATTTAGCGGGGAATCTCTGTGCCAGACTGGCGGAGAAGCGGCTGCGAGGCGACTGTAATATAAAGCCAGGAGAGCCCGATTCAGGGTGTCTGGCATTATCAATCGCATACATCGCGTCATTCAGGCCGAGATAACCTGAAGAGGAAAATCGCCAGGCGCTGATTGACATCGTACTGCTGCTGGCATTGAACTCTTTGCTGTAGGTGGCGCGGTAGCTCTGCCCGGAAAGATGACGCTGCTGAGTGACGGTCTGTGCCTGTGTTGCATCCAGTGCCAGCGCCCCCCATGAGCTGCCAATGGCCCCACCCAGCAGGAAAGCATGATAATCGCGTGTGGTTAATACGCCGCCGTAGCCAGTCAGCAGATTATTGATCCCCCGTTGTAGCGTGAGTTGTGTCACGGCGTCCTGTTTTGACCGGTTCATATTGCGCAACGTGCCTGCACTCAGGCTGTATCGGGTTATCCCGGGCCTTACCAGCTGTGGAACCGCAGCATAAGGCACCATAAATTGACTCTCCCGGCCGTCGGACTCGCGGATGGTCACGGTAAGATCGCCGCCGTAACCCGTGGGATAAAGGTCGTCAATACTGAAGGGGCCGGGGGAAACGGTGGTTTCATACAGCAGCACGTTATTTTGCCGTACGCTGACACGCGCATTGGTTTCGGCCACACCCCGGATCATCGGGGCATAACCACGCCGGGAATCTGGTAGCATATTATCGTCGCTGTAGAGCATGACGCCACGCAAAGAAAAACTGTCGAACATGTTGCCGCTGGTATCCGTATCGCCGACGATAATGCGCGATCGTAGCGTACTGATGCCATGTTCAATATAATTACGCAAACTCTGGTAGTGGGTTCCACTGTTATTCTGCCAGTTCATTGAGCCACGATGGCGGAACATAAATCCCCATAAATTCAGACCGATGTTATTTCCGTTATAGAACGAGCGATATACGTTACCTTCTTGTTTTGATTGATAATAATTCGTGTCGTACCCGAGGATTAGCGCGTTCACACCGTCATCCCACTGCGCGGGGTCAACTTCATTTTGGGCGCGCTGCATCAGCAAAACCTGAGGGACAGAAATGATCATCTGCAATGTCGAAACATCAATATAAGCTCGGGCGCTGGGGACCCAGTAATCCAGACTGCGGCAGCGGCCGCTATCATCAAGTTCTGCCATTTTTTTGCTCTCAATCTCACCCGCTTTCATGGGGATCAAATTGATCAGTGAGCGGGTGGTGCATACCACTGACTTATCATGGTTATTTTTAACCATCAGTCGTGTAAATCCGACGTATTTTTCGTTCAACATGACCCCGACATCATATGAGCCGGGAGGAAGGGCATGGCGGTGGTTGAACTGAGTGACATCGATTTTCTCATCCAATGGGTGGCGTAACATGTGGGCATCAAAGCTGGCGTATCCGTCAGCTGGGGTGGCGAAGGCACTCAGCTGAATATCACATCCCAACAGTCCGGCCAGCAGCAGTCCGGGCATTGAACAACGGGAAAAAGGAATGCGCCTTGTCCTGGGCATCTTAGATCTCCATATGAGATGTCATCTCACTCGCGACGATGCATCTGGCTTACTGTGTGTTTTTTATTGTGGTGACACTGCCGTAGTCATTAATGACTTCATAACGTAATGCGGCATCATCAATTTTTTCAGGAAGCGCAGTAAACCTGAACTCAGCGGAACTTTTCGGCGCAATCATTTCGCTTTTCAGGCTTTTTATCTCCTTATTACGCGTTTCAATTTTGATATTGGAAACATTAATAAAGTAGGCAGAGGGGTTATTCACCAGTAACACCGTACCTGGCGCGGAAGGGGAACGTTGCCACTGCAGATCGTGGAATGCCTGAATAGCGCCAGTGGCGCTAAGTGCGGGTGGACGGAAGAAAATTTTCAGGCGGCTGCGGATCGCCATTTGTAGTATATCGGCGTTGAGGGTGGTTGCACTTCTTGGCGGAATATCCAAAACATTCAGCCAGAATAGAGATTCTTTATCCTGTGGCAACGCGGTGCCTGTCCAGGTGATCCTCAGCGTTTGTCCACTATTCGGTTCAACACGTACGATGGGGGGTGTGAGGACGAAAGGAACGGATATTTTATCCAGCGAAGTGTTTTCATCGCCATCGTCAATCCAGGACTGAACCAGAGCAGGATCATCACCATCATTATTCAGTTGAATATTCACTTCATTTTTTTGTTGGGGATAGATAACACGTGTTCCATTAATAATGACATTGGCATTGACCTGGTGAGGAAGTAATAAAAATAGAAGGTAAAAAATCGGGTATTTCCCTGCTGACAGATGCATATCGCTTACAACAGACATGATGGTGGCTCGGCTTGGCAGTAAAAATAAAAGTGCAAGAGTGAACTCTTGCACTGGGAGATAAATTAGAAATAGCTTAACGAGTAATTGACAACCGTACTGACATCACCCGCATCCACTTTGTCTGTGGCGTAGTAGCGAGCGAAGTAACTCAGGGTCGCCATATCGTTGACGATGTTGAATGACGGGCCATTGACCTGTGAACCATCACCTAACCTAATCGGCTTACGGCTGTTATCCATAAGCTGTACCTGAACATTGGTGGCAGACCCTTTGTTTTTCAAATTGCCTGTAATACTGTCGGTTTCAGTGCTGTCAAAGAGGGCACGAACGTGTTCAGTTGGGTTCTGGCAATTAGTCAGCGACATGGTAACAGGAAGCTCATTGGCAACCTCACCGGCCTTAGAAAGTGCGGAGGCCGAGATGGGTTCAAATACGATGGTCGTGCTGCTATTACGCCCATTGACGCTAATGTTACAGGTGGTATTCGATATATCTCCTGTGAACGTAATCGTGCCGTTTGCAGCTATTGTTGACGTGGCAGAGAGGGCCAGGGCAGCGATTATTGAGTTTGCCAGTAGTCTTTTTTTCATCTGTATATCCTTATTGAGTAACGTGGTTTATTCCTGAAATACAAGGATTATTCCTTGTGTGGGCATTCCCGTTTAAAAAAACGGGGGTTTAACTGCAAGCAAGACAACTAAATCAAACTTTAGTGATAAATGGATAATGTCAATAAATAAAAATAAGGAGCCTGCTGACGGAATATTGCTCTTCGAGGATAGTCACTGATTACAGGTGTTTTGCTATCGGTGCAATAAAATTCAGACTCGTTACGTGTCTTGTTTTAATTTATATCACTGGTTTTTATTGTGGTTGTTCATGTAGAGAAGAGTAGCTTGTGAATAAAATTGGTAAATAGTAAATAAGCCAAAAGAAATTATATCTACTTATAAATTTAATCCTAAGTCTGTTTTTTTAATATGAATTAAGTGAGTTCAGGTTTGGAGTATTTGATTATTAGAATAATCTTAGCGGCTAAAAAATAGCCGCTGGGGGAAGGGGTGGACAATATTTACAGTTTGTAACTTTCTACTTTTTGTTCATCATCAATGGCTTGCGTAGATTTTGTGCGAGAGCAACGCCAGCGAGCGTGATACCCCCGCCGATGAAATGATAGCTGTGCAGGGATTCATGCAGAAATGTGACGGCAATAATTGCAGTAAATATCGGAGCCAGATTCATAAAAATACTGGCTGTGCTGGCTCCCATCCTCATCACGCCCTGCATCCAAAGGAAAGGCGCAATGATCGATGCAGGGATAGCGGCAAACAGAATGAGCGGTATATTGTGCGTGTTAAGTGATACGTCGGGCGCCATAAGAAAGTTGGGGGTCAGCAGCAGGACGCCAAAGAAGATCTGCATCCACAGGCTTTGCCAGATCGGTAGCGGGATGGCCCAGCGTTTGGTCAGTACGCCGTATAGCGCATAGGAAGCGGATGCGGCGAACATCATCATCTCACCTTTACCTAACCCGTGGGACAGCAGCTGCGCCGGGTTGCCTTCGCTGACCAGCCACACCAGGCCGGAAAAGGAGAGCAGGCTGCCCAGCAGGATGCCCAGCGTAGGGGCCAGCCGCATTATCACCACGCTTAATAACACCGTCAGTAAGGGGATCAGGGCATTAAGAATCCCCATAAACAGTGCGCTGACACTGTGTGCGGCGTAATACGCCAGGCTCTGATACAGCACCATACCGAGCAGGCCAAGCACCAGCAGTTTCCACCATGATTGCCTGATCTGCTGGCGGTGGCGCCAGACGCCAGGCAGGGAAAAGGGGGCCAGAATCAGCAGGGCCAGCAGCCAGCGATAGAAGGAGATCGCGGCAGGATCGATTGCTGCCGCCGACATTTTGCTGACAATCGCGTTGACTGACCAGATCAGTACGGCCAGCAGGGGAAACAGAAAACTCATCAGTATTCTCTTAAGGTTAGCGTGAGGGTTTCAGTGTAAACTTGTCCTGTTTAATACAGATAACGAAAATAAGACAAATGTACGCCGGAACCGGACAACATGATCCAGCAACTGACTTACCAGGCCCCTGAGGATGCCGAGCGGCTTCCCCTCTTTTTCCGTTATGAGCTGGCAAATGCCCGCACAGAATACCTGCCGCATCAGCATCCCTGGGGACAGGTGATTTTTGTGAAGTGCAATGTGCTGGAGATGCAGGTGGAGGGCGAACGCTTGCTGACACCGCCTAATCTGCCGATCTGGGTACCGCCCAACCATCAGCACGCCTGCTACAACCATAAAGCAGCATCTTTTCGCACGCTGAATATTACGGCGGATGCGTGCCAGGGCTTCCCCGATCGTGCCTGCCTGCTGCGCGTCAGCCCGGTGGTGCATGCGATTATCGAAGAGTGCGCCGCGCGCGACATGCGGGTGCCACAGACCGAGCAGGATCTCCGCCTGTGTGAGGTGCTAATCGATCAGCTACGGGTTGCAGAGCGCCAGCAAAGCTATCTGCCTTCCACCGATGATAAGACCCTTGCTCCGGTGCTTCAGGCGCTGGAGCAGAACCCCGCCGATAACACCACGCTGGCCCAGTGGGCGCAGCGGGTCTTCACCACCGAGCGCACGTTATCCCGACGCTGCCAGGCACTGTTGGGCATCTCGTTCAGCGAGTGGCGGCAGCGCCTGCGGTTTTTGCATGCGGTTTCTTTACTTGAGCGGGGAAAAAGCGTGCAGGATGTGGCGCTGGACTTAGGTTACAGTTCGGCTTCCGCGCTGATTGTGATGTTTCAGCAGCAGTCGGGCACCACGCCAGAACGCTATCGTCATCGCAGTGGGATATAGCAGGATGAAAGCGTTCGCGTTGATACCGTCCTGGTATCTCGTTAAAAAACTGCTGGCATAATGAACGTACAGGCATAGAGGTATCTCGTTGAATTGCTGGCACAATCAATAAGATCACAAAGCGCTATGCCTGTCTTGTTTTATGGGCATACCTCAGGGGCGACCACGACGTTTTTACCGCTGAGTGATGGGAATTATGACAGCTTGTCGCGCGCGATCAGGCGCTGACGACGCCAGCGTTTCCAGATGGGGGGCACCACTAAAACCCCAACAGCTAACACCAGCAGCAACTTGCAGATCAGGCTTTCCCACAGGATAGGCAGATTGCCATTGCTGATCGACAGCGCCCGGCGCAGGTTCTGTTCCAGCATACCGCCGAGCACAAACCCCAGAATGAGCGGGGACATCGGGAAATCCATTTTGCGCAGGATATAGCCGAAGATCCCGAGTCCCACCATCAGCAGTAAATCGAACGTAGTGCTGTGAACCGCATACACGCCGACAGCAGAGATGGCGGCAATTGCCGGAACGAGGAACCACAGCGGGATCGTCAGCATCCGCGCAAAGATATTGATCATCGGGATATTCATAATCAGCAGCATCACGTTGCCAATCAGCAGCGCTGCAATCAGCCCCCAGACAATATCCGGCTGTTCGGTAAACATCGCCGGGCCGGGAGTAATATTATACAGCGTCAGTGCGCCGACCATCACCGCCGTGGTGCCGGAACCGGGAATACCCAGAGTCAGCATCGGGATAAACGAGCCGCACGCTGAGGCATTATTGGCGGCTTCCGGTGCTGCCACACCGCGAATATCGCCTTTACCAAAGGTGTCTCCTCCTGCAATTTTCTTCTCACTCATATAGGCAATGGCGCTGGCAATGGTCGCCCCGGCCCCCGGAAGAACCCCCACAAAGAACCCCACCAGCGATGAACGCAGGGTGGCCCCGGTGCATTCGGCCGCTTCTTTCATATTGAACAGCATCCTTCCGCTGGCGCGCACGACTCGCTGTCCGGTGGTGGTGGACTCCAGCATCAGCAGAATTTCACTGACTGAGAACAGACCGATCACCACCACCACAAACTGAATGCCATCAGAGAGGTGAACGCTGTCGAAGGTAAAGCGGTAGACCCCGGTATTGGCATCCACCCCGACAGTGGCCATGCTGAGTCCAATCAGTGCCGAGAGGAAGGACTTCAACGGGTTCTGACTCATCATGCTACCGAGGCAGGCGATGGCAAACACCATCAGCGCAAAATATTCCGCCGGGCCAAAGGCCAGCGACCAGTTGGCGAGGATGGGTGCGAACAAAATAATCCCCAGGATAGCAATGGTAGAGCCGATAAATGAACTGACCGCAGAGATCGACAGCGCGACGCCCGCACGACCCTGCTTTGCCATCGGGTAGCCGTCGAGGGCGGTCATGATCGCCCCGGCATCCCCTGGAACGTTCAGCAGAATAGAGGAGATGCGTCCGCCATATTCACAGCCGATATAGACGGTTGCCAGCAGAATCAGTGCCGACTCTGCGGGCAGGTGCAGGGCAAAGGCCAGCGGCATTAAAATTGCCACGCCGTTGATCGGGCCAAGGCCTGGCAGCAGCCCGACAATGGTGCCGATAAAGCAGCCAATTAAGGCGATTAGCAGGTTTTCGGGCGTCATGGCGACGGCAAAACCCTGCATCAGAAAGGACCAGGTTTCCATTTCGTTCTCCGTTAGCTCAACCAGCTGCCGAGCGGTAAGGTCACATCAAGCAGGCGGTCGAAGGCGTAAAACAACGACATGCCCATCACTGCCCCAGATAAGGCGGCTGCCCACCAGGTCGCACCGAACAGCAGACCAATGACGAAGGTCAGCAGCGTGGTCGACAGCGGAAAGCCAAGGCTTTCAAACACCGCCCCGTACATGGCCAGGCTTACCATCAAAAGCAGCAGGCGTTGCAGGGTGCCCCGCGATGGCCACTGGATCATGTCGGGTTTGCGCAGCAGCAAACAGAGGGCACAGACAGCCATCAGTCCGAGTATTACCATCGGGAAAGGGCGTGGGCCCACCGGCTCATAACTGTACTCAGTCTGGATATCCCAGGCGATAAACAGGCCGCTGATGCACAGCAGCAGCCAGAACCCGGCAAAAATACGATCGCTCATTGTGGCCTCCGTTATTTTGCCAGGCCAAATGATTTGGCTTTTTCGCGGTAATCAGTGACCTGCTGCTTGACGTAACTGTCCAGCTCTTTGCCAAACAGATTGAATTCAAACAGACCACGTAGATCGCGCTGATGTTTAAATTCGTCGGTCTGCACCATCTTTTTAAAGGCCTCTTCCCACCACTGATATTCCGCCTCTGTCACTTTCGGACCCAGGTAGAAACCACGAATAATGGGCCATACCACATCCACGCCCTGTTCTTTTGCCGTCGGGACATCCGCCAGTACACCCGGCAGGCGCTTATCAGACATCACGGCCAGTACGCGGAGTTTGCCGGCCTGTAAGTGGGGAACCATTTCACTGATATCGCCGGAGACCACCTGAATATGGTTTCCCAAAAGAGCGGTGACCGGCTCGCCGCCGCCTTCAAAGGCGACATAGCGCATTTTGCGCGGGTCAACGCCGGCATTACGTGCCAGCAGGGCCGTCTTCATCCAGTCCTGACTGCCAATCGAGGCACCAGCGCCGATCACCACCTTGTCAGGATCGGCTTTCATGGCATCAAGCAGCGCTTTGAGGGTTGTGTAAGGTGAGTCGTTGCGCACGGCGATCATGCCGTAGTCGGTTCCCACAGCGGCGAGCCACTTCACATCGTCAACGGAGTAACGACCGAATTTGCCCTGGGACAGATTCAGCAGGGAGCCACCAGAAAACGCCACCACCGTTCCTGGTTCAGCCGGGCGCTGCGCCACGATGGCGTTATAGGCCACGGCGCCCACGCCGCCAGGCATATAGGTCACGCGCATCGGTGTTTCAATCTGGCGGGTGTCTTGCAGGCTGACCTGCAGCAGTTTACAGGTCAGGTCAAAGCCACCGCCGGGCTTGGCGGGGGCAATACATTCGGTACGGGCGGGGGCCTCAGCGGCGAAGGTAGCGGGCGAAGCCAGCATGAGCAGGGTGCAGGCTAAAGCGCTGCGGATCATTGTTTTCATTATTGCTCCGTTCTTATCGTTGAGTTTGTGAACCCCCCCATAAAAATGGGGTTGTGAAATTGTTAACGCAGCAACCTTTCATTTACCTTTCATCAGACGAAAAAAATAACAGGATGTGATATGCGTCTCTTACTGGTGGAAGATACGGCGGAACTGGCTTGCTGGCTGCAAAAGGCACTGACCTCAGCCGGGTTTGCTGTGGACTGGATGGCTGACGGACTGGCGGCCGATCATCTGTTACAAACTGAGCATTACGAGCTGGTGCTGCTGGATATTTCGCTGCCACGGCTGAGTGGTCTGGATCTGCTGGGGCGCATACGTAAGCGCGGCCAGACCCTGCCGGTGCTGTTGCTGACCGCGCGCAATGAGCTGACGGACAGGGTGCGTGGCCTGAATCAGGGCGCTGATGATTATCTCAGCAAGCCGTTTGAACTTGAGGAGCTGGAAGCCCGTATCCGGGCGCTGCTGCGCCGCAGCCAGGGACAGGTGCAGGAAGCACAGACCTTTGGTGAGCTGGTGTTCCACAATGAAGGTTATTTTGAGTTACAGCAAAAACCCCTGGCGCTGACGCCACGCGAATCCAGTGTGCTGAAAACCCTGATGCAGCGACGTGGCCGCCCGGTATCGCGCCAACAGCTTTATGAACAGATTTTTACCCTGGCGGATGACGCCAGCCCCGAAAGCATTGAGCTGTATGTGCACCGGGTGCGGAAAAAACTGTCTGGCAGCAATGTCTCAATTATCACGTTACGGGGACTGGGCTACAGCCTTGAACGTCACGGATGAAACTGGCATCGCTGCGCGCACACCTGCTGCTCTGGCTGGGGTTTCCACTGGTTATCCTCTGGGCGCTGTCGGTCTACACTCATTACGCCAGTGCGCTTCAGGCGGCCAATCAGGCTTATGACCGTTCACTGCTGGCCTCTGCGCGTACCGTGGCGGAGCGGCTACGCGTTCAGCATGGTCATCTGGAGGTTGATGTACCCTGGGTGGTGCTTGACAGTTTTGAACGCAATATGAATGACCAGCTTTATTATCAGGTTATCTCGCCGGAGGGTAAAACCCTCTCCGGCTATGATGATCTGCCGCCACTGCCGAAAAAGAGTGAACTGTCGCGCCACTATCCGGCGCTGGTCTATTTTTATGATGCTGACTATAACGGCCTGCCGATTCGTGTGGCGCAACTGTTGCAGCCAGTCAATGAAGACCATGTGGAAGGGATGGTTCGGGTGCTGGTGGCTGAAACCCTTACCTCGCGCCGCGATTTTGCCGGCCAGCTGCTCTATACCGCCATCCTCAGCCAGGGGGCACTGGTGCTGATCACGCTGCTGCTGGCGAGCTGGGTGCTGCATAAAGTCTTACGCCCGTTACGTCGGCTTTCCGGGGTGATGTTACTGCGCGATCCGGGCGATCTGACGCCATTACCCGCAGTGCTGCCCTGGTCTGAAATACAACCACTGATGGTGGCTGTGAACCGTTATATCGAGCGTCTGAGAGCCATGGGCTCGCGGCAGCAGCGTTTCAGTGCCGATGCCTCACATCAACTGCGCACGCCACTGACCATCTTGAAGATGCAGGTCAGCATGGCGCTGAAAAGTGATCATCCGGCAGTGTGGCAGGAGAGTTTGCAGGGAATGCGTCATACCCTTGACGACACTATCGTGCTGACCGACCGGTTGCTGCAACTGTCACGGATTAAAGCGATGCAGCAGAATCAGCCAATGCAAACGCTTGATCTGGCCGAGCTACTGCGTGAAGCCTGTCTGCTGCGCTATTCTCAGGCCCGGCGAAAGCAGATCGATCTGGGCTACGAAGGGGATGATCGCTGTCTGATCCGTGGCGATCACCATCTGCTGGGTGAACTCTGCGCTAACCTGCTGGACAATGCGATCAAATACACCCCGGAGGGCGGAGTCATTACTGCCAGCGTCCGTCAGGGCTGTTTATCCGTCGAAGACAGTGGGCCGGGGATCGCTGAATCTGAACGGCAGCAGGTGCTGCAACCTTTTTACCGGCTGGAACACAGCAGCCCGGTTTCAGGCACCGGCCTGGGGCTGGCGCTGGTGAAAGATATTACCCGCTGGCACGGCTGGTCGATCCACCTCATACACAGTACTGCCTTAGGCGGCCTGCATGTCACCATCCCTTTTGCTCCGGTTCCATCCGTGCGCTGAAGATGCCACTGTCCCCGGCTTTATGGCAGAATAGCGACCCTCACCGACCCGACTGGAAACCCATTGTGAAAATCCTCGTTGATGAAAATATGCCGTATGCGCGTGAACTGTTCAGCCGTACTGGCGATGTTGTGGCCGTGCCGGGCCGTCCGATCCCGCAGCAAGAGCTGGATGACGCCGACGGATTGATGGTGCGCTCAGTGACCAAAGTGAATGCAGAGCTGCTGAACGGCAAACCGGTGAAATTTGTCGGCACCGCCACCGCAGGCACCGATCATATCGACGAGAGCTGGCTCAACCAGCAGGGGATCGCGTTTTCAGCCGCACCCGGCTGTAACGCCATCGCGGTGGTGGAGTATGTGTTTTCCTCGCTGCTGTTACTGGCTGAACGTGACGGTTTCCAGTTAACCGATCGTACCGTCGGCATTGTGGGCGTGGGTAACGTCGGGGGCCGCCTGCAGGCGCGTCTTGAGGCGCTGGGGATCCGCACACTGCTGTGCGATCCGCCGCGTGCCGAACGCGGTGACGAGGGTGACTTCCTGCCGCTGGCGCAGATAGTGGCCGAAGCCGACGTGCTGACATTCCATACGCCGCTGTTTAAACAAGGGCCTTACCAGACGCTGCATATGGCCGATGAAGCCCTGCTGCTGGCGCTGAAGCCGGGCACCATTCTGATTAACGCCTGCCGTGGCCCGGTGGTGGACAATGCCGCGCTGCTGAAGGTGCTGGAACAGCGTGATGACCTCAGCGTGGTGCTGGACGTCTGGGAGCCAGAACCGGAACTCTCGCTGCCGCTGCTGGATAAAGTGGATATCGCCACGGCGCATATCGCGGGCTACACCCTGGAAGGGAAAGCGCGCGGCACCACGCAGGTTTTTGAAGCCTGGACACAGTTTATCGGCCAGCCGCAGCAGGTGGCGCTGGATACGCTGCTGCCCGCGCCGGAATTTGGCCGCATCACGCTGCGCGGTGAACTGGATCAGGCAACGCTGAAACGTCTGGTGCATCTGGTGTATGATGTGCGCCGCGATGATGCGCCGCTGCGCCATGTGGCAGCGATCCCGGGTGAATTTGACCGCCTGCGCAAGAATTATCAGGAGCGCCGCGAGTGGTCTTCGCTGCGGGTTGAGTGTGATAACGCCGACACCGCTGCGCTGCTGAACACGCTGGGCTTTAACGCGACCAGCCTTTAAGTCTTTATTAAGTAAACCTGTGTAGGGTGAATCCCATACCCAGGTTTATTCCCAAAATTCGGGCGGTGAACTCACCGCCTTCACTTTTTGTGTCATTGTCTGGAGTAAACCAACATGTCTGACGGCTGGAATATCGCAATCTTAGGTGCGACAGGCGCAGTAGGGGGAGCTTTACTGGAATTGCTGGCGGAACGCCAGTTCCCGGTTGGTGAGCTGTATGCGCTGTCAAGCGAGCGTAGCGCGGGTGAAGTGCTGCGTTATGAAGGTAAATCGGTACGCGTATCCGATGCGGCAGAGTTTGACTGGACGCAGGTGCAGTTGGCTTTCTTCGTTGCCGGGCGCGAAGCATCAGCACGTTACGCTGACGAAGCCGCTAACGGCGGTTGCCTGGTGATCGACAGCAGCGACCTGTTTGCGCTGGAGCCGGATGTGCCGCTAGTGGTGCCGGATGTGAATCCCCAGGTACTGGCCGATTACCGTAACCGCAATATCATCAGTGTGGCCGATGCGTTAACCAGCCAGCTGCTGTGCGCCATCAAACCGCTGGTTGATCAGGCGGGTCTGGGGCGTTTGCAGGTGACCAATCTGCTGGCGGCATCTTCCCACGGCAAAGCCGCGGTGGATTCGCTGGCCGGTGAAAGTGCGCGGCTGCTGAATGGCCTGCCTGCCGAAGACGGCTACTTTGGCCGCCAGCTGGCGTTCAACGTGTTGCCGCTGGTTGCTGATAAAGAAGGGAGCGTGGCGCAGGAACGTCGTCTGGTGGAGCAGGTGCGTAAAGTGTTGCAGGATGATGGATTGCCGATTGCGGTCAGCACCATTCAGGCGCCGGTGTTCTACGGTAATGCGCAGATTGTCTACATTGAAAACCTGCGCCCGCTCTCTTCGGAAGAAGCTCGTGACGCGCTGGGCCAGGTGGAAGATATCAACCTTACCGCAGAAGATGATTTCCCGACGCAGGTCGGCGATGCTTCCGGCAGCTCGCACCTGAGTATTGGTAGTGTGCGCAATGATTACGGTATTCCTGAGCTGTTGCAGTTCTGGTCCGTGGCCGACAACGTGCGTTTTGGCGGGGCATTAATGGCAGTCAAAACCGCTGAGAAGCTGGTGCAGGAGTACTTCTACTAATGTCCGACATCGCCGTGTCCCAGCCGACGTTAAAACTGGCGCTGGGCATTGAATATGATGGCAGCCGCTATTACGGATGGCAGCGGCAGCAGGAAGTCCGCAGCGTGCAGGAAAAACTGGAGATTGCGCTGACCAAAGTCGCCAATCATCCGGTGGAAGTGGTCTGCGCCGGACGTACCGATGCCGGGGTGCATGGTACGGGGCAGGTGGTGCATTTTGAGACCACCTCGCAGCGTAAAGATGCCGCATGGACGTTGGGCGTGAACACCCATCTGCCTGCGGATATTGCCGTGCGTTGGGTGAAAGCGGTGCCGGATGATTTTCATGCCCGCTTCAGCGCCACGGCCCGCCGCTACCGCTATATGATTTATAACCAGCGGCTGCGACCGGCGATCCTCGGCGGCGGTATCACGCATTTTTATCATCCGCTGGATGTGGAAAAAATGCAGCGTGCCGGGCAGTGCCTGCTGGGCGAGAACGACTTTACCTCGTTCCGTGCCGTGCAGTGCCAGTCACGCACGCCAATGCGCAATGTGATTCATCTGAACGTCAGCCGCTACGGTGCGTATGTGGTGGTGGATATTAAAGCCAATGCCTTTGTGCATCATATGGTGCGCAATATTGTTGGCAGCCTGATGGAAGTGGGTTGCGGAAATCAGTCTGAAGGCTGGATAGCCGAGCTGCTGGCGGCAAAAGACCGCAAACTGGCCGCCGCGACAGGGCGGGCAGAAGGCCTGTATCTGGTCGCCGTCGACTATCCCACACGTTTTGAAATACCCCGTCCACCGATGGGACCACTGTTCCTCGGGGATTAACCCTGGCCTGGAGTTTTAAAGGAAGCCCGTATGGAATTGATTCGTTTTGTTGTCGACTTCATTTTGCATATCGACGTCCACCTCGCGGAGCTGGTTGCCCAGTACGGTGTCTGGGTGTATGCCATTCTGTTTTTGATCCTGTTCTGTGAAACCGGTCTGGTGGTGACGCCATTCCTGCCAGGAGATTCCCTGCTGTTTGTTGCCGGTGCGCTGGCCGCACTGCCGGGCAATGACCTGAATGTGCATACGATGGTGGCACTGATGGTCGTGGCGGCTATTCTCGGGGATGCGGTGAACTACACCATCGGGCGGCTGTTTGGCGATAAGCTGTTCAGTAATCCCAATTCGAAAATCTTCCGTCGCAGCTATCTTGATAAAACCCATGCATTTTATGAGCGCCACGGCGGGAAAACCATTATTCTGGCGCGCTTCGTGCCAATCGTCCGTACTTTTGCCCCGTTTGTGGCGGGAATGGGTAAGATGTCCTATCGTCATTTTGCCCTTTACAACGTAGCGGGCGGGCTGCTGTGGGTGCTGCTGTTTACCTATGCGGGTTACCTGTTTGGTAATTTCCCGGTGGTGCAGGAAAACCTTAAGCTATTGATTGTGGCGATTATCCTGCTGTCCGTATTGCCTGGGGTGATTGAAGTCGTCCGTCATCGCCGTGCGGCACGTCAGCAGAAACAGCAATGAAATAAATCCTCAGGCCAGCGCCGTCCTACCAGATTTTTATCCACAGTGACGGGCGGTTATGGTTTAATGAGCGATAAATTATGGTTTGCGCTGCGGCTTCAGGTCGCTGCGTGGAAAAAGAAAAACTGGCGCGCCCCAGCAGGCGCGCCAGGTTCAAACAGAAAGGTCATCAATGAGCTGGATTGAACGAATTCTCAATAAGAGCACCATCACCCCATCGCGTAAAGCAAGCATTCCTGAAGGGGTCTGGACCAAATGTGACAGTTGCGGGCAGGTTCTTTACCGTGCCGAGCTGGAACGTAATCTGGAAGTCTGCCCGAAATGCGACCACCACATGCGTATGCATGGTCGCGATCGTCTGCACAGCGTGCTGGACGAAGGCTCACTGATTGAGCTGGGCAGCGAACTGGAACCAAAAGATGTGCTCAAGTTCCGGGATTCAAAAAAATACAAAGATCGTCTGGTCGCGGCTCAGAAAGAGACCAACGAAACCGACGCGCTGATTGTGATGAAAGGCACCCTGCACGGGATGCCGGTTGTTGCTGCCGCGTTTGAGTTCTCCTTTATGGGTGGCTCAATGGGTTCCGTGGTTGGCGCGCGCTTCGTGCGTGCGGTTGAGCAGGCGCTGGAAGATAACTGCCCGATGATCTGTTTCTCTGCATCAGGCGGTGCCCGTATGCAGGAAGCATTGATGTCGCTGATGCAGATGGCAAAAACCAGTGCAGCGCTGGCGAAGATGCAGGCACGTGGCCTGCCGTATATCTCCGTGCTGACCGACCCGACAATGGGCGGTGTTTCTGCCAGCTTTGCGATGCTGGGCGATCTGAACATTGCTGAACCTAAAGCCCTGATCGGCTTTGCGGGTCCACGCGTGATCGAGCAGACCGTGCGCGAAAAACTGCCGCCGGGCTTCCAGCGCAGTGAGTTCCTGATCGAAAAAGGCGCGATTGATATGATCGTCCGTCGCCCGGTGATGCGCTTTAAGCTGGCCAGCGTGCTGGCGAAAATGATGAATCTGCCTGCACCACAGGAAGATGACGTCAAAGAAGCGCCTGCTGACGCATCCCAGAGCCACGAGGCCTGACCGATGATGAGAAAGGGACCTTGCGTCCCTTTCACCAATGAACCGTAAGGTTGTGAACGGGACACATGGATAATCTTCCTCAAGCCACGTCGCCTCTTGCCTCGTGGCTTTATTATCTTGAGCATTTGCACGCTCAGGCTATCGAACTTGGGCTGGATCGTATCCGGCGCGTTGCCTCTTCTCTCGACCTTCTGACACCTGCCCCTGTGGTTTTCACCGTAGCCGGAACCAATGGTAAAGGCACCACCTGCCGAACCCTTGAAACTGTGCTGATGGCGGCGGGCTATCGCGTGGGCGTTTTCAGTTCGCCGCATCTGGTGCGTTACACCGAAAGAGTGCGCATTCAGGGTGAAGAGCTGGCTGAGTCAGCGCATACCGCCTCCTTTGCGGCCATTGAGGCGGGGCGGGGTGACACCACGCTGACCTACTTCGAGTACGGCACGCTATCGGCGCTGTGGCTGTTTGCTGAAGCGAAGCTGGATGTGGTGATCCTTGAAGTCGGGCTGGGCGGGCGTCTTGATGCCACCAATATTGTCGATGCTGATGTTGCCGTGGTGACCAGCATCGCGCTGGATCATACCGACTGGCTGGGGCCGGATCGCGAAAGCATTGGCCGTGAGAAAGCCGGGGTGTTCCGCCCAGGAAAACCTGCCGTGGTAGGCGAGCCGGATATGCCACATACCATCGCTGACGTGGCAGCAGAGAAGGGCGCACAGTTGTTGCAGCGCGACCGCGACTGGTCATATAGCGTAACCAATGACAGCTGGTCTTTCCGCGATGCCCACGGCACTGTGGAGCAGCTTCCGTTGCCACAGGTGCCGCTGCCGAATGCGGCTACCGCACTGGCGGCGCTGCGTGCATCACCGCTTAACGTCGATGAGGCAGTCATCCGCCGTTCACTACACCTGGCCATGTTGCCCGGTCGTTTTCAGACGGTAGCTGAATCACCAAGGGTGATCCTCGATGTGGCACACAACCCCCATGCAGCAGGCTATCTGGCGGGGCGACTGGCAGAGGTGCCACGCAACGGCAAGGTTCATGCGGTGGTAGGGATGCTGCACGATAAAGATATCAAAGGTACGCTGGCCTGCCTCGCGCCGCAGGTGGATTACTGGTACTGCGCGCCGCTTGACGGCCCGCGCGGTGCCACCGCTGAACAGCTGATGGCGCATCTTGCGGATGCGCAGGCGTTTGGCTCGGTTGAGCTTGCCTGGCGACAGGCACTGCAACAGGCAACCGAACAGGATATTGTGCTGGTGTGTGGTTCGTTCCACACCGTGGCACAGGTCATGGAAACGATGGAAACGGAGAACGGCAGTGGCAAGTAAGTTTCAAAACCGTTTAGTCGGAACCATCATCATTGTGGCGCTGGGTGTGATTGTGCTGCCCGGCTTACTCGATGGTAAAAAGAAGCACTACAAAGAAGAGTTTGCGGCTATTCCGCTGGTGCCGAAGCCGGAAGATCAACAGGAAACCGATCTGGTGCCGCCAGTGACGCAGACCTTACCGTCACAGCCGCCGGAAGGGGCAGGTGCGGCGATGAGCGCGGGCAGTAATGCGACTGAAAACTCCTCGCAGGCCGACAGCGGCTCCACTGCGCCGCAGTCCTATAGCCCGCCAACGGTGGTGACGTCGCCGCCGGTGAAGCCAGCGCAGCAGCCGCCACCGAAAGTGGTGGAAAAACCGAAGCCTAAGCCGGTCGAAAAACCGATCGAGAAACCGATCGAGAAACCGATCGAGAAGCCTAAGCCTGTTGAAAAACCGAAACCGGTTGAGCCGCAACCGCCGAAAGTAGAGGCGCCTGTTGAGAGTAAGCCAGCGGCAACGGAAACAGCACCTTCAGGGCAGGCCTGGGTCGTGCAGCTTGGCGCGTTGAAAAACGCGGCAAAAGTGAATGAAATCGTCGCACAGCTTCGCCTGTCAGGCTACCGTGCCTTTACCGTTCCAGCCACGCCGGTTCAGGGGCAGATAACCCGTATTTACGTCGGGCCGGATGCCTCGAAAGCGAAAATGCAGGCTGCCGTTGGCACGTTGCAGGGGATCTCGGGGCTGGGCGGGGTGGTTAAACCGTACAGTGTTAAATAAGCCGTTCTGGTCCGTTGTTTCTTTAAGCCGCGGGCTATTATTGCGATAGCGATGATCACCCCGCGCCCGGAGCCGACACCACGTCACTCCGGGCGTCCTGCGTGATGCTGCTGGCAAATCAAGGTATTGCGTGGCGTGTCCGGGCCGGTGAAAACGGTGTCCGAAAGCGGTTTTTTTAAGCGTTCTCGTTTATTTAAATCACGTCAGGAAAACGCTACGCAAACGTTTTCTTTTTCTGTTAGAATTCGCCCCGAACTGAGGCAGTATCCCCTTGCACCTGTGCTTACAGGGGGAAACAGGCTGATACAGGGGCATGGTCACTGGAAGCGTTCATGGTCTGGATAGATTACGTCATTATTGCGGTTATTGGTTTTTCGGCTCTTGTTAGCCTGATCCGAGGGTTTGTTCGGGAAGCTCTTTCTCTCGTCACCTGGGGTTGCGCATTTTTTGTCGCCAGTCATTACTACTCCTTCCTTGCCGTCTGGTTCACAGGATTTGAAGACGAACTGGTTCGAAATGGGATCGCCGTGGCGGTGTTATTCATTGCTACCCTGATTGTTGGGGCCATTGTTAACTACGTTATTGGTTCGCTGGTTGAAAAAACCGGCCTGTCGGGAACCGACAGAGTCCTTGGCGTGTGTTTTGGGGCATTACGCGGTGTGCTGATCGTTTCAGCCATGCTGTTTTTCCTCGACACATTCACCGGTTTTTCTAAAAGTCCGGACTGGCAGCAGTCCCAGCTAATCCCTCAGTTCAGTAGTATTATCAGGTGGTTTTTTGATTACCTGAAAAGCACGTCGAGTTTTTTGCCCCGGTAATCGCACCGGGGTTGCGGCTTATGAGGAAATGTCAATATGTGCGGTATTGTCGGGATCGCCGGTTTTGCACCGGTCAACCAGTCGATTTATGACGCGTTAACGGTGCTTCAGCACCGTGGGCAGGATGCCGCAGGCATCGTTACCATTGATGCATTGAATTGCTTCCGTCTGCGCAAAGCAAACGGCCTGGTTAGCGATGTATTTGAAGCCCGCCACATGCAGCGTATGCAAGGCAATATGGGGATCGGCCACGTTCGTTACCCAACGGCAGGAAGCTCAAGCGCTTCTGAAGCCCAGCCTTTCTACGTGAACTCCCCTTACGGTATTACTCTTGCCCATAACGGCAACCTGACCAACGCCCACGAACTGCGTAAAGAGCTGTTTGAAACCGGTCGTCGTCACGTGAATACCACCTCTGATTCTGAAATCCTGCTGAATATCTTTGCGCAGGAAGTGGATCGTTTCCAGCATGACCCGCTGGAAGCAGAGAACATCTTCTCCGCCGTTGCAGCAGTGCATCAGCGCGTACGCGGTGCTTATGCCTGCGTTGCGATGATCATCGGCCACGGTCTGGTGGCCTTCCGCGATCCTAACGGCATTCGTCCGCTGGTGATCGGCAAACGCGCGATGGCCGATGGCCGTATCGAGTATATGGTGGCTTCAGAGAGCGTGGCGCTGGATACCCTTGGGTATGAGTTCCTGCGCGATGTGGCACCGGGCGAAGCGGTCTATGTGACCGTCAATGGTCAGCTGTCTACCCGCCAGTGTGCTGAAAATCCAAAGTGGAATCCGTGCCTGTTCGAGTACGTTTACTTTGCACGCCCGGACTCGTTCCTCAACAAGATTTCGGTATACAGCGCCCGCGTGCGTATGGGAACCAAACTCGGTGCCAAGATTGCCCGAGAGTGGGAAGATCTGGATATCGATGTGGTCATTCCAATCCCTGAAACCTCCTGCGATATCGCACTGGAGATGGCGCGTATTCTTGACAAGCCCTACCGTCAGGGCTTTGTGAAAAACCGTTACGTTGGCCGTACCTTTATTATGCCAGGTCAGCACCTGCGTCGCAGCGCGGTTCGCCGTAAGCTGAACGCAAACCGTGCTGAGTTCCGGGGTAAAAACGTGCTGCTGGTGGATGACTCCATCGTGCGCGGTACCACCTCTGAGCAGATCATCGAAATGGCACGTGAAGCCGGAGCGAAGAAAGTGTATCTCGCTTCAGCGGCACCGGAAATTCGCTTCCCGAACGTGTATGGAATTGATATGCCAAGCGCCACTGAGCTGATTGCTCACGGCCGCGAAGTGGAAGAAATCCGCCAGCTGATCGGTGCCGATGCCCTGATTTTCCAGGATCTGAGCGACCTGATTGAAGCCGTGCGTGAAGAGAATCCGGATATTGCCCAGTTTGAGTGCTCTGTATTTGATGGTATCTACGTGACCAAAGACGTAGACCAGCAGTACCTCGAGTATCTGCAATCTCTGCGTAATGACGATGCGAAAGCGATGCAGCGTCAGAATGAAGTAGAGAATCTGGAAATGCACAACGAAGGCTGATTTTGCTCGTCATACTTCGAGCTGCCTGTGCGTTGGCTGCGTCTGTTCGCCCCGGTCACATAGTTAGCTATGCTCCCGGGGACTCTCAGTCTTGCCGCCTTCATGCACCAACAGTAGGCCCCATGAGGGGACTCGAATTATTTAGAGCAAATAGGCTGCTTTCGAGCTGACTTTGCGTTGATTGCATCTAACTCGAATGTATCAGGGCAAATAGGCTAAGATGGGCCGGAAGCAATTCCGGCCCATTTTTTTTGAAGGATTAAGTATGAAACGACTCATTATTGGCATCTCTGGCGCCAGCGGTGTGATTTATGGCATTCGCACCCTGCAAATTTTGCAGCAGGTTAGCGGTGTGGAAACCCATCTGATAATGAGCCAGGCAGCGCGGCAGACGCTGGCGCTGGAAAGTGACTATACGCTGCGTGAAGTACAGGCGCTGGCGGATGTGGTTCACGATGCGCGCGATATTGCGGCCAGTATCTCCTCCGGTTCCTATAAAACCGATGGCATGGCGATCCTTCCCTGCTCAATGAAAACCCTGTCGGGTATTGTTCACAGTTACAGTGATGGCCTGCTGACCCGTGCCGCTGATGTCGTGCTGAAAGAGCGGCGTCGACTGGTGCTGTGTGTGCGTGAAACCCCGTTGCATCTCGGCCATCTGCGTATGATGACCACCGCGTCAGAACTGGGGGCGATTATTATGCCGCCAGTGCCCGCTTTTTATCATCGCCCACAGACGGTGATGGATATTGTCGATCAGACCGTTAACCGGGTGCTCGACCAGTTTGATATTGAACTGGATAACGATCTGTTTACGCGCTGGCAAGGTGCATAACGGGGAATTTTCTGCACTGTTTTGGTGCGCTTATTGGTGCTGAATCGCTTTTCGTGCAAGTTGCGCACCAAAATGAAACATTGTTGCTTCGGTATGCCAACAAACCTGCTATAAATTTTCCTGCAAACTGAGTAATCACAGTGCCTGAGGCATCTTGCGGTATAAACAGCGATTTGCCACAAAATGTGGCACGGAACCTGCTAATTGTATTGTGTAAGTCACTGTGCAAACACATCACGAACCATTAAAAATAATATTTAAATTGGGGTAATGTATGAAAAAGCAGGTCCTGGCTCTCTCCCTGTTAATGTCAATTACAGCTGCAGGCAGCGCATTTGCTGCGGGTCCAAAAACGCTGCGTATTGGTACTGACCCAACGTATGCGCCGTTCGAAATGAAAAATGCTCAGGGGCAGCTGGTCGGTTTTGATATCGATCTGGCGACCGAAATTTGTAAGCGCATGGAAACCAAATGTACGTTTGTTGAAAGCGACTTCGATGCGTTGATCCCCTCTCTGAAAGCGAAGAAGATCGATGCGATCATCTCTTCCCTGTCGATCACCGAAAAACGCCAGCAGGAGATCGCCTTCTCTGAAAAACTGTATGCGGCTAACTCGCGTCTGATAGCACCAAAAGGTTCGAAAGTTAAACCAACGCTGGAAGCGCTGAAAGGCAAAACCATCGGTCTGTTGCAGGGCACCACTCAGGAAACTTATGCAAACGAAAACTGGCGTCCAAAAGGTGTGACCGTAACGCCATACGCGAACCAGGATCTGGTGTATCAGGATCTGACTGCGGGCCGTATTGATGCTGCATTCCAGGATGAAGTTGCTGCCAGCGAAGGCTTCCTCAAGCAGCCTGCGGGCAAAGAGTATGCGTTTGCCGGCTCTGCCGTTAAAGATGAAAAAATCTTTGGTGTCGGTACCGGGATTGGCCTGAGCAAAGAGAATCCTGAGCTGAAAGCCGCTATCGATAAAGCCTTCGATGAAATCCGCAAAGATGGTACTTACGACAAGTTAGCGAAAAAATACTTCGATTTTGATGTGTACGGCGGTTAAGTAAAACCCTGTCTGCAGGCCTCACTGTGCCATGCGGTGAGGCCGCGTTTTATGCTGCTGGCGTAAACGTGAAGTTAGAATCATAAGAACAGGATATTGCCTATGCTGTACGGCTACTCTGAAGTGATATTTAAAGGCGCAATGGTAACCCTGGAGCTGGCCCTCAGCTCAGTGGTGTTTGCCGTCGTGCTTGGATTGATTGGCGCCGGGGCCAAGCTTTCCAGCAACCGCCTGCTGGTGATTATTTTTGAAGGCTACACGACACTGATCCGCGGCGTGCCGGATCTGGTCCTGATGCTGCTGATCTTCTACGGTTTGCAAATTGCGCTGAATCAGGTGACCGACTTCTTCGGCCTCTCACAGTTTGATATTGATCCGATGGTGGCCGGGATAATCACCCTGGGCTTTATCTACGGAGCTTACTTCACCGAAACATTTCGCGGCGCCTATATGGCGGTGCCAAAAGGGCAGATTGAGGCCGCGACCGCCTTTGGTTTCACCCGTTCTCAAACCTTTCGCCGTGTGCTGTTCCCAGGGATGATGCGCTTCGCGCTACCGGGTATTGGCAACAACTGGCAGGTGATTCTGAAAGCCACGGCGCTGGTCTCGCTGCTGGGGCTGGAAGATGTGGTGAAAGCGACGCAGCTGGCAGGGAAATCGACCTGGGAACCCTTCTATTTCGCCATCGTCGCCGGTGTCATCTATCTGATTTTCACCACGCTCTCCAATGGTGTGCTGTGGTGGCTGGAACGCCGTTATACGGTGGGTGTAAAAAGGGCTGACCTATGATTGAGATTATTCAGGAGTACTGGAAAGCCCTACTGTGGACGGACGGTTACCGCTTCTCTGGCGTGGCGATCACGCTGTGGTTGCTGGTGGTGTCCGTCGTACTGGGCGGATGTATGGCGGTGCTGCTGTCGATTGCCCGCGTGTCTCCCATCAAGGCGATCCGTTTTCCGGTATGGCTGTTTACCTACGTGTTTCGTGGTACGCCACTGTATGTGCAGCTGCTGGTGTTTTACTCCGGCATGTACACGCTGGAAATCGTCAAAGGCACTGACCTGCTGAATGCGTTCTTCCGCAGTGGACTGAACTGTACGCTGCTGGCTCTGACGCTGAACACCTGTGCCTACACCACGGAAATCTTTGCCGGGGCGATTCGCTCGGTGCCGCATGGTGAGATCGAAGCCGCACGCGCTTACGGTTTCTCCACCTTTAAACTGTATCGCTGCATTATCATGCCTTCCGCATTGCGCTCTGCGCTGCCTGCTTACAGTAATGAAGTGATTTTAATGCTGCACTCCACGGCGCTGGCCTTTACCGCGACGGTGCCGGACCTGCTGAAAGTGGCCCGCGACATTAACTCGGCCACCTATCAACCGTTTATTGCCTTTGGCATTGCGGCCGTGCTGTATCTGATTATTTCCTATGTGTTGATTAGTCTGTTCCGTAAAGCGGAAAAACGCTGGCTGGCGCACGTTAAACCTTCATCGTCACATTGAGTAACAACACTATGGCTGATAATAAATTAAGCGTCACCGAGCTGCATAAACGTTACGGTGAACATGAAGTGCTGAAGGGTGTTTCGCTGCAGGCGAACGCCGGGGATGTGATCAGTATCATTGGTTCATCCGGCTCCGGGAAAAGTACCTTCCTGCGCTGCATTAACTTCCTCGAAAAACCGAGTGAAGGCACCATTTCGGTGAATAACCAAAATATCACTCTGGTACGTGATGTTGACGGCCAGCTGAAAGTCTCCAACAAAGAGCAGCTGCGTATGCTGCGTACCCGCCTGACGATGGTGTTCCAGCATTTTAATCTGTGGAGCCATATGACGGTGCTGGAGAACGTGATGGAAGCGCCGGTGCAGGTGCTGGGGCTGAGTAAAACAGAAGCGCGTGAACGCGCCATTCGCTACCTGGATAAAGTCGGTATTGACGAGCGTGCACGGGCGAAATATCCGGTGCATCTGTCAGGTGGTCAGCAGCAGCGCGTGTCTATCGCCCGTGCGCTGGCGATGGAGCCTGAAGTGCTGCTGTTTGATGAGCCAACATCCGCGCTGGACCCGGAGCTGGTGGGCGAGGTGCTGCGCATTATGCAGAAGCTGGCGGAAGAGGGGAAAACCATGGTAGTGGTCACCCATGAGATGGAGTTTGCCCGCCATGTGTCGAGCCATGTGATCTTCCTGCATCAGGGCAAGATTGAAGAGGAAGGGCCACCGGAAGAGGTATTTAATCATCCGAAGAGTACGCGCCTGCAACAGTTTTTGTCCGGCGCTCTGAAGTAGGGGTCGTTCATCTTTTCCAATCGACCCGTGCAGAAAGTTACAAAGCGATGCCTGCATAAATCACGTAGGGGTCGATCATTTTTTTCGATCGACCCCTGCTGAACTGGCAATGGGATTCCCTGCCTGAGGCTCAGTAATATTCAGTGAATGGGCCGCATCAGGGCGAAGCCCCATGATCACAAACTCACCGGTTCCTAAAGCGAATCCCCCCGAGAGCAAGTGTCAGCAGGGTGAAACCTGGATTCCCGTTGATGACTGCATTGTGATTTTTCCATGTGAAATGGACAGTTAATTCTTTGAATTTTGAAGCTAATATTCACTCACTCTACTTACATACTGGATAAACAACGAAAATTGGCAGGCTATCTTGCCCGCTGAGAACTGGCTGCATAACATACAAAAGGAGACCATTAGTCAAAACAAGGACGAACCATGCTTTATATAGATGCCTGGCAGACACAGGAAATTTCTGACAGAGAAAGAAAAAAAAACTGGCCCGACCGCTTTCCGGCAAACACAGATTCAATTGGCATTGAGATTGTTGGAGAGGCTTTTAAGACTGAGGACCTGAAAAAATATCCTGATGGCAGAGTTTATGAAACCGTAAATCAGCAACAGGCTGAATCACTTAAGTGGCTAATTAGAGAATTAAGAAGCACGTTGCAGGTGAGCACGAGTGAAGTTTTCAGGCACCCTGAAATTGCCAGGAAAAATATCACTGAAGCGAGTTCAGCTAAATGGTAAGTCAACCTTTTAACTTAAAAACCAGTGTGTTACTGGTGTCTTTTTTTCTTGTCGGCTTCAGTCACGCTAATTCGGTTAAATCCATCAACATAATCAGTAATGGGCAGGCATTGAAAGAGGTTACCAATATCGCTGAGATTAATGCCTGTAAAAAATTCAGCCCTACCAAAGAACAGGTAATCAACTTCTTTAATCATGCCTACCCGGTGGAAAATCATTTTGCTACAGATACCCGCTACTCGTCCTGTTACGCGCAAGGCGATATCAAATATGGTGAGCAGTTACCTGGGAAGTGGATGTTATATTCCAGTGGGATTGCAACGTTGGTCCTGAACGATGGGCACTCAGTAAACCTCTTCTATGAACACAATAAATGGTACGACCCTAATGCGGGCGGTTATGATGAGAAATGATTGAAGATCATCATGCGCGACCGGATAAAGGTCGCGCATGATGATAAATTCCTCCGTCATTCAAACCACATCCGCCAGCGCCTTATCTAACTCATACCAGCGAAAACGAAAACCCGAGGCCTCCAGCCGCTGCGGCAGCACATGCTGCCCTCCCAATACCAGTATCGCTGACTCGCCCATCATCAGTCGGATCGCCGTGGCAGGTGTGCGCATAAATGCCGGGCGGTGCATGACTTCACCCAGTGCCGCAGCGAACTGCTCATTGCGCACCGCGTAGGGTGCCACCAGATTAAACGGGCCGTCCAGCGTTGGGGTGTCCAGCAGCCACAGAATGCCGCTTATCGCATCCTCCAGATGTATCCACGGGAGATACTGTTTACCGTTACCCAGTGGGCCGCCAATGCCTAATTTAAACGGCAGTTTCATTTTTTCCAGCGCACCGCCCCTCTTCGACAGCACCACGCCCGTGCGCAGCAGGCACACGCGGGTACGATCGCTTTGTGCCTTTAATGCCAGCTGTTCCCAGCGAGCACAGAGTTCATGGGTAAACTCGGCATGACCGGGGTCATCCTCGGTCACCACCAGGTCGCCGGTGTCCCCGTAAAAGCCGGTGGCGGAACCGGAAATCAGCACCGCAGGTGGTGTGCTGCTGGCTTCAATCAATTCAACCAGACGTTGGGTTATTTGCCAGCGGCTATCGCATAACAACTGCTTTTGCGGCTCGCTCCAGCGCTTTGCCGCGATCGGCTCTCCCGCCAGATTGATAACGGCATCAATACCGTTCAGATCTTGCTGCTGGTCCAGCCCAGACCACAGGCTGACTTTTTCGCTCAGGGTACGGCGCGCTGCCGCGACATCGCGGGTGACCACGCTGATCTGGTGACCAGCCTGAAGTAATCGGGTCGTTAACGGGCGACCAATCAGCCCCGTACCGCCGGTAATCAGAATATGCATGCGGATTATCCTTCAGAATGAGTCAGCACAGTATGCTGCTTTCAGCATAGGCGAAGATGCCCGGATTGCGTGTGACACGGCGCACGTGCAGGTGTTGTTGTGGTTGTTCTGAAATGATAAATTGCCCCGCTGTAGAGATTGCCATCGGCATAAAAAGTCGGTAAACAGGATGTTCCAATCCGTGAACGTCAGAGGACGTCCTGATGAGTTATCCCACCATCCTGTTGTGGTCAGATTCCAGCTTTTTCAGCCCTTATGTGATGTCGGTCTATGTTGCCCTGAGTGAAAAAGGGATACCTTTTTCCCTGAAGCGTGTTGATCTCGGCAGCGGCGAGCATCAGCAGCACGCCTATGGCGATGTGTCGTTGACGCGCCGGGTGCCCACATTACAGGTCGATAATTTCCACTTGTCTGAATCCTCGGCCATTACGGAGTATCTGGAAGACCGCTTCCCGGCACCAGACTATGAGCGCCTTTATCCGCGTAATATCGAAAAACGCGCGAAAGCCCGTGAAATTCAGGCCTGGCTGCGCAGTGATTTTATGCCGATCCGCCAGCAGCGCCCGACAGAAGTGCTGTTCGCCGGTGCGCGTTTTGCGCCGCTGGATGAGGCCGGTCAGCAGTCGGCCGCGAAGCTGATTAGCGCCGTGGAACGCCTGTTGCCGGAAGGCCAGCAGAATCTGTTTGGTGAGTGGTCAATAGCGGATACTGACCTGGCGGTGATGCTGAATCGTCTGGCGCTACATGGTGACACATTACCGCCACGGCTGGCCGATTATGCCCATTTTCAGTGGCAACGCGCGTCTGTGCAGCTGTGGCTGTCAGAATCATCAAAAACCGCATAGTGCATCAGCACAAATTGATGATTGCGTCCTGCGGCGTTAAACATTAATTTAGGCGGATCGCGCAACCTTGTGCGACTACGTTTGATTCAACTGTGCGCCAGGCGCCAGAACAAAAAGGGTTACGGATGGTGGAGCAAGAGCAGGGCACGGAGTGGGTAGATATCGTTAACGAAGATAACGAGGTCATTGCACAATCCAGCCGTGTACAGATGCGTGCGCAGTGTTTGCGCCATCGCGCAACCTACATCGTGGTTCACGATGGCATGGGCAAAATTCTGGTGCAGCGTCGTACTGAGACGAAAGACTTTATGCCGGGAATGCTGGATGCGACCGCCGGAGGCGTGGTGCAGACCGGTGAAGAGATGCTGGGGTCGGCACGACGTGAAGCCGAAGAGGAGCTGGGTATTGCTGCGGTGCCGTTTGCCGAACATGGCCAGTTCTACTACGAAGATGAACATTGCCGCGTATGGGGGGGCTTGTTCAGCTGCGTGTCTCACGGTCCATTTGCTATGCAGGAAGAAGAAGTGGATGAGATTTTCTGGATGACGCCGGAAGAGATCACCGCCCGCTGTGATGAGTTTACCTCAGACTCGCTGAAAGCATTATCGCTGTGGCTGACGCGCAATAACGAATCAGGCCGCTACGACTGATCCTCGCTGTGGCGCAGTATTCCTGCGCCACACATCAAACCTGTCATACCAAACGATCAATGTGCCGGGCTGGACTGGCGCATCTTCTCACCACGTCGACGCAATATCTCCATCACGACCAACAGAATCAGCGATGCGCCTATCATCAGGCTTGCCGCTGCGGCGATCGTCGGGTCAAGGTTTTCGCGGATACCTGCAAACATCTGGATCGGCAGTGTGCGCTGGCTTGGGCTGGCCAGAAATAGCGTGACGACGACTTCATCAAACGATGCGGCAAAGGCAAACAGCGCACCGGAGAAGACGCCGGGGGCGATCAGCGGCAGCGTGACTTTACGGAACGTCAGCAGGGGGGAGGCACCCAGACTGGCGGCAGCGCGGGACAGATTGGTATCGTAACTTTTTAGCACCGCCACCACGGTGATCACCACAAACGGCACGCCAAGCAATGCATGGGCCAGCACCAGACCGAGATAGCTGTTAAGCAGCGACAGTTTGGCAAAGAAGAAGAACATGCCAACGGCAATAATCACTACCGGCGCGACCATCGGCGAAATGATAATTGCCATCACAATGCCTTTCCCACGAAACTCACCGCGCACCAGACCCATTGAGGCCAGCACGCCCAGCACGGTCGCCAGCAGCGTAGCGAGCGGGGCAATCAGCAGGCTGTTACCCAGCGCCCCCAGCCATTCTTGCGAATGAAAGAAGGTCTCGTACCAGCGCAGTGAAAAACCACTGAGCGGATAGCTGAGAAACGAGCTGCTATTAAATGACAGCGGCACAATCACCAGCACCGGGACGATAAGAAAAAGCAGTACCGCCGCCGCATAGAAGTTAAACAGGCCTTTCCACAGGCGCAGGATCAGTGTTCCCTGTTGTCTCATTATCATCTCCTTAGTGAGCTGCCGCTTCGGCAGAGGTACGTGTGACACGGATATAGACGATATACAGCAGCAGGACGATAACCAGTAACTGGCTGCCGAGTGCCGCGGCCATTCCCCAGTTCATGGTGCTGTTGGTAAAGAAGGCAACAAAGTAACTCACCATCTGGTCGTTAGGGCCGCCCAGCAGGGCAGGGGTAACGTAGTAACCAATCGCCATCATAAATACCAGCAATGCACCTGCGGCGATCCCGGCATAGGTTTGTGGAACATAAACACGCCAGAAGGCAAGGAACGGGTGGGCGCCCAGCGAAATCGCGGCACGGACATAGCTGGGGGAGATGCCTTTCATCACCGCATACAGCGGCAGCACAATAAACGGCAGCAGGATATGGGTCATCGAAATAAACACCCCGATGCGGTTAAACACCAGCGTCAGCGGAGAGTCAATAATGCCCATGCCCATCAGCGCGCGGTTAATCAGGCCACCGGACTGCAACAGTACAATCCAGCTGGCAGTGCGAACAATCAGTGACGTCCAGAAGGGCAGTAGCACCAGTATCATCAGCAGGTTGGCGCGGTTGGCGGGTTGTTTCGCCAGCCAGTACGCCAGTGGATAACCAATCCCCACGCACAGCAGCGTCACCACCGTGGCCATCCACAGGGTACGCAGCAGTACATTGACATACAGCGCCTGATCAGCCGGCAACGCCTGGATATCACCGCTGGCCGCATCCACTTTGCGGTCAAAGGCCGACAGCAGATAGTAGCTGGTGACAGGGCTGGAGGCGCGCTTCAGCGTTTGCCAGGTACTCAGTTCACTCCAGGCAGGTTGCCCGGCAGTCAGCGCCGCTTTCACATTTTCACCTGAGGCCGGAACAAGGCGAGGTGTTGTGGTGATCAGGCGGCGAAATGCCGAATTTTCATAGCTCAGACGTTTAGCAACGGCGGCAATCTGGCCGCGTTCACGGGCGGCGAGCAGCTCTTTTCCCAGCGTGGCGTACAACGCCTCGTCCGGTAACGCGTTGCCTGGCCAGGATGCCAGCGCAGCTGAAGTTTCCGGCAGGTTATCGTGGAACTCCGGGTTTTCGACGCTTTTACTCAGAATGGAGACGATAGGGAACAGGAAACAGACCACCACGAAAATCAGCAGCGGCGCAATCAGCAGCAGAGAACGACGGGTTTTGCTGCCCTCGACCTGACGCAAACGCTGGCTTAACGACGCCCTGGCGGGTGCTGAAGGTAGGGGGGATTCCATCACGGGATTACTCATTGCAGTCTCCATTAATCGTATTGGGGCAGATCGCTATCACGGTCGGCGAAAATCATCGGCCCGCCCACAGGGCGTCAGTGGTCGCCCCAGATCGCGTAGGGGCGGACCTTCTGTTCCGGTCCGCCCGCAGGGCAGTTACTTCGCGGCCCAGGCGTTAAAGCGCTGTTCCAGGTCTTCGCCGTGTTCCAGCCAGAAATCACTGCTTACCTGCAATGAGGTGGCAAGGTTATCCGGTGCGGTTGGCAGTTTGCTTAACCGTGCCGGATCAAGCAGCTTGCTGGTGTTGATGTTGGTCGGGCCATAAGGAATGTTTTCCGCATACACTTTCTGGTTCTCAGGTTTATTCGCAAATGCGATAAACTTCTCCGCCAGTGCTTTGTGTTTTGAGCCTTTCACAATCGCCCAGTTGTCGAGGTCGTACAGCGCGTTGTCCCAGACGATTTTGAAGTCATGGCCTTCATCCTGCGCGGCGCCGATACGGCCGTTATACGCGGAGCTCATCACCACATCGCCGGAAACCAGCCATTGCAGCGGCTGTGCGCCGGATTCCCACCACTGAATGTTTGGCTTTAACTGATCCAGTTTTTTGAAAGCACGTTCCACGCCGGCGGGCGTTGCCAGCACTTTATAAATATCTTCACGTTTCACACCATCGGCCATCAGGGCGATTTCCAGGGTATATTTCGCGCTTTTGCGCATCGCGCGTTTACCCGGGAATTCCTTCACGTTCCAGAAGTCTGTCCAGCTTGCCGGGCCTTTTTTCAGTTTGCTCGCGTCATAGGTGAGTACCGTTGACCAGACGAAGATCCCGGCACCACATTCGGTCACGGCGGCAGGAATAAAGTCGGCTTTATTGCCCAATTTGCTCCAGTCCAGCGGCTCAAACAGGCCTTCTTCACAGCCGCGTTGCAGCTCAGGTGTTTCCAGCTCCACCACATCCCAGCCTATCTGGCCGGTTTCGACCATGGCACGGATTCGTGCCATTTCGCCGTTAAATTCACCGGCTTCAATGGTGCCCAGCCCAGCGGCAGTAAAAGGTTTATAGAAGGCTTTATCCTGCGCATCTTTATTGGTGCCGCCGAAAGAGATGACTGTCAGGCTTTCCGCCTGTGCCTGGAGAGTAAAGGTTGCGAGAATCAGTGCTGCTAAAGTCTTCACCATGCCAAATTCCTCATTATCTGTAGATTGTTATAAGCATAAGTTGTGCCACATCCTTGTGGCCGGCAGAATGATTCAATCAGCCGCGTAAAAGTGATGCCAGCAGGCTGAGTGCAGTCTTAAACTGCGTATCAGGAATAGTGAGTGGGTAAAGGAAGCGAATGACATTGCCGTGCACACCGCAGGTCAGCAGAATTAAGCCCTGTGCCAGTGCGCGCTGCTGGATATCGCGTGCTATCGCGGCAGAGGGTTTTCCGGTGGCCGGGTCATTAAATTCAGCGGCCACCATCGAGCCGCGTGCGCGCACGTCCACCAGCGCCGGGTTTCCACTGGCATTCAGCGTTTCCACCAGTTCCGCACCAAGGCGCAGGGCACGGGCGCACAGCTGCTCTTCTTTAATGACTTCCAGCACGGCCAGCGCCCCGGCCACGGCCAGCGGGTTACCGGCATAGGTTCCACCAAGGCCGCCAGGCTCCGGGGCATCCATCAGCTCAGCGCGGCCGGACACGGCCGAAATCGGCAGACCGCCGCCCAGACTTTTCGCCATCGTCATCAGGTCGGGTTTTGCGTCCGGATAGTATTCGCTGGCAAACAGTTTGCCGGTACGGGCAAAGCCGGTCTGGATTTCGTCGGCGATCATCACAATGCCGTGCTGGTCGCACAGGGCGCGCAGTGCGGTGACAAATTCTGTCGGCGCGATGTTAAAACCACCTTCCCCCTGAATCGGTTCATAGATAATCGCGGCAACCTGCTGCGGGCTGATATCACATTTGAACAGCGTTTCCAGGCTTTCCATGGCGTCGTCCACGCTGAAACCGTGCAGGGCATTCGGATAGCGGGCATGGAATACGGAGCCTGGGAAGGGACCAAAGCCGGTTTTGTACGGGGTGACTTTGCCGGTCAGTCCCATTGTCATCAGCGTGCGGCCGTGGAACGCTCCGCTGAAGGCAATCACGCCAGGGCGTCCGGTGGCGGCGCGGGCAATCTTCACCGCATTTTCTACCGCTTCAGCACCGCTGGAGAAAAAGGTGGTTTTGCATGGCCCGGTAACAGGCACCAGTTCATTCAGCTGCTCGGCCAGGGCGATGTAGTTTTCGTAGGGAATAACCTGGTACGCAGTGTGAGTGAAGCAGGCCAACTGGGCGCTGACGGCGGCCATGACTTTCGGGTGGCGGTGGCCGGTGTTCAGCACGGCAATCCCCGCAGTGAAGTCGATATACTCACGGCCCTGATGATCCCACAGCGTGGCATTTTCTGCTTTGGTGGCGAAGAAATCACACATCACACCCACTCCACGTGGGGTGGCGTTCAGACGGCGCTGCTGTATTTCACTGTTGCTCATGGTGTAACCTCGTTATGAATTTTGCATACTCTCAGCTCTCCTTGCTTTGTAGCCTTTTCGGGGTTTTATAAGCCAGAGCCAGTTTTTTTTATTTCAAGGAGCCAATTTTGCGAACGTTACTTGGTGACCTGCTCGCGCATCGCCTTGCACTGGCTCCTGAGGGCGCGCTGGGCAAGCGTTTATACGATGTATTGCAGTGCGCAATTCAGGATGGATCCATTGCCACAGGCAGCCGTTTACCCGCCACGCGCGATCTGGCAAAAGACCTGTCGGTGTCGCGGAATACTGTGCTGGCGGCGTATGAGCAGTTGCAGTCAGAGGGCTATCTGCAAACCCGTACCGGCAGCGGCACCTTCGTCAGTGATGCGCTGCCGGAAAGCATGCCCGAAGCCGAAGGTGCGCCGATCAGCGTCGGGCGACCGTTTAATTTTGTTCGCCTCTCCAGCCGGGGATCGCGGCTGCTGACGCGCAGTGGGGCCGGAGCGCATCAGTGGGGGGCGTTTATGCCCGGCGTGCCGGACGTCAGCCATATGCCGCATGATATCTGGCGCAAGATCCACCTGCGTCTGAGCCGCCGCATGCCGGTGGAGGCGCTGAGTTATTCCGGCCACGGTGGTTGCCTGCAACTGCAGCAGGCGCTGGCTGACTATCTGCGGGTGATCCGCTCGCTGAACTGCACGCCAGACCAGATTTTGGTGACGGCCGGGACGCATCAGTCGCTGGATTTGCTGGCAAAAATGCTGTGCGACCCCGGCGACCGTGCGTGGGTTGAGGAGCCAGGTTACTGGGGCATCCGTAACGTACTGGCCGTCAACGGCATTGAACTGCTGCCGACAGCGGTAGACGACGAAGGGATGACACTGCCCGATTTGAGCGGCGAAGCCCGTCCGCCACGCCTGATTTGTGTGACGCCCTCACACCAGTATCCACTGGGGTCGGTGATGAGCCTGCAACGACGGCATCAGCTGCTGGCGCTGGCGAAAAACGCCGGAAGCTGGGTGGTGGAGGATGACTATGACGGTGAGTTTCGTTTTACCGATTCACCGATACCCGCGTTGCAGGGGCTGGCCCCGGATGCACCGGTAATTTATCTCGGTACCTTCAGCAAAACGCTGTATCCCGGCCTGCGCCTGAGCTACATGGTGGTGCCAAAACCGCTGGCGGCACGAATGAAGATGGCCCATTCCGAGCTGTACCGTGGCGGTAACGGGCTGGTGCAGTTGACGCTGGCGGAGTTTATCCGCGAGGGGCATTACGCGGCCCATGTGCGCAAAATGCGCCAGCTGTACAGCCGACGCCGCGCTGAACTGGTGCGGGTGATCCGCGAAAGTCTGGGGGATAAATTTATCGCCCAGCAAAGCAATGCCGGGCTGCATTTGATTCTGTCGCTGCCCGATAACATCGACGATGTGGCACTCAGTGCCGAGCTGGAGCAGAACGGCGTGCTGACGCGCCCGCTGTCGGCCTACTACCTGCAGGGTACCACGCGACGTGGGCTGCTGCTGGGCTATGCCTGTGTTGACGAGCTGCAGATGGCGGAGAAGTTTGCCCCGATCCTCGCCTGTCTGGCACGGCGCATCACGCCGGGTGAGTTGCCCTTTCATGGTGCGTAAGGCGATGATTGCCTGATTCTGTTGTGTTTTTATTGGTGTATTTTGGTGCAATTCCAAAAATACAATAGAAAACAATAGCCTGAAAGAAACCCTTTCATGCTTTTTTTTCGTCTTTTTGTCAGATTCTACTTGTCGAAGCGAAATTTGTTGTGGTAGAGCTAAAAAAGAGCCACCCAACAGATGCACCTCGTGTGAGTTATGCACAAAGCGTGCCTGGGACGTTTTTTGCCCGTTTGACGAGAGAATACTATGAGATCCCTGGTGAGTTTTAAGAACATCAAAAAGAGCTACGACGGCGAAAAGCTGGTGGTTCGCAATCTGAATCTTGACGTACAGGAGGGGGAATTCTTAACCCTTTTAGGTCCATCTGGTTCGGGTAAAACGACCAGCCTGATGATGCTGGCCGGGTTTGAAACACCGACCGATGGCGAGATTTTCCTGCGTGATAAACCCTTGCATACTCTGCCGCCGCACCAGCGTGATATTGGCATGGTGTTCCAGAATTATGCGTTATTCCCGCATATGACGGTGGCGGAAAACCTGGCATTTCCGCTGTCGATCCGCCGGATGAGCAAGGTCGATATCAAAGAGCGCGTGGCGCGTATTCTGGATATGATCAAGCTCACCCCACTGGCCGATCGTTATCCGGCGCAGATGTCGGGTGGACAACAGCAAAGGGTGGCCCTGGCGCGGGCGCTGGTGTTTGAACCAAAGCTGATCCTGATGGATGAACCGCTGGGGGCGCTGGACAAGCAACTGCGTGAGCATATGCAGCTGGAAATTAAACAGCTCCATGAGATGCTCGGTCTGACGATTGTTTATGTGACGCACGATCAGAGTGAAGCCATGACCATGTCCAATCGGGTTGCCGTGTTTAACGACGGTATGATCCAGCAGATGGACAGCCCTGGTAAGCTATACGAGCAGCCAGCCAATGCCTTTGTGGCGCAGTTTATAGGCGAGAATAACAGTCTGCTCGCCACGCAGGTCGCAGCACAGGGCGATTACTATCGCGTTAAGCTGGACGACGGTTATGAGCTGGATGCGCTGAAAGTGCGGCCAAGTTCACCAGGGAAAAAAATTCAGCTCAGCATTCGCCCGGAGCGCATTAACGTCAATGCCCCCGAACAGGGCGATCAGCAGGTGAGCGCACGTATCCAGCAGTTTATCTATCTGGGCGATCATGTGCGCATGCTGACCGAGGTGGCGGGGCAGGGTAACTTTATGGTCAAGCTGTCACCGGCTAAAATGGACAGCCGCTGGCAGCCGGGCAGTGAGGTTAAACTCTCCTGGCAGCCCGAGCATCTGCGTGCGCTGGATGTGGTGATCCAATAAAAAAGGGCCAGGCATGCCTGGCCCCTACGGGTATGGTGCTTTGTAGGGGTCAGGCATGCCTGACCCTGATACGTTATTAGCCTTCAGCCTGCTTAGACTGAATCGCCGTCAGGGCGATGGTGTAAACGATATCGTCTACCAGTGCGCCACGTGACAGGTCGTTGACTGGCTTACGCATACCTTGCAGCATTGGCCCAATCGAGATCAGGTCAGCAGAGCGCTGTACGGCTTTGTACGTGGTGTTACCGGTGTTCAGGTCTGGGAAGATGAACACGGTCGCACGGCCAGCAACCGGTGAGTTTGGCGCTTTTGATTTGGCCACATCAGCCATGATCGCGGCGTCATACTGCAATGGACCATCGATCACCAGGTCAGGACGTTTTTCCTGCGCGATGCGCGTGGCTTCACGCACTTTCTCAACGTCACTACCAGCACCTGAGGTTCCGGTGGAGTAGGAGATCATCGCCACGCGTGGCTCGATGCCAAACGCCAGTGCAGAATCGGCGGACTGGATAGCGATCTCTGCCAGCTGCTCAGGGTTGGGATCCGGGTTGATCGCGCAGTCACCGTAGACCAGAACCTGCTCAGGTAACAGCATGAAGAACACTGATGAAACCAGTGAGCTGCCCGGTGCGGTTTTGATCAGCTGTAACGGCGGACGAATGGTGTTCGCGGTGGTGTGAACCGCACCGGAAACCAGACCGTCAACTTCACCGCTCTCCAGCATCATGGTGCCGAGCATCACGTTGTCTTCCAACTGCTCCTGCGCCACCACTTCGGTCATGCCTTTGCTCTTACGCAGCTCAACCAGACGGGCAACGTAGTTTTCGCGTGCAACAGACGGGTCAACAATCTCGATGCCTTTGCCCAATTCAACGCCCTGAGCGGCCGCTACGCGCTGGATCTCTTCCGGGTTACCCAGCAGAACACAGGTGGCGATGCCGCGTTCAGCACAGATGGCTGCGGCTTTCACTGTACGTGGCTCGTCGCCTTCTGGCAGGACGATACGTTTGTGTGCTTTGCGTGCCAGTTCGGTGAGCTGGTAGCGGAAGGCCGGTGGAGACAGACGACGGCTGCGCTCAGATTCAGCGGTCAGCGATTCGATCCAGTCTGCATCGATGTGGCTGGCCACATATTCCTGCACGCGTTCAATACGCTGGGTATCGTCGCTTGGGACTTCCAGGTTGAAGCTTTGCAGGCTGAGAGAGGTCTGCCAGGTATTGGTGTCGACCATAAATACCGGCAGGCCAGTCTGGAAAGCACGGTCACACAGCTTCTGAATCGGTGCGTCGATAGCGTAACCACCGGTCAACAGAATGGCACCGATTTCCACGCCGTTCATCGCGGCCAGGCAGGCGGCAACCAGTACGTCAGGACGGTCAGCAGAGGTTACCAGCAGGGAACCCGGACGGAAGTGCTCCAGCATGTGTGGCAGGCTGCGTGCGCAGAAGGTCACAGATTTTACGCGGCGAGTGGTAATGTCGCCTTCGTTGATCACACGTGCATTCAGGTGACGGCACATATCGATGGCGCGAGTGGCGATCAGCTCGAAGCTCCACGGCACGCAGCCCAGCACCGGCAGCGGGCTGTTAGCGAACAGCTGCTTAGGATCGATATTGGCAACGTTGGCTTTGGTTGAGTCGTCGAAGATCTCAGACAGATCCGGGCGTGTACGGCCCTGTTCGTCAACCGGGGCATTGAGTTTGTTGATGATAACGCCAGTAATGCTTTTGTTTTTGCTGCCACCGAAGCTGCTCTGCGTCAGCTCGATGCGCTCTTTCAACTGTGCCGCTGAGTCATTACCCAGTGACATCACGAAGACGATTTCAGCATTCAGCGTTTTGGCGATTTCATAGTTCAGCGCATTGGCGAACTGATGTTTACGCGTTGGCACCAGGCCTTCTACCAGCACCACTTCAGCATCTTTGGTGTTTTCGTGGTAGCGCGCAATGATCTCTTCCATCAGCACATCTTGCTGGTTAGAACCCAGCAGAGATTCCACGCGGCTCATTGCCAGCGGTTCAGCGGCAGGGATGCTCGAGTTTTTGCGAATGATGGTGGTGGTCTGGTCTGGGCTGTCGCCGCCAGCACGTGGCTGGGCGATCGGTTTAAAGACGCTGAGACGCACGCCTTTACGTTCCATAGCGCGGATTACGCCCAGGCTGACGCTGGTCAGGCCGACGCTGGTACCGGTAGGGATGAGCATGATAGTACGGGACACGATAGATTCTCTCCTATAGCGTCATTTTTCACGCTACAGGTGTGTTGGCTGCCTTCGCTCACCCCAGTCACTTACTTGAGTAAGCTCCTGAGGATTCACTCAGTTGCCGCCTTCCTGTAACGCGAAATATTTAGCTATATAAAATGCTGTCTAAAACAACACCGTCAGCCTGGGCTGACGGTTCGTTGCGGAATTATGCAGTCAGGCGACTGGCGTCCTGCGCGATAACCAACTCTTCATTGGTTGGGATAACAATCGCTGCGCGGGTGCCTTCTTTGTTGATAAAGCCTGATTTGCCGAAGCGTGCGGCCAGGTTGCGCTCGTGGTCAACGTCGAAGCCCAGCAGCGCCAGCTTGCCCAGTGACAATTCGCGAACCATTGCCGCATTTTCACCAATACCACCGGTGAAGATCACCGCATCCAGGCGGCCGTCCATCAGCGCAGTGTAAGAACCGATGTATTTCGCCAGACGGTGGCAGAACACATCCATCGCGCGTTTTGCATCTTCTTTGGTGGTGTAGTTGTCTTCAACGTAACGGCAGTCGCTGGTGACTTCAGTCAGACCCAGCAGGCCAGACTCTTTGGTCAGCAGTTTGTTGATCGCATCAACGCTCATGCCCAGGGTGTCGTGCAGGAAGAAGATGATCGCCGGATCGATGTCACCACTGCGGGTGCCCATCACCAGACCTTCCAGCGGAGTCAGACCCATTGAGGTATCCACACACTCGCCGTTACGGATAGCTGAAACAGAACCACCGTTGCCAAGGTGGCAGGTGATCACGTTCAGTTCAGAAACCGGTTTGTTCAGGGCTTTGGCCGCTTCCTGAGTCACATAGTAGTGGCTGGTTCCGTGTGCGCCGTAACGACGAACGCCGTGCTCTTTATACAGTTTGTACGGCAGGGCGTAGAGATAAGACTCTTCCGGCATTGTCTGATGGAAAGCGGTGTCGAAAACAGCCACATTCTTATCTGAAAGGTGTGGGAAGTTTTTCAGCGCTTCATCAATACCGATCAGGTGAGCCGGGTTATGCAGCGGTGCAAAAGAAGAGGCGTCTTTGATGCCCTGGATAACAGAAGCGTCGATAACCACAGACTGAGTTAACTTTTCGCCGCCGTGTACGATGCGATGACCAATTGCAGCGATTTGTGCCGACAGTTCTGGTTTTTGTGCCAGAATAGTTTTAACCATGAAGTTCAGTGCTTCACTGTGAGCTGCACCGGCACCCAAAGCCGCTTCTTGTTTAGCGCCGTCCTGCTTCCATTTGATACGGGCTTCCGGAAGGTGGAAACATTCAGCTAAACCTGACAGGTATTCGTCGCCGTTTGCCGGATCGATGATGGCAAATTTCAGGGAAGAACTACCGCAGTTCAGAACCAGTACTAACTTACTCGACATGGAAGGTCCTATTTGTTTAAAGTGGCGAAATTAAAGTCAACAGTCTATCAGCGTAGTGCATGAAAGCTGGTACATTAATGATGAAGGTCAGGCTTTCGAAAAGTTTTGTCCGAAAGCAAATTTTTTGGAAGAATTACGAGATTTTTTTAAATCCTATCTATTTTTTTTATAAGTTGGTCGATTGTTGACCCGGATCGCTCGTTATTCACTGCCAGTACCCGAAATAAGGGGTATAAATCGCGCACAGGATAACCAGGGTCACTCGCAAAGACAAAATATTTTGAATCATGTTAGGTAAAGTTGTTGAGTTGCGATTTTTTTTTAATATTTATCTCCGAAGTTGAGGTCAGACATGGCGAATGAGTCCGGCAGTATCGGTTGGTTCAAGTTGTTCCAGCATGGGCAGCACTATATGAAGACGTGGCCTGTCGATAAACGCCTGGCTCCTATGTTTCCTGAAAACAGAGTGACGCGCGCCACGCGGTTTGCTATCCGCATTATGCCTCCGGTCGCTATTTTCAGCCTCACCTGGCAAATTGCCCTCGGCGGGCAGCTTGGCCCGGCAGTGGCCACGGCGCTGTTTGCCTGTAGCCTGCCGATGCAGGGGCTGTGGTGGTTGGGCAAACGTTCGGTCACACCGCTACCTCCTTCTTTACTGGGCTGGTTCCACGATGTGCGCGAGAAACTGCAAGCGGCCGGGCAGGCGATTTCCCCGGTTGAAGGCAAGCCGACGTATCAGTCGCTGGCCGATGTCCTGAAGCGTGCGTTCAAACAGCTGGATAAAACGTTCCTCGACGATCTCTAAATGCAGGCGGGTTTTCCTCACTGAAGTGAAGGGAAACCCGCTTTGCGTCAAAGAAGACTTTCCCCTCGCTGTGCGATCCTTTTGCGACTTTCAGCTTGCCCCCGTGGCCGAGGAGCCCCAAATGGATATGACCCATGCACAGCGTTTAATTCTTTCCAATCAATACCAGCTAATGGCGATGCTTGATCCCGATAACGCTGCGCGTCATCGTCGCTATCAGACCATTGTCGAACGTGGTTACGGCCTGCAACTGCGCGAGCTGGATAATGAATTCAGCCAACTGCCGGAAGCGGAATGCCGCACGCTGGTCGCGATGATGGAGATGTACCATGCGCTGCATGTTTCCTGGACTAATCTGAAAGAGCCACAGGTAGTTGAGGCGCGCCGCCTGGTTTTCCTGGGTTTTGATGCTGCCACAGAAGGGCGTTACCTCGGCTATGTGCGTTTCCTGGTGAATGTGGAAGGGCGTTTTGGGCATTTTTCAGCGGGCAGCCATGAGTTTAATGCTCAGGTGCCGATGTGGGAAAAGTATCAACGGATGCTGGCTGTGTGGCACAATTGTCCCCGACAGTACCATCTGAGTGCGAATGAGATCGCGCAAGTTATCAACGCCTGAGAAGGAAGATGCAGTGAAGTGTAAAGGTTTTCTGTTTGATCTGGATGGCACGTTAGTCGACTCACTGATGGTCGTTGAACGTGCCTGGAAAAACTGGGGTAAGCGCCACGGGATTGCCCCGGACGAGGTGCTTGGCTTCATCCACGGTAAGCAGGCGATTACCTCACTGCGCCATTTTATGGCCGGGGCATCAGCGGACGCTATTCAGCAGGAGTTTATCGCGCTGGAAAAACTGGAAGCCGAAGACACGGACGGGATTGTCGCACTGCCGGGCGCGTTAGAACTGCTGGCAACGCTTGATGAGCTGGAGATCCCGTGGGCCATCGTGACTTCGGGTTCGGTGCCTGTGGCCAGCGCTCGCCACGCGGCGGCCGGGCTGCCAGCACCTGCGGCGTTTGTCACCGCTGAGCGCGTGGAGCGCGGTAAACCTGAGCCTGATGCTTATTTGCTCGGCGCGCAGCTGCTGGACCTGGAGCCAGAAGAGTGTGTGGTGGTAGAAGATGCCGCCGCGGGTATTCTCTCCGGTCTGGCCGCAGGCTGCCATGTGATTGCCGTCAACGTCCCTGCCGATGCACCCCGTCTGGAAGATGTGGATATGGTGCTCACCTCGCTGGATGAGCTTATCATCCATAAAAATGCCGATGGCAGCGTCAATATTCACCGTAAACATTAATTCTTTTCAGCCCTGCTCTCGCGGGGCTTTTTTATGTCCCCTTTTCTTTCCCTGTCGTTAAAAAACACAACATAGGTGAAAAGTCACCCAAGCTGGGCTGTACAGCGACGATCGTAATGATGCGAGCTTGAAACGGGAGTCTGCCTGTTAGTGCCTCTTGTAAAGGCGGGCGAGGCACGATGAGATCACAATGAATCCTGGCTTATCTCGTCCAGCGACAGGCTGAAGCTCGGGACGAAGACCTCCACGAAATAGTCCATCTCCGGGCTGTGACGCTGTGTCAGCGTCTTCTCCAGCCGCGCTTTTGCCAGCAGAAACTCATTATTCCCCGCTGACAACTCTTCCAGACATTTCAGATAGGCACAGAGGGCATCAGCCTGTTTGACGATGGCTGTTTCCGCTTCGCTGTGCTGATGTTCATCAATCAGCGGCGCATAGGCAGAACGCAACTCTTCCGGCAGCATTTCAATCAGCTTTTGCTGGGCAATCTTTTCAATCTTCTTGTACTCATGGGCAATCTGCGCGTTGTAATACTTCACTGGCGTGGGCAGATCGCCGGTCAGCACTTCGCTGGCATCGTGATAAATCGCCATCATCGCGATACGTTCAGCATTGAGATTGCCGTTAAATTTCTTATTTTTGATCAGGGCCAGCGCATGGGCGACCATCGCCACCTGTAAGCTGTGCTCCGAGACATTTTCGGTACGCACATTACGCATCAGCGGCCAGCGGTTGATCAGTTTCAGGCGGGAGAGGTGGGCAAAGAAGTGGCTTTGGGTCATGGTCATTTTCCCTTACGTCAAAATGCGAAGAGCGGCCTCGGCCGCTCTTCAGGGAGAACATTACAGCTGGCGATAACCGCTAAGGAAGCGGCCAAACTTGTTAATCGCCATATCCAGTTCATCCACGCGCGGCAGGGTGACAATACGCACGTGATCCGGCCACGGCCAGTTAAACGCCGTACCCTGCACCAGCAGCACTTTCTCCTGCAGCAGGAAGTCGAGCACCATTTTCTGGTCGTCGTGGATGTTGAACTTTTTCGCGTCGATTTTGGGGAACATATACAGTGCGCCATCCGGCTTCACGCAGCTGACGCCAGGGATCTCATTGATCAGCTCCCAGGCACGGTTGCGTTGTTCATACAGACGGCCGCCAGGCTGGATAAATTCGCTGATGCTCTGATAACCACCCAGTGCAGTCTGAATCGCATGTTGCGCGGGAACGTTGGCGCACAGGCGCATTGAGGCCAGCATTTCCAGCCCTTCAATGTAGCCTTTCGCATGTTTCTTCGGCCCGTTCAACACCATCCAGCCCTGACGGAAGCCCGCCACACGGTAGGTTTTTGACAGACCGTTAAAGGTGATGGTCAACAGATCCGGTGCCAGCGCGGCAATAGAATGATGTTGTGCGGCGTCATACAGGATCTTGTCGTAGATCTCGTCGGCAAAAATAATCAGGTTATGCTGACGTGCCAGTTCGACCACTTCCAACAGCAGTTCTTTGCTGTAGACCGCGCCGGTCGGGTTGTTCGGGTTAATGATCACAATGCCGCGGGTGCGCGGGGTGATTTTGCTGCGGATATCGTCCAGGTCCGGGAACCAGCCAGCAGACTCGTCACACAGGTAGTGCACGGCTTTGCCGCCAGAGAGCGACACGGCCGCTGTCCACAACGGATAGTCCGGTGCCGGCACCAGCATTTCGTCGCCGCTGTTCAGCAGCGCCTGCATGGATTGCACGATCAGTTCAGACACACCATTACCGATATAGATGTCTTCTACCGTCATATCGCGCACGCCGCGCGCCTGGTAGTGCTGCATGATCGCTTTTCGGGCGGAATACAGACCTTTTGAGTCACAGTAACCCTGGGCGCTTGGCAGATTACGGATGACATCGACCAGAATTTCATCCGGGGCTTCAAAACCAAACGGGGCAGGGTTACCGATGTTCAGTTTGAGGACTTTATTACCTTCTTCTTCGAGGCGCTTGGCTTCTTTTAATACCGGGCCGCGAATGTCGTAACACACATTATCCAGTTTGCTGGATTTATCAATTGGGGTCATCTCTGTCGCCTTGACTGGCAGAAGTTCATTCCTGCCGTGGAAAACTAAACATTGCACAATGTACTCCTCTCCCGGTTCCTTTTGAAGGGTGGCGGCAGGCTTTGGTGTGTTAAAGGATGTTTTTTCATTCAGATGGCAGGCGAGCACGCCGGAACGTCATTTTGTGATATTTCATGCTGTTATTTGAGTGTAATCCGATGTGAACGACTGTTCAGATGTTTTAAGATTTTGTGGTGACGCCTTATTCATCATGCTTTTTCAATGTAATTATTAAATTATTTAGTAAATATTGATGTACTGATGATGGCTGAAACAGTCAAGTGATGCTTATTTGGCTGTATGTTTTTTGTACAAAGTGGGCTTTGCATGAAGATTGACCAGTGAGGGCTGATCCGCGTGCTGTCTGGACTGAGTGTGATAATCGTGCTGTGGGAATAATAAATTTTGCAGTGTCAGGGCCTGTGCTGCGGGCTGCTGCCAATAAAATCTTACTTTAGTGATAAGAATAATCAGTTTTGGGCTTAAAAAGTAAACGACAGTATGTCAGGATAACCTTCAGGAGACTTTGCACCGGGTGTGCAGGTTCTTCCGGTAATAAAAAAAAGATCTTTATTACCCTAAACAATAAGTAATGCTTAACATTTTTCGCTGTTTCTACAGCGTGTTGGTAACTTAATTTTCAAGGGTTGTTTTAGACTAACGACACCGCAACTCGTCTCTTTTTGAGTTTTGTCGGCGTTAATTAACTATAACGACGCGGCTTCCTGCAACTTATGGGTTAGTGCAGCGTGCATTAGTAATGTATCAGACGGAAGAACCTTTTCTCTGCAATCCCGCCATTAAGCCTTGGCGAGAATTACCAGAGTAGAAATTACTTAATACCCAAATTAATTCGAGTCCCTTCATAGGGCCTACTTTTGGTGCAGAACGGCGGTAACTGGATGCATCGCGATGAGCTTACTCAGGTGAGTGATTCGGGTGAGTAAAGGTAGTCAACACCTCTGCAGCTTGAAGTATGACGGTTAGAGTCGTCTGCCAATGTAAGTAATGCATCGGGTAATTATTTTTTTATTGCTTAACACTGTAGCCATTATGCAATTGTTATCATTTTATCCCATTGATAAAAAGGTAATAACACCAGGGTAGCTGTTTGTAAAAAACTTATAAAGTGAAGAAAAAAACATGACTAGTGCAAATCGTCCAGTACTCAATCTCGACCTCGATCTGCTGAGAACCTTCGTGGCTGTTGCCGATCTGAACACCTTTGCGGCCGCTGCCGCTGCCGTGTGCAGAACGCAATCCGCCGTGAGCCAGCAGATGCAGCGTCTGGAACAATTGGTAGGCAAAGAGCTGTTTGCCAGGCATGGACGCAACAAGTTATTAACGGAACATGGTATTCAGTTACTGGGCTATGCCAGAAAAATACTGCGCTTCAACGATGAAGCCTGTACTTCTCTTATGTACAGCAACATCCAGGGTGTACTGACCATCGGCGCATCTGATGATACCTCTGATACCATTTTACCGTTCCTGCTCAACCGCGTGACCTCGGTTTACCCGAAACTGGCTATTGATGTCCGTGTGAAACGCAATCCTTTCATGATGGAAATGTTAAACCAGGGTGAGGTCGATCTGGTGGTGACCACCTCCAGTCCGATGAACTTCGCCTGGCAGGTTCTGCGTACTTCTCCAACATTGTGGTACTGCGCGGCGGACTACATCTTCCAGCGTGGGGAAGCTATTCCTCTGGTTCTGCTGGATGAGCCAAGCCCATACCGTGATATGGCGATAGACCATCTTAACGAAGCGGGTATTCCTTGGCGCATCTCGTATGTGGCCTCAACGCTGGCTGCGGTTCGTGCTGCGGTGAAAGCAGGCCTGGGTGTCACGGCTCGCCCGGTTGAGATGATGAGCCCGGAACTGCGCGTAATGGGGGCTGCTGAAGGGCTGCCAATGCTGCCAGATACCGAGTATTTGCTGTGTCGCAACCCGGACAGCGATAACGAACTGGCGCTGGCAATCTTCAACGCGATGGAGTCGGGCAATGACCCGTACCGTCTGACTCCTGCAGCTCCAGATAGTGCAGCTTTTGCAGACGAAGAAGAATAACCAGTAAACGCAAACGATTACTCTTATCATTAATTGTCGCGTAATTTAGGTTTTACTGAGTAAAAAAGGCTTTTCAGGTTATTTTTAATCTGAAAGGTCTTTTTTTTACCCTTTACCTCCTTCTGTATCCGCTTTTTTTGGTTCTAATTAACAGCATGGTGTCAAAAATTCATCAATCCGTGTTTCAGAGAATTTTCACGCCTACTTGAATCATCTGGTCCGATCAGTGAATTGATTCCGCAGTTAAAAAACTGACTGTTTTCTTAACTAAAAACACCAAACTGTGTCCTGGATCAAAAAAATAACCCCATTAAGGGGCAGGAAAAGAGAACGAATCCTGCCAAAATAGTCCTTGTTAAATACACGATCCAAACAAGATTTTAACCGCTACACTTTGATCACATGGTGTCACTGACTCGATTTAGCCCACTTTTTGAGCATCAAGTGTTAAATAAATGTTGCGAGTGTAAATTAATGTGCGGATGGTTTTGTCAAAGTTGACAAAAGGTTAGTTAAAGGAGTAAAAAACCACATAAAATTACTGCCTAATCGCTAAAGACGGTAAGTTTTATAAGGTTTTTCATTCTTCCCTTGAATCGATGTGGTGTGTTAACTGCCAAATAATAGAGCAGGACGCAAAACGCCACTTTTGGTGAGTAAGCAAGAGTATGTCAACAACCACAGAAGTCGTCGCCCATCACTGGGCATTCGCTGTTTTCCTGATCGTCTCGATTGGTCTCTGCTGCCTGATGTTGGCCGGAGCATGGTTTTTGGGCGGAAAAGCCCGTGGAAGGCATACAAATACACCTTTTGAATCCGGTATAGCCTCTGTAGGCAGCGCAAAACTGCGTTTGTCGGCCAAGTTCTACCTGGTTGCCATGTTCTTCGTCATCTTCGACGTTGAAGCCCTCTATCTCTACGCATGGTCGACGGCTATTCGCGAAAGCGGATGGGTCGGCTTTGTCGAAGCCGCCATTTTCATTTTGGTCCTGCTTGCTGGTCTGTTTTATCTGGTTCGCATTGGCGCACTGGATTGGGCTCCTGCCCGTCGTCAGTTTGACGTCAAACCTACCACCATCTCGCACGCCAATCGTCACAAGCAGTAACAGCGAGGCAAAACACATGGACTATACGCTCACCCGCGTAGACCCGAACGGTGAGAATGACCGTTACCCACTGCAAAAACAGGAGATCGTGAGCGATCCCCTGGAAAAGCACGTTCATCAAAACGTCTACATGGGCAAGCTGGAACATGCCATGCACGACATGGTGAACTGGGGTCGCAAGAACTCCCTTTGGCCGTTTAACTTCGGTCTTTCCTGTTGCTACGTTGAGATGACGACGTCGTTCACATCTGTGCATGACGTGGCACGTTTTGGTTCTGAAGTTATTCGTGCTTCGCCGCGCCAGGCTGACTTTATGGTGGTTGCAGGAACCTGTTTCACCAAGATGGCTCCGGTTGTTCAGCGCCTGTATGACCAGATGCTGGAACCGAAATGGGTGATCTCAATGGGTGCCTGTGCGAACTCCGGCGGCATGTACGATATCTATTCCGTCGTACAGGGCGTGGATAAATTCCTGCCGGTTGACGTGTACATCCCAGGCTGCCCACCGCGCCCTGAAGCGTATATGCAGGCGCTGCTGCTGTTGCAGGAGTCCATCGGAAAAGAACGTCGCCCGCTGTCGTGGGTGGTCAGCGATCAGGGCGTTTATCGCGCCAATATGCAATCTGAGCGCGACAGAAAAAACGCCGAGCGTATCGCAGTCACTAATCTGCGTACCCCTGACGAAATTTAAGACAGCAGTTTATGGATGTGGTCATTAAAAGCGCAATAAAAACACAATGTAATCTGCGCTGACCCACCTGACGCCAACACTGAGTGCCTGTCTGACAGGCCAGAATGGTGAACAACTTATGACAGATTTAACCACGCAAGATCTCGCTCAGCCGTTATGGCAAACCCGAGATCACCAGGATGACCCGGTGATCGGCGAGCTGCGTAATCGTTTTGGGCCTGATGCCTTTACAGTGCAAGCAACCCGTACCGGCGTGCCGGTAGTCTGGGTGAAACGTGAGCAGTTGCTTGAGATTATTGAGTTCCTGCGTAAGCTGCCTAAACCCTATGTGATGCTGTATGACCTGCATGGCATGGATGAGCGCCTGCGTACCCACCGTGCCGGATTACCGGCGGCGGATTTTTCCGTTTTCTATCACTTCATCTCCATTGAACGCAATCGCGACATCATGCTCAAGGTGGCGTTGTCTGAAAACGATTTGAATGTGCCGACCATCACCAAAATTTTCCCAAATGCCAACTGGTATGAGCGTGAAACCTGGGAGATGTTTGGTATCAACGTTGAGGGCCACCCGCACCTGACGCGCATCATGATGCCGCAAACCTGGGAAGGGCACCCATTACGTAAAGACTATCCGGCGCGTGCGACCGAATTCGATCCTTTCGAGCTGACTAAGCAGAAAGAAGATCTGGAGATGGAATCCCTGACCTTCAAACCAGAAGACTGGGGCATGAAGCGTTCGACCAACAATGAGGACTTCATGTTCCTCAACCTGGGCCCGAACCACCCATCAGCGCACGGGGCTTTCCGTATCATCCTGCAACTGGACGGCGAAGAGATCGTCGACTGCGTGCCGGATATCGGTTACCACCATCGTGGTGCGGAAAAAATGGGCGAACGCCAGTCCTGGCACAGCTACATTCCGTACACTGACCGTATCGAGTATCTCGGCGGTTGCGTCAACGAAATGCCTTACGTGCTGGCGGTTGAAAAACTGGCAGGTATCAAGGTGCCAGAACGCGTTGAAGTGATTCGCGTGATGCTTTCAGAGCTGTTCCGTATAAACAGCCACCTGCTGTACATCTCTACGTTTATTCAGGACGTCGGTGCCATGTCTCCGGTGTTCTTTGCCTTTACCGATCGCCAGAAAATTTATGACGTGGTTGAAGCCATTACCGGTTTCCGTATGCACCCGGCCTGGTTCCGCATTGGCGGCGTCGCGCATGATCTGCCAAAAGGTTGGGAACGCTTGCTGCGCGAGTTCCTCGACTGGATGCCAAAACGTCTGAAAGCCTACGAGCAGACCGCGCTGAAAAACTCCGTGCTGATTGCCCGTTCCAAAGGTGTATCTGCCTACAACATGGAAGAAGCACTCGCCTGGGGCACCACAGGTGCTGGCCTGCGCGGCACGGGCCTGGACTTTGACGTGCGCAAATGGCGTCCGTATTCCGGTTATGAAAACTTCGATTTCGAAGTGCCAATCGGAGACGGCGTAAGCTGTGCTTACACCCGTGTCATGCTGAAGATGGAAGAGATGCGCCAGAGTATGCGCATTCTGGAACAGTGCCTGAAGAACATGCCAGCTGGCCCGTTCAAAGCCGACCATCCGCTGACCACGCCGCCGCCGAAAGAGCGCACGTTGCAACATATCGAAACCCTGATCACTCACTTCCTGCAAGTGTCGTGGGGCCCAATTATGCCGGCCAACGAATCTTTCCAGATGATTGAGGCGACCAAAGGGATTAACAGTTACTACCTCACCAGTGATGGCAGCACCATGAGCTACCGCACCCGCGTGCGTACGCCAAGCTTCCCGCACTTGCAGCAGATCCCTTCGGTGATCAACGGCAGCCTGGTATCCGATCTGATCGTATACCTCGGTAGTATCGATTTTGTTATGTCAGACGTGGACCGCTAATTATGCACGATCAACGAATTGCGATCGAAACGATCGATGAAACCGGGGCTTTTGTGCTGAGTGCGGCAGAGCGCGACGCCATCGAGCATGAAAAGCACCACTATGAAGACGCGCGTGCTGCTTCAATTGAAGCGCTGAAAATCGTGCAGAAACACCGTGGCTGGGTACCGGATGGTGCAATCCATGCCATTGCTGAGGTGCTGGGGATCCCGGCCAGTGATGTGGAAGGGGTGGCAACGTTTTACAGCCAGATCTTCCGCTCTCCGGTGGGCCGCCATGTGATCCGCTACTGCGACAGCGTGGTTTGTCATATTACGGGCTTCCAGGGGATTCAGTCGGCGCTGGAAAGCAGCCTGAATATCAAACCGGGCCAGACCACAGAGGACGGTCGCTTTACGCTGCTGCCAACCTGCTGCCTCGGTAACTGCGACAAAGGGCCGGTGATGATGGTGGATGAAGACACCCACGTTCATCTGACGCCGGAAGGCATCGCCAACTTACTGGAGCAGTATCAATGAGACAGATCGTGCGTACTGCCGAAATGCATCCGCTGACCTGGCGCATGCGTGATGACAAACAGCCGGTATTCCTCGAAGAGTACCGCAGTAAGAATGGTTATGCCGGTGCTGAAAAAGCGCTGAAATCCCTGTCGCCAGACGAAATTGTCAGTCAGGTCAAAGACTCTGGGCTGAAAGGGCGCGGCGGCGCAGGCTTTTCCACCGGACTGAAGTGGAGCCTGATGCCTAAAGACGAATCCATGAACATCCGTTACCTGCTGTGTAACGCCGATGAAATGGAACCGGGCACCTATAAAGACCGTCTGCTGATGGAGCAAATGCCACACCAGCTGGTGGAAGGTATGCTGATCAGTGCGTTCGCTTTGAAAACCTACCGTGGCTACATCTTCCTGCGCGGTGAGTACATTGAAGCGGCCGTTAACCTGCGTCGTGCCATTGCGGAAGCGACCGAAGCCGGTCTGCTGGGCAAGAACATTCTCGGTACGGGTTTTGACTTTGAGCTGATTGTGCATACAGGCGCGGGTCGTTATATCTGCGGCGAAGAGACGGCGCTGATTAACTCGCTGGAAGGGCGCCGCGCTAACCCGCGTTCCAAGCCGCCATTCCCTGCCTCTGCGGGTGCCTGGGGCAAGCCGACCTGCGTTAACAACGTAGAAACGCTCTCTAACGTACCGGCCATTATCGCCAACGGCGTTGACTGGTACAAAGGCATTTCCACCAGTGAAGATGCCGGTACCAAGATGATGGGCTTCTCGGGTCGTGTGAAGAATCCGGGCGTATGGGAACTGCCGTTCGGCACCACCGCGCGCGAGATCCTCGAAGAGTATGCTGGTGGCATGCGCGATGGCCTGAAGTTCAAAGCCTGGCAGCCAGGTGGCGCAGGTACGGACTTCCTGACCGAGTCGCACCTCGACCTGCCGATGGAGTTTGCCAGTATTGGCAAAGCGGGCAGTCGTCTGGGTACGGCGCTGGCGATGGCCGTCGACCACGAAATCAACATGGTGTCGCTGGTGCGTAACCTTGAAGAGTTCTTCGCCCGTGAATCCTGCGGCTGGTGTACGCCATGCCGCGATGGCCTGCCGTGGAGTGTGAAAATTCTGCGCGCGCTGGAACGTAAGCAGGGTCAGCCAGGGGATATCGAAACCCTGCTGCAACTCTGCCGCCAGCTTGGCCCGGGTAAGACCTTCTGTGCGCATGCACCTGGTGCAGTAGAGCCACTGCAAAGTGCCATTAAATATTTCCGCGAAGAGTTTGAAGCGGGTATGGCGCCACAGGTATTCAGCAACGCGCACGCGATTAGCGGCATCCAGCCAAACCTGTTAAAGGCGCGCTGGTAAGCAAAGTTTAACGCCTGTGTTCGCACGGGCCTTACGGAAGCATGTTCACTATGGCTACAATTCATGTAGACGGTAAAGAATATGATGTTGATGGTGCAGACAACCTGTTGCAGGCCTGTCTCTCCCTCGGCTTAGATATTCCTTATTTCTGCTGGCATCCGGCGCTCGGTAGCGTCGGTGCCTGCCGCCAGTGCGCGGTGAAGCAATTTCAGAATGCCGAAGACACCCGTGGTCGCCTGGTTATGTCCTGCATGACCCCGGCGTCTGACGGCACCTTTATTTCGATCGATGATGGCGAAGCAAAAGAGTTTCGCGAAAGCGTCGTCGAGTGGTTAATGACTAACCACCCGCACGACTGCCCGGTATGTGAAGAGGGCGGTAACTGTCACCTGCAAGATATGACAGTGATGACCGGCCACAGCTTCCGTCGTTATCGCTTCACTAAACGTACCCACCGTAATCAGGATCTCGGCCCGTTCATCTCTCACGAAATGAACCGCTGTATCGCCTGTTACCGCTGCGTGCGTTACTACAAAGATTACGCGGATGGCACCGACCTCGGTGTGTACGGCGCGCACGATAACGTCTACTTCGGTCGCCCGGAAGACGGCGTGCTGGAAAGTGAATTCTCCGGTAACCTGGTTGAAATCTGCCCGACCGGCGTATTCACGGATAAAACGCACTCCGAGCGTTATAACCGTAAGTGGGATATGCAGTTTGCGCCGAGCATCTGCCAGCAGTGCAGCATCGGTTGTAATACCAGCCCGGGTGAGCGCTATGGCGAACTGCGTCGTATTGAAAACCGTTACAACGGTACCGTAAACCACTATTTCCTCTGTGACCGTGGTCGTTTCGGCTATGGCTACGTGAATCTGAAAGACCGTCCACGCCAGCCAATTCAGCGTCGCGGTGACGACTGGATCGCCCTGAATGCCGAACAGGCAATGCAGGGTGCGGCGGATGTACTGCGCCAGGCGAAAAAAGTGATCGGCATTGGTTCCCCACGCGCCAGCGTAGAAAGCAATTTTGCGCTGCGTGAACTGGTGGGCGCAGATAACTTCTCTACCGGCATTCCGGCAGGAGAACAGGCGCGTTTGGATCTGATGCTGAAAGTGTTGCGCGACAGCGGGATTCATACCCCGGCGTTGCGTGAAATTGAAAGCTACGATGCGGTGTTGGTGCTGGGTGAAGATCTGACCCAGACTGGTGCACGCGTGGCACTCTCAGTGCGTCAAGCGGTGAAGGGCAAGTCCCGTGAAATGGCTGCCGCACAGAAAGTGGCTGACTGGCAGATTGCCGCTATCCTGAATATCGGTCAGAACGCCAAGCATCCCCTGTTTGTGACCAACGTTGACCAGACCCGTCTTGATGACATCGCCGCCTGGAGTTATCGTGCCCCGGTGGAAGATCAGGCGCGTCTTGGTTTCGCCATTGCTCATGAGCTGGATGAAAGTGCACCTGTCGTTACGGATATTGATAAGTCACTGGCAGGCAAAATTGACGTTATCGTTCAGGCATTAGCCGGGGCGAAGAAACCGTTAATTATTTCCGGGACTAACTCCGGCAGCGAAGCGATGATTCAGGCGGCCGCTAACGTGGCAAAAGCACTGAAGAATCGTGGTGCTGATGTGGGAATTACTCTGCTGGCAGCCGCCACGAACAGCGTGGGTCTTGGACTGATTGGTGGTAAATCCCTTGATGTAGCCCTGTCCGAGCTGGAAAGCGGTGCGGCAGACGCAGTGATCATCATGGAAAACGATCTCTATCGTCACCTGCCAAAGGCGAAGGTGGATGCTGCACTGGCCAATACACCAAATGTGATCGTACTCGATCACCAGCGTACATCGACCACGGAAAAAGCAGGTCTGATCCTCTCTACCGCCAGCTTTGCAGAAAGCGACGGAACGGTAGTGAATCAGGAAGGCCGCGCACAGCGTTTCTTCCAGGTTTATGACCCGGCTTACTACGACGAAAAAGTCCAGATGCTGGAAAGCTGGCGCTGGCTGCATTCGCTGCAAAGCACCATTAACAGCCGCGAAGTGGACTGGAGCCAACTTGACCATGTGATCGATGCCTGCGTGGCTGCATTGCCGCAGCTGGCCGGAATCAAAGAAGCGGCGCCTGATGCCAGCTTCCGTATTCGTGGTCAGAAACTGGCGCGCTCACCTAACCGTTCAAGTGGCCGTACCGCAATGCGCGCTAACATCGATGTGCACGAACCGCGCCAGCCGCAGGACAAAGACACCATGTTTGCCTTCTCTATGGAAGGGAACAACCAGCCGTCTGCCGCCCGTTCGCAAATTCCGTTTGCCTGGGCACCAGGCTGGAACTCACCTCAGGCATGGAATAAATTCCAGGCGGAAGTGGGCGGAAGCCTGCGTAATGGCGATCCCGGCGTGCGTTTGATCGAAGCGGGAACCGTACAGCTGGGCTGGTTTGATACTGTGCCTGCTGCCTTCACCGGCGCGAATGATGTCTGGCGCGTGGCACCGTATTTCCACCTGTTCGGTAGCGATGAAATGACTCAGCGCGCCCCGGTTATTCAGCAGCGTATGCCAGAAGCTTACCTGATGGTTAACCCGGATGATGCTGCGAAGCTTGGCGTGAATGTCGGCACGGCCGTTGAGTTTACTTGCCAGGGCGAAACACTGCGCCTGCCGGTACGCTTCTCCAGCACGTTGCAGGCGGGGCAGGTCGGTCTGCCACTCGGTTTACCGGGTATTCCACCGTTCCTGGCGGGTAGCAACATCGACAATCTGCGGGAGGCAGTACAATGAGCTGGCTGACACCGGAAGTTATCGACGTGCTGATTGCCGTCGTTAAGGCGCTGATTATCCTGTTTGTGGTGGTCGGTTGTGGCGCATTTATGAGCTTTGGCGAGCGCCGTCTGCTCGGTCTGTTCCAGAACCGATACGGGCCTAACCGTGTCGGCTGGGGCGGTTCCCTGCAGTTGGTCGCTGACATGATCAAAATGTTCTTTAAAGAGGACTGGATCCCGCCGTTTACCGACCGCGTGATTTTTACCCTCGCTCCTATGATTGCTTTTACCTCGCTGTTGCTGGCGATGGCCATTGTCCCGGTGACCTCCACCTGGATGGGCGCAGACCTGAACATTGGTGTGCTGTTCTTCCTGATGATGGCAGGTCTGGCGGTATACGCGGTGCTGTTCGCGGGCTGGTCGAGTAATAACAAATACTCTCTGCTGGGTGCCATGCGTGCCTCTGCCCAGACCCTGAGCTACGAAGTGTTCATTGGCCTGTCTCTGATGGGCGTAGTGGCACAGGCGGGTTCGTTCAACATGGTCGACATCGTGAACAGCCAGACGCATCTGTGGAACGTGATCCCGCAGTTCTTAGGCTTTATCACCTTCTGCATCGCCGGTGTTGCGGTCTGTCACCGTCATCCGTTTGACCAGCCAGAAGCGGAACAGGAACTGGCCGACGGTTACCACATTGAATATGCCGGGATGAAATTCGGTCTGTTCTTCGTGGGTGAATACGTGGGTATCGTGACCGTTTCGTCGCTGATCGTAACGCTGTTCTTCGGCGGCTGGCACGGTCCGTGGCTGCCACCGATTTTCTGGTTCGCGATTAAAACAGCATTCTTCATGATGATGTTCATTCTGATTCGTGCTGCGTTGCCGCGTCCGCGCTATGACCAGGTGATGTCGTTCGGCTGGAAAGTATGTCTGCCGTTGACGCTGTTGAATCTGCTGGGCACTGCCGCAGTGATTCTGTACACGGCGCAGTAAGGGGTTAAGAACATGACATTAAAAGACCTTGTCGTTGGTTTCGGGACAACCGTACGCAGTATCTGGCTGATAGGCATGAATGCCTTCGCCAAACGCGAAACCATGATGTATCCGGAAGAGCCGGTTTATCTGCCACCTCGTTATCGTGGGCGCATTGTGCTAACGCGCGATCCGGATGGTCAGGAGCGCTGTGTTGCCTGCAACCTGTGTGCTGTTGCCTGTCCGGTAGGCTGTATCTCGCTGCAAAAAGCAGAGATGGCTGATGGTCGCTGGTATCCAGAATTCTTCCGTATTAACTTCTCGCGCTGCATTTTCTGTGGCCTGTGTGAAGAGGCTTGCCCGACCACTGCGATTCAGCTTACCCCAGACTTCGAACTGGGTGAGTTCAAGCGTCAGGATCTGGTGTATGAAAAAGAACACCTGTTGATTTCCGGTCCGGGTAAATACCCGGAGTATAATTTCTACCGGATGGCGGGTATGGCGATCGACGGTAAAGACAAGGGCGACGCTGAAAACGAAGCCAAACCTATCGACGTCAAGGGCTTGTTACCTTAAGGAGCCAGGCATGGAATTTGCTTTTTATGTTAGTGGTCTGGTAGCGGTGCTGGCGACGTTGCGCGTCATCACTCATACCAACCCGGTACATGCGTTGCTGTACCTGATTATTTCTTTGCTGGCAGTGTCTGCGGTGTTCTTTTCGCTCGGTGCCTACTTTGCGGGCGCGCTGGAAATCATTGTGTATGCCGGTGCGATTATGGTGCTGTTCGTCTTCGTGGTGATGATGCTGAATCTGGGCGGCCAGGAAGTCGAGCAGGAGCGCCAGTGGCTGAAACCGAGCATGTGGGTGGGGCCAGCTGCGCTCTCCCTGGTGTTGCTGGTGGTGCTGGTTTATGCCATCAGCGGTATTAATGACCAGGGTATCGATGGCACGATGATCGATGCGAAAGCAGTGGGTATCAGCCTGTTCGGCCCGTATGTTCTGGCCGTTGAGCTGGCATCAATGCTGCTTCTTGCGGGGCTGGTGGTGGCCTTCCACATCGGGCGCGAACAGCGTTCTGGTGAGGTGCTGAGCAACCGCCCAGGTGATGCGGCGAAAAGTAATAAAGAGGAGCGGGTATGATCCCTCTACAGCATGGACTTATTCTGGCAGCCATCCTGTTTGTCCTTGGGCTGACAGGCGTGATCATCCGCCGCAATCTGTTGTTTATGTTGATTAGTCTCGAAATCATGATTAACGCCGCAGCACTGGCGTTTGTGGTGGCGGGAAGCTACTGGGGACAGGCCGATGGTCAGGTGATGTTTATCCTGGCAATCAGCCTGGCCGCGGCTGAGGCCAGTATTGGCCTGGCGCTGCTGTTGCAGCTCCATCGTCGCAGCCAGACCCTCAACATTGATAAAGTGAGTGAGATGCGCGGATGAACCTTCTCTATTTAACTATCCTGTTTCCGCTGATTGGCTTCTTACTGTTGGCGTTCTCTCGTGGTCGCTGGTCAGAGAATCTGTCTGCTACCGTGGGGATGGGGTCTGTCGGTTTGGCAGCACTGGTGGCGGCTTATGCCGGCATCGACTTCTTTAATAACGGGCAGCAGGTCTTTAACCAGCCACTGTGGACCTGGATGCAGGTGGGCAATTTCAAAATTGACGTCAACCTGACGCTGGACGGCTTGTCGCTGACCATGCTGTCGGTGGTCACTGGCGTTGGTTTCCTGATCCACATGTTCGCGTCCTGGTATATGCGCGGAGAAGAGGGCTACTCGCGCTTCTTCGCCTATACCAACCTGTTTATCGCCAGCATGGTCGTTCTGGTGCTGGCCGATAACCTGATGCTGATGTATCTCGGTTGGGAAGGCGTGGGTCTCTGCTCTTATCTGCTGATTGGCTTCTATTACACCAACCCGAAAAACGGCGCGGCGGCAATGAAAGCCTTTGTCATCACCCGCGTGGGGGATGTGTTCCTGGCATTTGCGTTGTTCATTCTTTACAACGAGCTGGGCACGCTGAACTTCCGCGAGATGATGGAGCTGGCACCAGCGCACTTTGCTGCTGATAACCACATGCTGCAGTGGGCGACCCTGATGCTGTTAGGGGGTGCGGTCGGTAAATCTGCACAGCTGCCGTTGCAAACCTGGCTCGCCGATGCGATGGCTGGCCCGACGCCGGTTTCAGCTCTGATCCACGCAGCGACGATGGTTACCGCCGGTGTTTACCTGATTGCCCGCACGCATGGCCTGTTCCTGATGACGCCGGAAGTGCTGCATCTGGTCGGCATTATCGGTGCGGTCACGCTGGTACTGGCCGGTTTTGCCGCGCTGGTGCAAACCGATATCAAACGCGTGCTGGCTTACTCCACCATGAGTCAGATCGGCTATATGTTCCTGGCGCTGGGTGTACAAGCCTGGGATGCGGCGATCTTCCATCTGATGACCCATGCGTTCTTTAAAGCGCTGCTGTTCCTCTCTTCTGGTTCGGTGATCCTTGCCTGCCATCATGAGCAAAACATCTTCAAGATGGGCGGTCTGCGTAAAAGTATCCCGTTGGTTTATGTCTGCTTCCTGGTGGGGGGCGCGGCGCTGTCTGCGTTGCCGCTGATCACCGCAGGCTTCTTCAGTAAGGATGAGATCCTCGCGGGTGCGCTGGCTAACGGCCATCTGAATCTGATGATTGCAGGTCTGGCTGGGGCGTTTATGACCTCCCTCTACACCTTCCGTATGATCTTCATTACTTTCCACGGGGAAGAAAAAATTCACGCTCATGCTGGCAAAGGGATCACTCACCATCTGCCGCTGATTGTGCTGTTAATTCTCTCAACCTTTATTGGTGCGATGATTGTTCCACCGCTGAAAGGCGTGTTGCCGGAGACCAGTGAGCTGGCACACGGTAGCGTGCTGACGCTGGAGATTGCGTCTGGCGTGGTGGCAATTGTGGGCATCCTGCTGGCGGCTGCACTGTGGCTGGGTAAACGTACTCTGGTCACGGCAATTGCCAACAGCGCAGTGGGGCGTTTCTTCAGTACCTGGTGGTTTGCTGCCTGGGGCTTCGACTGGTTATACGACAAAGTCTTCGTGAAGCCTTATCTCGGCGTGGCCTGGCTGCTGTCGCGTGACCCGCTGAATTCAGTGATGAATATTCCTGCTTTGCTGGCGCGTGGCGCTAACAAAGGTCTGGTCGTCAGTGAGAATGGCTATCTGCGCTGGTATCTCGCCTCCATGAGCATCGGTGCCGTTGTGGTACTGGCGCTGCTGCTGGTGATCTAAAGGTTAGTGAGTGGGGTGAGCTTACTACTTACCCCGATACAAATACTCGAAAATTGTCTCTGGATTGAGGGCGTTATCGGCGAAGGAAGTTTGTTTACCGCCAGCGCGAAGCAAGCGCAGCATACTGAAGTATGTGAGCATTGCGAGCACTGCCGGGAAGCAAAATTCCGAGCAAGATAGCCCGGACAGAGAATAAAAAGGGAAAGACCGCCATGTTATTACCTTGGCTTATATTCATCCCGTTTGTCGGTGGCTTACTGAGCTGGCAGCTGGAACGCTTCGGGCCTAAGCTGCCACGCTGGATTGCACTGATCGCAATGGGGCTGACGTTTGTACTCTCGCTGCAGCTTTGGCTGCAGGGTGACTACTCTCTGACTCAGGCGGCCGGTTTGCCTCAGTGGCAATCTGAGTTCTCCGTACCGTGGATCCCGCGCTTCGGCATTGAATTCCATCTGGCACTGGATGGACTGTCGCTGCTGATGGTGGTACTGACCGGCCTGCTGGGCCTGATGGCAATCCTCTGCTCGTGGAATGAGATTGAAAAATGGCAGGGCTTCTTCCATCTGAACCTGCTGTGGATCCTGGGTGGCGTGATCGGCGTGTTCCTTGCCATCGACCTGTTCCTGTTCTTCTTCTTCTGGGAAATGATGCTGGTGCCGATGTACTTCCTGATCGCACTCTGGGGCCACAAAGCCTCCGACGGGAAGACGCGTATTACCGCTGCCACCAAGTTCTTCATCTATACCCAGGCCAGCGGTCTGGTGATGTTGATTGCCATTCTGGCACTGGTGTTTGTTCACTATAACGCCACGGGCATTTGGACATTCAACTACGAGCAGCTGTTAAAAACCCCAATGTCACATACCGTAGAGTATCTGCTGATGCTCGGTTTCTTCATCGCTTTCGCGGTGAAAATGCCGGTGGTGCCATTGCACGGCTGGTTGCCGGATGCACACAGCCAGGCACCAACAGCGGGTTCGGTTGACCTTGCCGGTATCTTGCTGAAGACGGCGGCCTACGGTCTGCTGCGCTTTGCACTGCCGCTGTTCCCGAATGCTTCTGCTGAGTTTGCTCCCATTGCCATGTGGTTGGGGATTATCGGTATCTTCTACGGCGCATGGATGGCGTTCTCGCAGTACGACATCAAACGTCTGATTGCTTACTCCTCGATTTCCCATATGGGCTTCGTGCTGATTGCTATCTACACCGGCAGCCAGCTGGCGTTCCAGGGGGCTGTCATCCAGATGATTGCGCACGGTCTTTCTGCTTCTGCGCTGTTTATTCTGTGTGGTCAGCTGTATGAGCGTCTGCATACCCGCGACATGCGTCAGATGGGTGGCCTGTGGTCACGTATCAAATGGCTGCCGGGTCTGTCACTGTTCTTCGCGGTCGCAAACCTGGGGATGCCGGGGACGGGTAACTTCGTCGGGGAGTTTATGATCCTGACGGGCAGCTTCCAGTCGGTGCCAGTGATTATTGTTATCGCGACCTTCGGCCTGGTGTTTGCTTCAGTGTACTCGCTGATTATGATGCAACGCGCTTACTACGGTGCGCCGAAGTCAGACACGTCGCTGCGTAGTATGTCTGCGCGTGAATTCCTGATGATTATGGTGCTGGTGGTCCTGCTGGTGTTGCTGGGTGTTTATCCGCAGCCGATTCTGGATACCTCGCATGCTGCGATGAGCAATATTCAGCAGTGGTTTACTGCTTCAATCTCAACTACAAGGCCGTAATTCGCCATGACAATAACTCCTCAACAATTGATCCCGCTTCTGCCGCTGCTGATCGTCGGATTGACGGTGGTAGTTGTGATGCTGTCCATTGCGTGGCGACGCAACCACTTCGTCAATGCGACGCTGGCCGTCGTTGGTCTTAACCTGGCGCTGTTTTCACTCTATTTTGTCGGCCAGGCAGGGCCAATGGATGTCACTCCGCTGATGCGGATTGACGGCTATGCCATGCTGTATACCGGGCTGGTGATCCTTGCCAGCCTGGCAACCTGTACCTTTGCCTATCCGTGGCTGGCAACCTACCCGGATAACCGCGAAGAGTTCTATCTGCTGGTACTGATCGCCGCTCTGGGTGGCGTGGTGCTGGCCAGTGCGAACCACCTCGCGTCGTTGTTCATTGGTATTGAGCTGATCTCGCTGCCGCTGTTTGGTCTGGTGGGTTATGCCTTCCAGCAAAAACGTTCGCTGGAAGCGGCCATCAAGTACGCCATTCTGTCGGCTGCGGCCTCATCGTTCCTGCTGTTTGGTATGGCGCTGGTCTATGCTGACTCCGGTAGCCTTGATTTTGCGTCACTGGGTAAAAGCCTGAATGACGGCGTGATCAATGAGCCGCTGCTGTTAGCGGGCCTGGGTCTGATGATCGTCGGCTTTGGCTTTAAACTGTCGCTGGTGCCATTCCATCTCTGGACGCCGGATGTTTACCAGGGCGCACCTGCACCGGTATCCACCTTCCTGGCAACCGCCAGCAAGATCGCCATCTTTGGCGTGCTGATGCGTCTGTTTATGTATGCGCCAATGGCGGATAACGAAGGTGTGCGCACGGTACTTAGCCTGATTGCCGTAGCCTCCATGCTGTTCGGTAACCTGATGGCAATCTCGCAGAGCAATATCAAGCGCCTGCTGGGTTACTCCTCTATCGCTCACCTCGGTTACCTGATGGTTGCCCTGATTGCGGTACAGACCCATCAGCTGTCGATGGAAACCGTTGGGGTTTATCTGGCCGGCTATCTGTTCAGCAGCCTGGGTGCCTTTGGTGTGGTCAGCCTGATGTCCAGCCCGTACCGTGGCCCGGATGCCGATTCTATGTACTCTTACCGTGGCCTGTTCTGGCACCGTCCGATCCTCGCCTCCGTCATGACCGTGATGATGCTGTCGCTGGCGGGTATCCCGATGACGCTGGGCTTTATCGGTAAGTTCTACGTGATTGCAGTGGGTGTGAGTGCGCACCTGTGGTGGCTGACCGGGGCTGTGGTCCTGGGCAGCGCCATTGGCCTTTACTACTACCTGCGTATGACGGTCAGTCTGTATCTGTCACCACCTGAACTGTCCCAGCGTGATGCGCCTGCCAACTGGGCATTTACTGCCGGTGGTGTGGTTGTGCTGATTTCCGCGATTCTGGTGCTGATATTGGGTATCTACCCGCAGCCGCTTATTTCGCTGGTGAAACTGGCACAGCCGCTGATGTAATTTGGTGCAAGACAGGTAATAATCGGGCCCACAGTGGCCCGATTTTTTTTGCTTCAGTCTGAGGAGTTACGTTGATGGATATCATCTGGCACGACCTGCATCACAGCGAACTCAATGTCGCCCAACTCTATCAGCTGCTGGCAATGCGTAACGCGGTATTTATCGTTGAGCAACAGTGCCCTTATCTCGATATTGATGGCGCGGATCTGATCGGGGAAAACCGCCATCTGCTGGGTATCCTCGACAATCAGCTGGTTGCCTGCGCACGTATTCTGATGCCTCAAGGCGAAGGTCAACCGGTCAAAATTGGTCGGGTGATTGTATCCGGTGAGGCACGCGGGCTGAACCTGGGGAGTCGGCTGATGGAGCAGGCCATGAACAGCTGCGAACGGCACTGGCCAGGGCAGCCGATCTTTCTTTCTGCACAGGCGCATCTGCACCGTTTCTATGCGCGTCTGGGGTTTGTTGCGGTCAGCGGGGAGTATCTGGAGGATGATATTCCGCATATTGATATGCAGCGTAGTCTGGAGCAGTAACTGTACGGGACGACCTTTTTTGGTCGCCCCGCATTCTTGGCGTTATCGTTGATTAACCGGCGGTCATAATCCGGTCATCGACGTATTTACGCTTGTCCGGTGGCGGCGGGACATACTGATACAGCCAGGTTTCGCTCAACGTCTCATCTTTAGTACGCAGGAACAGACGCATATTCACCGGATCGGTGGAGTCGCTGTCTGGATACCAGTCGAAGAGAATACGGTAACCATCAATCGGTTCAACGTAGAGGATCTCGACCTGCTTCAGCGTACCGGAAGTGACGTTAATTACCGGTTCAATACCTTTCGGTGCTGCGGCTTTCAGGTCACCACCCACAAAGTCGACCGCGAAACGGCGTGACCAGACGTTGGGATAATGCTCGCCAGGTGCCCAGCCTTCCGGGAAACCGCCCATGCCGGTACGGGTTGCGTTGACGCGTGACAGACCGCTACGAACCGGTGGCAGACCGCTCCAGTAAAGCTTGTAGGAGAAGCTGTGCTCGCTCCCGGCTTTAATTGCATCGGCTGGCTGCCAGAAGCAGACAATGTTATCCAGCGTTTCACCTGTGGTTGGGATCTCCATCAGGTTAATCGCACCCTTACCCCATTTACCCACCGGTTCCACCCACAGGCTAGGGCGCTTGTTGTACCAGCCAATCACATCCTGATAACTGTCGAAGTCATGATTAAGCTGCAACATGCCAAAACCACGCGGATTTTCATCCTGATAGGCATTAAACGTCAGGCGCTGCGGGTTGTTCAGCGGGCGGCAAATCCACTCACCGCTTCCGGTCCACATGGCCAGACGATCGGAGTCGTGGATCTGAGGATGGATGGTGTCGCACATGCGGCGTTCGTTATTGCCACAGCTGAACATGGTGGTCATCGGCGAGATACCCAACTGCTGGATATCCTTACGCGCATAAATGTGGTTTTCCACTTCCATCACCACACGTTTATCTTCGCAGTGAATGGTAAATTTAAACGCACCGGTGCAGCTCGGGCCATCCAGCAGGGTGTAAACCACAAAGGTCGTGTCATCGGCTTTCGGCGTTTCGAACCAGAAGGCAGTAAAGTCCGGGAACTCTTCTTTACCATTACTGAAGGTATCGATGGCTACGCCGCGAGCGGACAGACCGTACTGGAAGGTTTCATCGACCGCACGGAAGTAGCTGGCGCCCAGGAACGAGACGATGTCGCGTTTTGCCAGCTCCGGTTTTTTAAACGCACGGAAACCGGCGAAGCCGAGGTCGGTTTTGCCTTCCAGCTGTTTGGTGTCGACGTGAGCATTGTTGTAGTTAAACAACTCAGGGCGGAAGTGAATTTCACGCGCCTCACGGCTGGTGCCGTCAACGGAGAACATGCGGATACGGCGCTTAAAGCCCATCCCCACATGGAAGAACTGAACGTCAAGCTGACGGTTGTCGATGCCGTTCCACAGCGAATGATTGGCATCGTACTGGATTTCGTTATAGGCCTGCGGCGTCAATGTTGCCAGTGTTTCAGGCAACGGCGCCGGAGCACCACCATAGGCCTGTTTTGCCATGTCGGCGGCCATTTTTTTTAGCACATCAAAATCAAATCGCTTTGCGGAACCATCGGCAATCCCGTCTTCCGCCCAGGCAGCCTGGGAGAACAACGTGGATAAACCCGACATCCCACTGAGGGTTGCGAATGCCATTGACGCTTTCATAAACATTCTTCGATTCATGCCGGAAATAATTTCCTCAGGTGAACGGAGTTTGTAGTGACTGTCGTGCGTTTGCACGCATTCGCTTCACCGGATATCAGCCCGGTTACAGGGAGTTACGACAGCTTGCCTGGGTAATGATTCAGTTCACGCAAAATTTATCAGATAAATCTAGCTGCCGCAGTGGTTTCGCATGTGAATTAACGTAAATATCAGGAAAATAAGCACCCTTTGGCCCGAGTGACTGCCCCGAAGCGCGCCATTCTCAGTCGATTCCTGGCGGTTTTCATCAAACAGAGCGGCAAAAACTGTCTATAGTTACCTGACGAAGATTTTTCGCCCAAGGAGAATGGAAATGGCAACAACGACTGAACCACATGAAACTCGCCTGGATGACGATCTGGCGCTGCTCACTGAAACCCTGGAAGAAGTGCTGAAGTCGTCGGGCGATCCGGCCGATCAGAAATACGTTGAGCTGAAAGCGAAAGCGGAAAAATCACTGAACCAGGTGAAGTCCCGCATTAGCGATGCTTCCGATACTTACTATGTGCGTGCTCGTCAGGCCGTTACGCGTGCTGATGACTATGTTCACGACAAACCCTGGCAGGGGATTGGTGTCGGTGCCACTCTGGGCCTGGTCATCGGTCTGCTGCTGGCGCGTCGTTAAGTCAGTAGAAAACAGGCAGTAGAACAACACTCAGTAGCACAGCAGACGTCCTTCCGGGCGTCTGTTCATTTCCCCCCGCTGTTTCCAGATCAATATCCTGCCGTGCCAATCCCGTTAACATAACGTCCCATCTGTTTTCTACTTTCTGTTGAGGTCAGCGTGCACGTTGCTCAGGCGATAGAACAGCTTTGCATCCAGCTCGCGCAGGTGAGCGAGTCGGTGCCCGGCGAGCGGCAAATCAACGTCCGCATTTCCCCCGAAATCGATGCGCTGAGCTGGCTGGCTTCCCAGGCCTGCTGGCCACTGTTTTACTGGCAATCACGCAGCGGTGAGGAGATTGTGGCAGCCTGTGGCGCGCTTGAGCGCTATGACTCGGCAGCAGAAGCCTCCCGGCGCGTGCAGACTCTGCCGCCTGGCTGGCGGGTGTTTGGCGCTAACCGTATCTTTGGTGCCAGCGATCTGTTTCTGCCCGTCCTGCTGTGGCAGCAGGACAGCGCAGGGCAGCAGTTAACGCTTAATCTGGTCAGCGATACGTCGTTGCAGCAGGAAGCGCAGCGTTTGTTGCACTGGCTGGCGGACCTGCGTCCGGTGCAACCTGCGGCATCGTTGCCTCATTATCATCATGTACATCATGCCCCGGACAAAACGGGCTGGTTCCTGCAGATTAACCGCGCGCTTGCAACCATTGCGGACGGTGAACTCGATAAAGTGGTGCTGGCACGCGTTAGCGATTTCAGCCTGTCTGGTCCCTTGTCTGCCGCCGCCTTGCTGGCCGCCAGCCAGCGCATTAATCCGCACTGCTACCATTTTATGCTGGCCACGGAAGCCGGCCAGGCGCTGGTGGGATCCAGCCCTGAACGACTGTATGCGCGCCAGGGCAACCAGTTGAAAAGTGAAGCCCTGGCCGGAACCGCAGGGTTGCATCAGGCTGGGTTGTTGATGGATAAAAAAAACCAGTGGGAAAACAGCCTGGTGGTGGAGGATATTCGTCAGCGACTGGCGGATATTGTCTCTGAACTGGAAGTGATGCCCGCAGAGTTGCTGCCGCTGCGTCACCTGCAACATATACGGCGGCGGGTGCGCGCCCGGTTAATGCAGCCGGACGATGCGCAATGCATCGATCGTCTTCAGCCCACGGCGGCCGTTGCCGGGCTACCGCGCGCAGCCGCACAGGCTTTTATTCGCCAGCAGGAACCCTTCAGTCGCGGCTGGTACAGCGGGTCCGTAGGCTATCTGTCGCACTCGAAAAGTGAGTTTGCCGTGGTGCTCCGTTGTGCGCAGGTGACCGGTTCACAGGTCCGTTTATACGCCGGAGCGGGTATTGTCAGTGGCTCGGAACCGGAGCTGGAGTGGCAGGAGATTGAGCGCAAAGCGGCTACGCTGGGCACATTACTCACGGCGGAAAACCAGGGGTAAAACTGGCCCAAATCAAAAAGGGCATTAATTCAGCTGATTATAATAGCGCAAGGATTTTTGATCTGGAGTGGCTATGCAGCAAGAAATGTCGCACGCAACGTTTAATCGCCGCTGGGCTACCGTACTGCTGGAAACGCTGACGCGCCACGGTATACGGCATATCTGCATTGCTCCCGGATCCCGTTCTGCACCGCTGGCTCTGGCGGCGGCAGCCAGTGATAAATGGGTGTGTCATACCCATTTTGACGAGCGCGGCCTCGGCTTTCTCGCGCTCGGCCTGGCAAAAACCACCCATCAACCTGTGGCGATCATTGTCACTTCCGGCACGGCGGTTGCCAACCTCCATCCCGCGCTGGTCGAAGCGCATCTGACCGGAGAAAAGCTGGTCGCCATCAGCGCTGACCGCCCACCTGAACTGATTCACTGCGGGGCGAACCAGGCCATTGAACAGTCAGGTATTTTTGCTCCCCACGTTTCTGCTGCACTTAATCTTCCCCGGCCTTCACCCGCGATCCCCGCTCGCTGGCTGGTCTCGGCTGTTGATACCTTGCTGGCACAGCAGCAGCATGGCGGCGTGCATATCAACTGCCCCTTTGCTGAACCGCTGTATGGCGATGACAGTAGCGATTACCTTAGCTGGCAGGATGAACTGGGAAGCTGGTGGCACAGCAACGAACCCTGGCTGAAATATCCGCAGCGCAGCCAGACGCCGACCGAAGACGACTGGCTGCGCTGGCGTCAGAAGCGCGGGGTGGTGATTGTCGGGCGCGTCAGCGCTCAGCAGGGGCAGCAGTTGGCCGAATGGGCTGGGATGCTGGGCTGGCCGCTGCTGGGTGACGTGGTGTCACAAACCGGGCAGCCGCTGCCTGGTGCCGCATTGTGGCTGGGGCATCCTTCGGCACAGCTGGCGCTGAGTGAGGCGCAGATCGTGGTGCAGTTCGGCAGCAGCCTGACAGGGAAAAACCTGCTCAACTACCAAAACCGCAGCGGCACTGAGATGTACTGGCTGATTGACGTGTTACCGGGTCAGCGCCATCCGGGGAGCCTTGGCGGGCGACGTATTCAGGCCGATATTTCGGACTGGTTGCAGCACCATCCTGCGGCACCTCGTCAGCCCTGGTGCCCGCAGCTGGCGAGGCTGGCTGAACGGACCCGTGACTATCTGCAACAGCATTTGCAGCAGTTTGGCGAGGCACAGCTGGCGCATCGTCTGCCCGCACTGCTGCCGGAAAACGGTGCGCTGTTTATCGGCAACAGCCTCGCCATCCGCCTGGTGGATGCCTTTGCGCAGCTTCCTGCTGGCTATCCGCTGTATTGCAATCGCGGCGCCAGCGGCATCGACGGGTTACTGGCAACGGCAGCGGGCGTGCAACGTGGCACGGGCCAGCCGCTGCTGATTCTGCTGGGCGATCTCTCCGCGCTGTACGATCTGAATAGCCTGGCGTTGTTGCAGCAGGCCTCTGCGCCGGTGGTGGTTATCGTGGTGAACAATCAGGGCGGCCAGATCTTCTCTATGCTGCCGACGCCAGTCTCTGAACGTGAACGCTTCTTCACTATGCCGCCCAGGGTCGATTTTCGTCATGCGGCGGCACTGTTTGGTTTGCACTTTGCGCAGCCAGCCAGCTGGCAGGCACTTCAGCAGGCGGTTGAACAGGGTTTCAGTTCGGGCATCACCTTGATTGAGGTGGTGACAGACGGTGATGAGGGTGCACAAACCCTGGCGCGCTGCGCCAGCGAGGTGGTCCATTTATGATGCTACATGCGCACTGGCAGGGGCACCATCACAGTACGCGTCCGGTACTGGTATGGCTGCACGGTTTTCTCGGGAGTGCGACGGACTGGCAACCGGTTCAGCGCTATTTCAGCCACTGGCCGCTGCTCAGTATTGATCTACCCGGTCACGGCGGCTCACGTGCGCAGACCGTCAGCGGCTTTGATGATTTATGCCAGCGGCTCAACGCCACGCTGCACTATCACCAGGTCGATCGCTACTGGCTGATCGGTTACTCCCTCGGCGGACGTCTGGCGCTGTATCACGCCTGCCGCCACGCCGGTAACGGTCTGGCGGGATTGCTGGTGGAAGCCGGGCATTTTGGTCTTAGCAGCGCCAGTGAGCGCACCAGCCGCCGGGCGCATGACCAGGGCTGGGTGCAGTGTTTCCGCCAGCAGCCGCTGGAAGAGGCGCTGACCCAGTGGTATCAGCAGCCCGTGTTTGCCGAACTGACCGCTATTCAGCGGCAGCGCCTGGTCGCCCGGCGGCTCAACAATCGCGGCGAAGATCTGGCGGCGATGTTACAGGCCACTTCACTCTCGGTGCAGCCTGATCTGCTGCCGGAACTGCGTGAGAAAACCTTCCCGTTCCGCTATCTGTGCGGTGAATGGGATCAGAAATTTTTGCAGCTTGCTCAGCAGGCTGCACTTCCTCCTGCGGTCATCCCCGCAGCAGGCCATAACTCGCACCTGGCGAATCCCCTGGCATTTGCCCATCAACTTGCCCGCGTGCTCAATCATAATTAAGGAGCTGTGATGTTGTATCCAGATGAAAGCCTGCTGAGTGCCCCGGCGCAGTGGCGGGATTGCGGCGCTGAGTTCAGCGATATTCGCTACCATAAAACGGATGATGGTATTGCCAAAATCACCATTAATCGCCCTGAAGTACGCAACGCCTTTCGCCCGTTAACGGTCAGTGAAATCCAGCAGGCGCTGGATAATGCACGCCGCGATCCGGCGGTGGGTGTGATCGTACTGACCGGCGAAGGCGAACGGGCATTCTGCTCAGGCGGGGACCAGAAAGTGCGTGGCGATTACGGCGGCTATCAGGATGACGCGGGCGTTCATCATCTGAATGTCCTCGATCTGCAACGTCAGATCCGCACCTGCCCGAAACCGGTCGTGGCGATGGTGGCGGGCTATGCGGTCGGTGGTGGCCATGTCCTGCATATGATGTGCGACCTGACTATTGCGGCGGATAATGCCCAGTTTGGTCAGACCGGGCCGAAAGTGGGGTCCTTTGATGGCGGCTGGGGCGCGGCTTATATGGCGCGCATTGTCGGCCAGAAAAAGGCGCGTGAAATCTGGTTCCTGTGCCGGATGTACAGCGCACAGCAGGCGCTGGATATGGGGCTGGTGAATACCGTGGTGCCGCTGGCCGAGCTGGAAAAAGAGACGGTGCGCTGGTGCCGCGAGATGTTGCAAAACAGCCCGATGGCACTGCGCTGCCTGAAAGCGGCCCTGAATGCCGACTGTGACGGCCAGGCCGGGCTGCAAGAACTGGCGGGCAATGCCACCATGCTGTTCTACATGACGGAAGAGGGGCAGGAAGGGCGCAATGCGTTTAACGAGAAGCGTCAGCCTGACTTCAGCAACTTCCGGCGTAATCCCTGATGCGTCGCGCGACGTTATATGGTTATCAGATCGCGCTGGATGCCGGGGTGGTGTTACGAAATCAACGCTTAAAAACCCGTCAGGGGCTGCTGGTCAAGCTTGTGGAAGGAGAGGCGGAAGGCTGGGGGGAAATTGCCCCCCTTCCTGAGTTTAGTCACGAGACGCCGGAGCAGGCACAGCAGCAGGCGATGGACTGGCTGGCGAAGTGGTGTGATGGCGAGCTGCCCGCAGAGAGTGAGCTGCCTTCTGTGGCCTTTGGCCTCAGCTGTGCGCAGGCCGAACTGACCAACAGCCTGCCCGCCGAAGGGGAGTATCGTTTGGCGCAGCTGTGCAGCGGCGATCCGGATGCGTTGTTTCAGCAACTGCTGTGCCAGCCAGAACCGCTGGCAAAAATGAAAGTGGGCCTGTACGAGGCGATACGCGATGGCATGCAGGTCAATCTGTTGCTGGAGGCGTTACCGCACCTCACCTTGCGTCTGGATGCTAACCGCAGCTGGACGCTGGAAAAGGCGCTGAGCTTTGCCCGCTATGTGTCGCCGGCGCTGCGTTCACGCATTGCGTTTATCGAGGAGCCGTGCCGCGACAGGCAGCAAAGCCTCGCCTTTGCCGCTGAAACAGGGATTAACATTGCCTGGGATGAAACCCTGCGTGACCAGGATGATGCACTTTCCGCCGCGCCGGGTGTGGTGGCTGTGGTGATCAAACCTACGCTGACGGGCAGTATTCAGCGCGTGCAGCATCAGGTGTTACAGGCGACAGCGCAGGGATTAACCCCGGTGATCAGCAGTGCGCTGGAGTCCAGCGTCGGGCTGACCCAGCTGGCCCGTCTGGCGCACTGGCTGACGCCAGGCGTGCGGCCAGGCCTGGACACGCTGCAACTGATGCAGCAGCAGGTGCTGCGGGCGTGGCCCGGCAGCCTGTTACCGATGCAGGACAGAGAGGCGCTGCAATGTCTCTGGCAACGCTAACCGACTGGCCCTGGCGCGGCTGGCAGCGCCGTTGCCCGCAGGCGCGGGCGATTGATAATGGTGAGGTCACGCTCAGCTGGCAGCAGCTGGCACAGGCGGTGGCAGAGCATGCGCAGGGCTTTCATCAGCAAGGCGTGGCCGCCGGAGACTTAGTGGCGTTGCGCAGCGCGAACAGTCTGGCGGCGCTGCTGGCATGGCTCGGGCTGATGGCCTGCGGGGCGCGGGTGCTGGGGCTTAACCCTCAACTGCCGGATGCCCAGCTGGGCCAGTTGTTACCGGGGCTGGCACCGGACTTTGTGCTCGATCTGGCCGGGGGCGCTTGTCTGGAGATACCCACGCTGGCGCTGCGTCCGGTGGCAGGCGATGGCAGTCAGCCGTGGCAGCAGGATCAGATCGCCACGCTGACGCTGACCTCTGGCTCGACCGGGTTGCCTAAAGCTGCGGCCCACACCTTCAGCGCCCATCTGCACAGCGCGGCGGCGGTTGTCGGTCTGATGGCACTGACGCCCGGTGACCGCTGGTTATTGTCGCTGCCGCTGTTCCATGTCTCCGGGCAGGGCATCCTCTGGCGCTGGCTGCTGGCCGGGGCCACGCTGGTGATCCCCGATGATGCAGGATTGTATGCTGCACTGGCACGCAGCAGCGTCGCGTCTCTGGTGCCCACCCAGCTCTGGCGTCTGCTGCATCAGCCTGTTTTACCCGCCCGATTGCGTGCGGTATTGCTGGGCGGTGCGCAAATCCCCGCAGAGCTGACGCGCCAGGCCGAGGCTGCCGGGCTGCACTGTTATTGTGGCTACGGGATGACGGAAACCGCATCGACCCTCTGTGCCCGGCGCGCAGATGCACATCCTGGCGTAGGTGCGCCGCTGGCGGGCCATCAGGTGAAGATAGTGGACGGTGAGATCTGGGTACGTTCGCCTGCGCTGGCATCCGGCTACTGGTTACAGGGGGCGCTGATGCCGTTGACGGATCGGGACGGCTGGTTACGTACCGGTGACTGCGGGCGCTGGCAGCAGGGTGAGCTGCTAGTCGACGGACGGCGCGATAATCTGTTTTTTTCAGGCGGAGAGTCGGTACAGCCAGAGCAGATTGAACGAATCCTGGTGGCCCATCCGGCGGTGACGCAGGTATTTATTGTGCCAAAAGTGGATGCCGAATACGGTCATCGCGCGGTCGCACTGGTGGAAGGCAGTATTGGGCTGGAGACGCTGGCAGACTGGGCCGCGCCGAAGCTGGCGGGATATCAGCGCCCGGTCGCGTGGTATCCCCTACCGCCCGATCATGCCGGGGCGATTAAGCGCTCACGCGTGCAACTGAAGGCGTGGGTGGCAAACCAGACTCAGGCCTGTTTGAGATCACAAGTCTGAACGATTGGAAATGAACTGGAAATTGACGTTGTGTTTCTGCCGGGTGATTCTTACAGTGTAAAGCTTGAGTACACCCGGAGAACAACATGATAAGAGTGGAAATGCTCGCGACCGGCGACGAAGTGCTGCACGGACAAATCGTCGATACTAACGCAGCCTGGCTGGCTGGCGTACTGTTTGAGCAGGGCTTACCGATGACCAGCCGTCAGACGGTAGGGGACAGCTTGCAGGATCTGGTGACGGTACTGACCGAGCGCAGCAAAGTGGCTGATGTCTTGATTGTTAACGGCGGCCTCGGGCCAACCAGTGATGATCTGAGTGCGCTGGCCGCCGCCACCGCCGCCGGAGTAGAACTGCAAATGCATCCTGAGTGGCTGGCGAAAATGGAAGCCTTCTTTGCCAGCCGTGGCAAAGTGATGGCCGCCAGTAACCGTAAACAGGCAGAAATCCCACAGGGTGCGGAGATGATCGATAACCCGGTCGGCACCGCCTGTGGCTTCGCCATGCAGCTCAATCGCTGCTGGATCTTCTTCACGCCGGGTGTCCCTTCCGAATACAAGGTGATGGTGATGGATCAAATCCTGCCGCGCCTGAAAGCCCGCTTCCAGCTGCCCGAACCGCCTGTCTGCCTGCGGATGACCACCTTTGGCCGTGGGGAGAGTGACCTCGCCTCCGACATTGAACCTTTACCGCTGCCGGAAGGGGTGGTGATGGGTTACCGCGCATCCATGCCGATTATTGAACTGAAGCTGAACGGCCCGGCCTCTAAGCTGGCTGAGATGGAACAGTTCTGGCAGCAGGTGCGCGAGATTGCCGGTGACAGTGTGATCTTCGAAGGGTTTGAAACCTTACCTGAGCAGCTGGCGCGGCGTCTGAAAGAACATAAGCTCTCGCTTGCCGTCAGCGAGCAGTTCAGCGCCGGGCTGCTGCAATGGCAGCTTATTTCCGCCGGGGCGACTCTGGCTGCGGGCAACGTGTTGCCTGTTCAGAGTGAGTCACTGGGCCTGCTGGCGGCACGCAGTCAGCAGCTGGCGAAACTGAACCACGCCCGGTTGTCGCTGGTGGTCGGAAGTCTGGAAGACGATCGTCTGGGCTTTGCTCTGCACACGCCGGACGGCACGTTTGCGCAAAAAGTGAAGTTTAACGTTAGCCGACATGGTCTGAAAGCGCGGCAGGAGATGGTGGCAATGCTGGCGATGAACATGCTGCGCCGCTGGCTAAATGGTCAGTCGGTGACCACCGGGCACGGCTGGATTGATGTGGTGGAAACGTTGTAAAAGCGCCGGGCGAGGCATGCCTCGCCCCTACATAGTGCGCGGTGACGGTATTGATTATCGGAAATTTGTAGGGGTCGGGCATGCCCGACCCGATGTTGATGAGATTGCCCCGATCAACCCATTACAGGGCGATCTCAATATCCCCGTCGGCCTTGCAGCAGCAGGGTAAAATCTCACCCTGCTGAACAAACGCCAGCGGCGTCGTGCTGTAGCTGACTTCACCCTTCAGCAGGCGCGTGCGGCACGAACCGCAGTAGCCTTCGCGGCACTGATACTCCACGCACACCCGGTGGAACTCCAGGGCGGCAAGCAGGGAAGGGTGTTCATCATGACATTCAAGCTGCGTACCGGTGGTACGCAGTGTAATGCTCGCCATCTTACAGCTCGAAGTCGCTGAGATCGTCGGCGTTCACTTCAGAGTCAATCTGACCGACCAGGTAAGAACTGACTTCCACTTCCTGCGGCGCGACCTGCACGTTATCGGAAACCAGCCAGGAGTTAATCCACGGAATCGGGTTCGAGCGTGTTTTAAATGGCAGATCCAGACCGACCGCATTCATACGGATATTGGTGATGTACTCAATGTACTGCCACAGGATGTCTTTGTTCAGGCCGATCATCGAACCGCCGCTGAACAGATATTCTGCCCACTCTTTCTCCTGCTCGGCAGCCAGTACAAACAGGTCGTAGCACTCCTGGCGGCACTCTTTGGCGATCTCGGCCATTTCCGGGTCATCTTCGCCGCTGCGCAGCAGGTTCAGCATGTGCTGAGTCCCGGTCAGGTGCAGGGCTTCATCGCGTGCGATCAGCTTGATGATTTTGGCATTGCCTTCCATCAGCTCACGCTCAGCAAAGGCGAACGAGCAGGCAAAGCTGACGTAGAAGCGGATGGCTTCCAGCGCATTCACGCTCATCAGGCAGATGTAGAGCTGTTTTTTCAGGGCACGCAGGCTGACCGTGACGGTTTTGCCATTCACTTCGTGCGTACCTTCACCCAGCAGATGCCAGTAGCTGGTCATCTCAATCAGATCGTCGTAGTAGCCGGAAATATCTTTGGCACGCGACAGGATCTGCTCGTTGGTCACGATATCGTCAAACACCAGCGACGGATCGTTAACGATATTACGGATGATGTGGGTGTAAGAACGTGAGTGGATGGTTTCTGAGAATGCCCAGGTTTCAATCCAGGTTTCCAGTTCAGGAATCGAGATCAATGGCAGCAGCGCAACGTTTGGGCTACGTCCCTGGATGGAGTCCAGCAGCGTCTGATATTTCAGGTTACTGATAAAAATGTGCTTTTCGTGATCCGGCAGAGCCTGATAGTCGATACGATCGCGTGAAACGTCCACTTCTTCCGGGCGCCAGAAGAAAGAGAGCTGCTTTTCGATCAACTTTTCAAAGATGTCATACTTCTGCTGGTCGAAACGCGCCACGTTCACCGGCTGGCCGAAGAACATCGGTTCCAGCAGCTGATTATTTTTATTCTGCGAAAATGTGGTGTAAGCCATGATGTATTCCAGATGCGTTCAGGGTCGGGCATGCCCGACCCTTACAGAGTCAATGTGTCGCGTAGGGGCCAGGCAAGCCTGGCCCACGGAGATTAGATCTTACAGGCACCGCTTTCGCAGCCATCGTCCTGAATGGAAGGGACCAGGTCTTCCTGGGTATCTTCTGCACCGTCACGCGTGTTCTGATAATAAAGCGTTTTCACGCCAAACTTATAGGCAGTCAGCAGGTCTTTCAGCAACTGCTTCATCGGCACTTTACCGTTGGCAAAACGCGTCGGGTCGTAGTTGGTGTTCGACGAAATGGCCTGGTCGATAAACTTCTGCATCAGGCCGACCAGTTGCAGGTAACCGTCATTGTTTGGCATATCCCACAGCAGCTCGTAGCTGTCTTTCAGACGTTCGTACTCTGGAACCACCTGGCGCAGGATACCGTCTTTTGAAGCTTTAATGCTGATATGGCCGCGCGGGGGTTCAATCCCGTTGGTGGCGTTAGAAATCTGCGAAGAGGTTTCTGACGGCATCAGCGCAGACAGCGTGGAGTTACGCAGGCCGTGCGTTTTCACGGATTCACGCAATGCTTCCCAGTCGAGCAACAGCGGCGTATTACAAATCGCATCCAGGTCTTTCTTATAGGTGTCGATTGGCATAATGCCCTGAGAATAGGTGGTTTCATTGAACCACGGGCACGCCCCTTGTTCGATAGCCAGGTCGTTGGAGGCTTTCAGCAACCAGTACTGGATAGCTTCAAAGGTCTGGTGCGTCAGGACGTTGGCGCTGCCGTCTGAGTAGCGTACGCCATTTTTAGCCAGATAGTAGGCGTAGTTGATCACACCAATGCCCAGCGTACGACGTCCCATTGCACCGCGTTTGGCGGCCGGGATCGGGTAGTCCTGATAGTCGAGCAGGGCGTCCAGCGCGCGAACGGCCAGCGTGGCCAGCTCTTGCAGGTCGTCCAGGCTTTCAATCGCACCCAGGTTGAATGCGGAGAGCGTACACAGCGCAATTTCACCGTTTTCGTCGTTCACATCCAGCAGCGGTTTGGTTGGCAGCGCGATTTCCAGGCACAGGTTAGACTGGCGAACGGGCGCGATAGCCGGGTCAAACGGGCTGTGAGTATTGCAGTGGTCAACGTTCTGGATGTAGATACGGCCGGTAGACGCACGTTCCTGCATCATCAGTGAGAACAGCTCAACCGCTTTGATGCGCTGCTTGCGGATGCTGTCGTCCTGCTCGTATTTGGTGTACAGGCGCTCGAACTCTGGCTGATTCGCGAAGAAGGCATCGTACAGGCCTGGTACGTCAGACGGGCTGAACAGGGTGATATCTTCGCCCTTGAGCAGGCGCTGATACATCAGTTTGTTGATCTGCACGCCGTAGTCCATGTGGCGCACGCGGTTACCTTCAACACCACGGTTGTTTTTCAGTACCAGCAGGCTTTCGACTTCCAGATGCCACATCGGGTAGAACAGCGTGGCTGCCCCGCCGCGTACGCCGCCCTGAGAGCAGGACTTCACTGCGGTCTGGAAATGCTTATAGAACGGGATACAGCCGGTGTGGAAAGCTTCACCGCCACGGATCGGGCTACCCAGCGCACGAATGCGGCCAGCGTTGATACCGATACCGGCGCGCTGAGAAACGTATTTCACAATGGCGCTGGAGGTGGCGTTGATAGAATCCAGGCTGTCACCACATTCGATCAGCACGCAAGAGCTGAACTGGCGCGTTGGCGTACGCACACCGGACATGATTGGCGTTGGCAATGAGATCTTAAAGGTGGAGATCGCATCATAGAAACGTTTCACGTAGTCCAGACGCGTCTCGCGCGGGTAGCCAGAGAACAGGCAGGCCGCGACCAGAATGTACAGGAACTGGGCGCTTTCATAGATATCACCGCTGACGCGGTTCTGTACCAGATACTTACCTTCCAGCTGCTTGACCGCCGCGTAGGAGAAGTTCATATCACGCCAGTGGTCGATAAAGCCGTCCATCAGCTCAAACTCTTCCGCACTGTAGTCTTCCAGCAGGTGATGGTCATATTTGCCCATCTCAACCATGCGGGTGACCTGGTCAATCAGCTTCGGTGGCTCGAACTGGCCGTAGGCTTTTTTGCGCAGGTGGAAGATGGCCAGGCGGGCAGCCATGTACTGATAGTCAGGGGCATCTTTGGAAATAAGATCAGCAGCAGACTTAATGACAGTTTCATGGATATCAGAAGTGCGGATACCTTCGTAGAACTGGATGTGGGATCGCAGTTCAACCTGAGAGACGGAGACGTTTTGCAGTCCTTCGGCAGCCCAGTCGAGAACACGGTGGATTTTATCGAGATCGATACGCTCGGTGCGACCATCGCGTTTGGTTACAAGCAGACTCTGATTCATGTCGCGTTTTACCTGTCCTTAACAAATAATCCCCACGTTTATACACAGATCTCTCATTGTGAGTAACTCTGTGGATAAACACTACATATAGGGGGTGAGGGAAACCTTGATAACAATATGGTGAGTATTCTAGTAATTTTCACGTGGTTAACAAGGCTTGATTTTCGCTGGGAATTACGGTTGCAGGGCTGGATTTTTTCCTAAGTCCACGTTTCTCAAGGCCCTGGCTCAATGTCAATGGCTGGAGAAAATTTTTAGAATTTTGATTGAGCGCGGGTTTCTTGTTCAGCTTGAAAACTTCCGGTTTTGAGACGCTGAAAAAGTGCACATAAGAAAAGACCTCAAGGCCATTATGGCGTGATGGTGCGAGAATAACCTGATCTTGATGACAGGGATAAGACGAAAGCGATCTTATACCCGTCATCCTTCAAATTGCAGATGCGTTGGCTGCACCCGCTCGCCCATCACAACATCTTATGACTCGATGATGCTGTGCGTATGCACCATATAGTTCACGTCAACGCCCGGAGCCAGTTTGAAGTGGTTGGTGATCGGGTTGTAGTGCAGGCCAATAATATGACGTTCGCGCAGTGGCGTTTCATCGACCCAGTTCAGCAGTTCTGCCGGACGGATAAACTTTTTGATGTCGTGTGTGCCGCGCGGCACCATACGCAAAACGTATTCCGCACCGATGATTGCCATCAGCCAGGATTTGCTGTTGCGGTTCAGGGTCGAGAAGAAGACCTCGCCGCCCGGTTTCACCAGACGGGCGCAGGCATGGACCACGGAGCGCGGATCGGGCACGTGCTCCAGCATCTCCATGCAGGTCACCACATCGTACTGCCCGGCGAACTGCTCAGCGTGTTCTTCCACCGTCTGCTGGACATAATCAATGGTCACGCCGCTTTCCAGAGCGTGTAAGCGGGCAACCTGCAACGGTTCCGCCCCCATATCCAGCCCGGTGACGTTGGCGCCTTCACGCGCCATGCTCTCGGCGAGAATGCCGCCGCCGCAGCCAACATCCAGCACTTTTTTACCAAACAGTCCGTCAGCGTGCTGGGCAATCCAGCCAAGGCGCAGCGGATTAATCCGGTGCAGTGGCTTAAATTCGCCTTCCAGATCCCACCAGCGTGAAGCAACCGCTTCAAATTTAGCGATTTCACCGTGGTCAACGTTCTGCGTAGCCGCGTTTTGTTCTGATTTCATTGGGTTATTACTCCAGCCAAAGTTTGTCGCAGTATATACCCGTCATACTTCAACTTGCATCTTTGTTGGGCGCGCTACGGGCCGGAGAGGCGCAGAATGCAATAAAGCGGCCAATGCAACGCTTTCCATTCAACACATGACTGCATTGTGATATACTTTCGCACCTTTGAATCCGGGAATAATACAGAAGGAAAGCGCCTCCATGAGCGACCTGGCCCGCGAAATTACACCGGTCAATATCGAAGAAGAGTTAAAGAACTCCTATCTGGATTATGCAATGTCGGTCATCGTTGGCCGTGCGCTGCCAGATGTCCGTGATGGCCTGAAGCCGGTTCACCGCCGTGTGCTTTACGCTATGAACGTCCTCGGTAACGACTGGAACAAAGCTTATAAAAAATCCGCCCGTGTCGTCGGTGACGTCATCGGTAAATATCACCCTCATGGCGACACTGCCGTGTATGACACCATCGTGCGTATGGCGCAGCCGTTCTCGCTGCGTTACATGCTGGTGGATGGCCAGGGCAACTTCGGTTCCGTTGACGGCGACTCCGCTGCTGCGATGCGTTATACCGAAGTTCGCATGTCCAAAATCGCTCACGAATTGCTGGCGGATCTGGAAAAAGACACCGTTGATTTTGTGCCTAACTATGATGGCACAGAGCAGATCCCCGAAGTTATGCCGACCCGCGTTCCCAACCTGCTGGTTAACGGTTCCTCAGGGATCGCCGTCGGGATGGCCACGAATATTCCTCCGCACAACCTGACCGAAGTGATCAACGGCTGTCTGGCCTACATCGACGACGAAAACATTACCGTCGAAGGGCTGATGGAGCACATCCCAGGCCCGGACTTCCCGACCGCCGCTATCATCAATGGCCGCCGTGGCATTGAAGAAGCCTATCGCACGGGCCGTGGCAAAATTTACATCCGCGCCCGTGGTGAAGTGGAAGTGGATGCGAAGACCGGCCGTGAAACCATCATCGTGCATGAAATTCCTTATCAGGTGAACAAAGCGCGCCTGATTGAGAAAATTGCCGAACTGGTAAAAGAAAAACGTCTGGAAGGCATCAGCGCCCTGCGCGATGAGTCTGACAAAGACGGTATGCGCATTGTGATCGAAGTGAAGCGCGATGCCGTTGGCGAAGTGGTTCTGAACAATCTGTATTCACTGACCCAGCTTCAGACGTCTTTCGGCATCAACATGGTGGCACTGCACCAGGGCCAGCCAAAGATTATGCCGCTGAAGGATATTCTTGAAGCCTTCGTGCGTCACCGTCGTGAAGTCATTACCCGTCGTACCATTTTCGAACTGCGCAAAGCGCGTGACCGTGCTCATATCCTTGAAGCTCTGGCCGTGGCGCTGGCGAACATCGACCCGATTATCGAGCTGATCCGTCGTGCCGCTTCACCTTCTGAAGCGAAAGCAGGCCTGATTGCGCGTCCGTGGGCGCTGGGTAATGTTTCCGCGATGCTGGAACGTGCCGGTGACAATGCAGCCCGCCCTGAGTGGCTGGAAGATGAGTTCGGTATCCGCGATGGTCAGTACTATCTGACCGAGCAGCAGGCTCAGGCGATCCTTGATTTACGCCTGCAGAAACTGACCGGACTTGAGCATGAAAAACTGCTTGATGAGTACAAAGAGCTGCTGGCACAGATTGCAGAGCTGTTGCGCATTCTGGGCAGTTCCGAGCGTCTGATGGAAGTGATCCGCGAAGAGCTGGAGCTGATCCGCGATCAGTTCGGCGATGAGCGTCGTACCGAAATCACCGCTAACAGTGCCGACATCAACATCGAAGACCTGATCAACCAGGAAGATGTTGTGGTCACCCTGTCGCATCAGGGCTACGTGAAGTATCAGCCATTGACTGATTACGAAGCGCAGCGCCGTGGTGGTAAAGGCAAATCGGCTGCACGTATTAAAGAAGAAGACTTTATCGACCGCCTGCTGGTCGCCAACACCCATGACACCATCCTCTGCTTCTCAAGCCGTGGCCGTCTGTACTGGATGAAGGTTTATCAGCTGCCGGAAGCCAGCCGTGGTGCACGTGGACGTCCAATCGTCAACCTGCTGCCGCTGGAAGCCAACGAACGTATCACCGCGATCCTGCCGGTACGTGAGTACGCAGAAGGCTTCAACATCTTTATGGCGACCGCCAGCGGTACTGTGAAGAAAACCGCCCTGAAAGAGTTCAGCCGCCCACGCAGCGCCGGTATCATTGCCGTCAATCTGCGTGATGACGACGAACTGATCGGCGTGTCACTGACCAACGGTAGCGATGAAGCCATGCTGTTCTCCGCCGCCGGTAAAGTGGTGCGCTTCGCAGAGAGCGCTGTTCGTGCGATGGGTCGTACCGCCTCTGGCGTGCGCGGCATCAAACTGGCAGAAGGCGATCGCGTGGTGTCACTGATTGTTCCGCGTGACGATGGTGCCATCCTGACCGTGACGCAGAACGGCTACGGTAAGCGTACGGCGAATACCGAGTATCCAACCAAGTCGCGTGCGACGCAGGGCGTGATCTCGATTAAAGTCACCGAACGTAACGGGCCGGTCATTGGTGCGGTACAGGTTGTCGATAGCGATCAGATCATGATGATCACCGATGCCGGTACGCTGGTGCGTACCCGCGTGTCTGAAGTGAGTGTGGTAGGGCGTAACACCCAGGGTGTTATCCTTATCCGTACCGCTGAAGATGAAAACGTGGTCGGCCTGCAACGTGTGGCTGAACCGGTAGCGGAAGATGAACTTGATGCTATCGACGGCAGCGTCGCGGAAGGGGATGACGACATCGCCCCGGAAGTGGAAAGCGACGACGAAGCACCAGAGGCTGATGACGAGTAATCGTTAAGCGCCTGATAAAAAAGCCGGTTCATGATGAACCGGCTTTTTTTTGCCTGAAAAACAGGGCTTACTCTGCGTTCCGGGGAGCGAGGAAACCGTGGTTTTGCATAAACTGGCTGACGGCGGCCAGGGTTTGCTGGTGGATCGCTTCCCTCTGTGCCTTCGGGGTTTCACAAATAAAGGCCTCTCCTTCCTCTGCCAGAATCGCTGCGGCTTTCGGCTGGCACAGCGGCAGGAAGTCGAAGTGCCCGGCATCAGGCAGTGTGATCAGCGGCAACTTAAGGCGATCCACGCCGAGCGTCATCTTCCCGGTGGCGCGAATAAAATAGTCTGCGGCAATAGTCAGCAGCGGGATGTGGATGTTATCCAGACTGCTGCGGGTTAGCACGTAGCTCATGCCCGGATCGATCGCTATCACCCACTTTACTCTCACATCGCGATAGCTGGCCGCCAGGCGCTGGTCGTTGGTGTTTTCCAGTCTGACGCCATCACGATAGTAAAACTGACAGTCGGGCATCTGTGGCATCGTCTGGCAGTAGTGGTTCATCTGCTGGCGGTTGGTACGGGCACCGGCCAGCGCCAGCACGCTGTATCCGCCTTTAGAGTGGCCAATTGCCCCGATTTTTTCGGCATCAATCGCCCGCTGCCAACGTGGGGCCTGAAGATAGTGGGTCAGCATAAAAGAGAGATCGGTTATCTGAAGGGTCAGATCGGTTTTTGGGCTGGAATTCCCCGTGGTACTGCCGGGATGGTTGGCGGCAATCACGATGGCACCGCGCGCTGCCAGAGGAACGGCCAGCCAGGCGAGGCTGGCATTATTACCTCCGCTGCCGTGGCTCAACACAATCAGCGGGAAACGGCCCGGTGCCAGTGGCGCACTAGCGATAGCAGAGAAGCCCGAAAAGACGCCGCTTGCTGCCTGCATCTGAGGAGTCTGATCGCTGTGGCTGGGGTAAAAAATACGCACATTCAGCGTGCGGGCGCTTTGGCTATCGACGATCGCTTCCTGCTGGCTGCCGACGGAATAGCACCAGGCCGGGAGGCTCAGTGCCCATAACATTATGGAAATAATTAAACGCATCATATTCACTCATCGTGTAGAAAAAGCCTATTATCAGGAGATTACAGGCGCCAGGCGTCCTCGATCGCGATAGAGTCCTATGCTGATACCGGTTAATTTTTTGCTCAGTCTGGTGTGCGTGCTGCTGCTGGTGCAGCGCCGTGACATGGGCCACCTGTTTCAACTGCTGCTGTGGCTGTGCCTGGTACACAGTCTGATTGCCGGGCTGGCTATCATGTTGCCTGGGGAAAAGGTGTGGCACGGGTTGCAGCCCATCACCGCGTCGGCACTGCCGCTGATGTGCCGTCTGGCGCTGGCGCAGGCCACCGGGCAGAGCATACGCGCATGGCGCAGCGCTCTGGTGGTCGTGCTGATGATCGCCTGCGTGCTGTGGCTGCCGCAGGGAATTGACTGGCTGCTGCCCGCTATCTGGCTGGGCTGTGCCGCCCTGATGTGGCTGCGGCTGCAATCGGGCAGCGATGTGCTGCCGGAGGCGGCACTGAGCGAGAGCATTCTGACGTTGCAGGGCTGGCGTCTGCTGGCGTTATTGCTGGTCGTGGTGGCTTTACTGGATGTCACCGTGTCCTGGCTGATGGCGTTTGCGGCGGCGGCGGGAACCCCGGCGCTTTTGTTGGCCGGCAATCTCACCATCGCGGCTGTAATGTCGTTGCTGCTGCTGTTAGGCCGATCGCCCGCTGCAGCGCCTGTCGTCAAAGTGGTGCGGGAAGCCCGCGCAGAAGACCCGGATATTATGGCCCGTATTGATGCACTGATGCAGGCCGGACTGTACCGGGAACCTCAACTGAATCTTGCACGACTGGCGCGCAAAGCCGGAATTCCGACGCGGCAGGTCTCCGCTGCGGTGAATACCCTCCATCAGCAGAGTGTGTCTCAGTATGTGAATGGCTGGCGTATCCGTGAGGCGGGAGAGCGGCTTGCGGGCAACCAGCAAACGGTGATTGAGGTGATGGAGAGCGTTGGTTTCCAGACCAAATCCAACTTTAATCGTGAGTTTCGCCGCATCACGGGTAAAACGCCGACGGAGTGGCGCAAAGATGCCTGGGAACAGGCTGAAAATCACTGAAATAGCGGGCTGCGGGCGTGCTGATAACTGGCTTTTTTACCATGCTGACGCTACTGTATCGGCAATCATTTTCTTTTGTCCGTTATGGCTGCCAGTGGGTTACGCTTGAAATATCTTGTCTCTTTCCGAACGACGTTAAAGATTTCCCGCTATCTGTTCCGCGCCCTGGCGTTGATGCTGTGGACGCTGGGCGCATTGCTGACCACGTTCTATATCATTAACGTCATACACGAAAGAGAATCGCAGGTACGTCAGGAGTTTAATACCAGCTATGACCAGGCGCAGTGGTACGTGCGTCACTCGGCAGATGTAATGCGCGAGCTGAAGTTCATTGCTGAAAATCGCCTGAATACCACGACCAGCACGCCTGATGCCTTGAGCGGTATCTCCTCCGGTAAAGCGTCGCCGCCGCAGTTCTACCCGCTGTATGCCGATTCCGACTGTAATGCGATGAGCAATACCTGGCGTAACTCGCTGGAACCCCTCAGTTATTTCCTGAATTTCTGGAAAGAGAATTTCGCTTCTGCCTATGAACTGAATCGGGTGTTTTTTATCGGTGGTGAGAGCACCTGCCTGGCGGATTTCGGCCTGGGAACGGTGTCGGTCGATCGTGAGCGAACGTTGAAATCGCTGCGCGAACGCATCCTGAAATATCGTAATGGCAATGACGACGAGCGTAAAAACAGTCTGTTTTGGATCTCTCCGGCGGCGCAGCCTGGCATCGGCTATTACTACATGATCACGCCTGTGTACGTGGCGAATAAGGTCACGGCCCTGTTGGGTATCGAACAGAGTATCCGAATGGAAGACCTGATCCTGCCGGGCAGCCTGCCGGTGACCGCTACGCTGGTGGATCAGAATAATCAGCGGCTGCTCTCTTCCGCGCGTAATGGCCCGGATTTCTCGGCGGACGATCTGCCCGATGATGCCGCATGGTTTGGTTATGTTGCCGGCTACAATCAACTGATTATGAAGAAAAGTCTGTCGCCGTCTTCGCTCAGTATCGTCTACTCGGTGCCGACGAATGTGATGATCGAACGGCTGAAAATTTTGATTATCAACGCCCTGTTGCTGAACCTGATCAGTGCGATTGTGCTGTTCACGCTGGCATGGTTGTTTGAACGCAGAATGTTTCTTCCCGCCGAAGATAACGCCCATCGGCTGGAAGAACACGAGCAGTTTAACCGTAAAATTGTCGCCTCGGCCCCGGTCGGGATCTGTATTTTACGCACCAGCGATGGCACCAACATCCTCAGTAATGAGCTAGCCCATAATTATCTCACCATGCTGACCCAGGAAGATCGGCTGCGTTTAACCGAGATTATCTGCGGGCAGCAGGTTAACTTTGTCGATGTGCTGACGGGCAGTAATACCAACCTGCAAATCAGCTTTGTCCATTCGCGCTACCGCAATGAGAATGTGGCGATCTGCGTGCTGGTTGACGTCAGTGCTCGTGTCAAAATGGAAGAGTCATTACAGGAGATGGCCCAGGCCGCAGAGCAGGCCAGCCAGTCTAAATCCATGTTCCTGGCGACGGTCAGCCACGAGTTGCGTACGCCGCTGTACGGCATTATCGGTAACCTCGATCTGCTGCAAACCAAGTCTCTGCCGTCGGGTGTTGAGTCACTGGTGACAGCGATGAACAACTCCTCCAGCCTGTTGCTTAAAATCATTAGCGATATCCTCGACTTCTCCAAGATAGAGTCCGAGCAGCTGAAAATTGAACCTGCTGAGTTCTCCCCGCGTGAAGTGGTGGCGCATATCACCTCAAACTATCTGGCGATGGTAGTGAAGAAGCGTCTGACGCTGTGGTGCTTTGTCGACAGCGATGTTCCTGCCACGCTGGAGGGTGACCCGATGCGTTTGCAGCAGGTGATCTCCAACCTGCTGAATAACGCGATTAAGTTCACCCATACTGGCGGGATCATCTTGCAGGTTTATGTGAAAGATGGATATCTGGCTTTTCGCGTACGCGACAGCGGCGTGGGGATCCCGGCGAAGGAGTTAACGCGTCTGTTTGACCCGTTCTTCCAGGTCGGCAGCGGCGTGCAGCGTAACTTCCAGGGAACCGGGCTGGGGCTGGCTATCTGTGAGAAGCTGATCAATATGATGGACGGCGATATCGAGGTCGACTCTGAGCCTGGCATGGGCAGCCAGTTTATTATCCGCATTCCGCTGTATAACAGCCGGGCGGTGGCACCCGAGTTGCAGGATAGCCTGCATGATAAACAGTGCTGGCTGGCATTGCGTAACGAGCAGCTGGCCATTTTCCTGACGCGCCTGCTGGGGGAAAACGGTATTCAGGTGGAGCGCTACGAAGGTGAGGCGGCGGCAGATGACGTCATTATTACCGATCATGATTTCCTGCCGGTGCAGAGTGTACGTGCCACCATCCGCTTTGACAGTCGCCATAATGATGCACCACAACATCTGGGCGCAGGGCACTGGGTTTGTGCCACCACCACGCCGCACGAATTACCTTCACTGCTGGGAAGGATCTACCGCGTGGAGGCGGATCAGCCAGAAGGGCTAATGGCGGTACAGGCGAAAGAAGCGCAAATCGCTACGCATGATGACATCCTGATCCTGGTGGTCGACGATCATCCGATCAACCGTATGCTGCTGTCCGATCAGCTTGGGTCGCTTGGCTACCGGGTGAAAACGGCGCGCGATGGCCTTGATGCGCTGAACGTGATTAGCCGTAACGATATTGATATCGTGTTGACCGACGTGAATATGCCGAATTTGGATGGTTATGGTCTGACGCGACGTTTACGCGAACTGGGGAAAACTTTCCCGGTGGTGGGCGTGACGGCGAATGCGTTAGCGGAAGAGAAGCAGCGCTGTATTGATGCAGGAATGGACAACTGTCTGTCGAAGCCCGTGACAATGGATACGTTACAGCAGGCGTTGACGTTATATGCGGAGCGGGCAAGGAAGGGCAGGGAGAAGAGCTGAAGATAAGGGCTGACCGAAACAGAAGGTCAGTCATTGAGATGAATATCGTCGGCTGGACGGGCTGACCGAAACAGAAGGTCAGCCCCTACAGAAGGGGCGACCATTTGTTCCGGTCGCCCCGTCATTCGCACTAAACTTAATCTTTAACTGGTGACATGCTCACTGATGACAGATAGTTCAGCAGCGCAATATCATTATCCACACCCAGTTTCATCATCGCTGATTTCTTCTGGCTACTGATCGTTTTGATACTGCGGTTCAGTTTCTTGGCAATTTCGGTCACCAGGAAGCCTTCAGCAAACAGGCGCAGCACTTCGCTCTCTTTCGGTGACAGACGTTTGTCGCCGTAACCACCCGCGCTGATTTTCTCCAGCAGTTTTGCCACGCTGTCCGGCGTATATTTTTTGCCTTTCTGCAATGCTGCCAGAGCTTTAGGCAGGTCGGTTGGCGCGCCCTGTTTCAGTACAATACCTTCGATATCCAGATCCAGCACTGCACTGAGAATGGCCGGGTTATTGTTCATGGTCAGAACAATAATCGACAGGTCAGGATAGTGACGCTTGATGTATTTGATCAACGTAATGCCATCGCCATATTTTTCGCCTGGCATAGACAAATCTGTCACCAGAACGTTGGCATCAAGCTTAGACAAGCTGTTAATTAATGCTGTGGAGTCTTCAAACTCACCGACAACATTGACCCATTCAATTTGTTCGAGCGACTTACGAATGCCGAACAGAACAATAGGGTGATCGTCGGCAATAATGACATTCAGGTTGTTCATATTATTGGTTACCTTGCTGCAGCAGGTCATTGACGTAATTGTCAATTTCACTGGTGGTATTTTCAATGTTTGAATCGTCACACTGTTCAATGTGATGTTCTAACGTTTCACAAAACTGCTTGCCGGGTAGCAAATTTAACATGGCAAACACGCCTTTCAGCCGATGCGCAGTCTGAGCAAGCGCAATAAAGTCCCTGTTTGCGGCCTCATTATACAGTCTCTTGACATCATCGGGTACTGTATCGACGAAAAGCTGAAAGTAACCACTGGCGAAGAGTTGAGCCGTTTCCTGTTGTTCCGCATTTTCGTCCCCCAGCTCGTCCTGAGCCAGCTGCTGTTCAATCAATGTCAGCAGCGCATCCTGCATCGCGCTACTGATATTGAAATTGACCCGGTACTGATTGGATGAAATCTGGCTGAAACCGGGTTCATCACTGGTGAGCAGTAATGACCACGGTGTTAAGTGCTCAGGTTCATCCGTGACCAGTACATCGTGTTCCTGACCGGAGAAACGTTCGTCTGGCGTAATGCAATTCGCGCCCCAGTCTTCAAGCTGATGAACGACGATTTTACGCACGTCATCAACGGTAATATCAATCAGGGCATTGACGCCCTCCAGCAGCTTCTCCTCCTGCTCCAGCTGAGGTTCCAGCGGGGTATGGAGCTGGATGCTGTAGCGTGTGCCGATATCCGGGCTGGCGCTGATTTCCAGGTGGCCGCCTAACTGTTTGCACAGTTGTTTACACAGGAAGAAGGCCATGCCAGAGGCCTGACCATAACGGTCCTGATGAGTCTCACCCAGGTAGGGGAAATCAGTATTCGACATTTCGTCAGCGGAAAGACCCGCGCCGGTATCAACAATCTCAATCGTCAGGCGATCCGGGCGTTCGTCCGGGGCGCTAACGGTCATGCTCACCCGGCCCCACGTGGTGGTGGTCACGGCATAGTGCAGCAGCGTAGAAAGGATCTTACGGATCGCCCGGCGATCGCCAAAACGTGTCTCATCGCTGCTGCGGTGATTGGCGATCATCAGCGTCAGACCTTTGCGGCGCATGACGGGCAGCAGCTCGCTCGCCAGTTCATCCAGCAGGGTTTGCAGATTGAAACTGCCTGCATCCGGTGTCCAGTCGAGGGTTTCCAACTGATTCAGCAGCACAATATCATCAACCAGACGGCTGAGAGCCTGCGAGGCGTCCAGCGACGTACCCACCTGTTCATCCGGGTGCGCTGATGCCAGCGCTTGCAGGCTGGCGATCACCCTGCTCAGCGGACGCTGCAACGCGTGGCCGAGATTCTGCAACAGCTGCTGGCGTGACTGATGATTCTTATCCAGCACCTGCTGCGCTTTTTGCAGTTTTTTGTTCACCAACAGCTCACGATCCTGATCGCGCATCATAAACACCTGCGTATGCGGTGAAATCATGCTGCGGGCATGGCGGATCTCATACACCTCATTGTTGACCGTGGCCTGCAACACGCCCTGATGCTGATCGGACATATTGATGATCTTTTGCAGATTGAGATGCGGCAACAGGTGTTCGGCAATTTTATTGCTGATAATGGTGCGGTTATTGGCAAAATCATACACCAGCAGCCCCACCGGCAGCGTCCCGACAATCTCTTCGTTCAACAGACGCAACGACTCCAGCTCCGCGCTCTGATTCTCACTGGGGCGCAGCGACTGCTGACGCAGCAGAAACAGGCCAGCCAGCGACATCAGCAGCAGCGCAAGGTTAGCCAGCAGCGGCCACAGCAGATTACGCAACGTATCTACCACTAAACCGTTTATCGGTACACGATAGATCAGCTGTAAGGGGGTGCTGGCCAGTGAACCGGCAATTTCGATATTAGGGTTGACCCAACTGATGCGGGTGCTGTTGCTGCTGTCCTGATTATCATCCCCTTCGGCAACCGGAGTGGTGTCCTGCTTGAGCTGGAAATTTTCCAGCGGCATATTCAGCGGAATAATGTCGTTCACCGGCAGATCGAAAGCCACCACGGTCGCCAGATGCCCAGGCTGATTGAAGGTGGTGCGCACGGTGAAGTAGTGGTCATTCTGCCAGGTAAAGCGGCGCAGTGGCGAAAAGCTCTCACGCTCGTCCAGCGCATTCGCCTGTTGCAGCATCTCGGCGCGGCGCGCCTCAACGATGTTGCTGATGGCGCTCTCTTTATAGCGTGAAGCCATATCTTTTAACGGCAGGGTAGAGACCAGGATCAGGCTGTTGTCCTGCCCGTTGAGGAAATACATCGACCAGGTACTGTTCTCGGCGCCCCATAAGGTATCGAGATAGTTGGACATGCGCAGTGTCATATCCAGCGTGCCGCTGTCGTGCGAACCAAAAATTAACGCTTCGGTTTTACGCCGGGTTTTTTCCAGATAATAGACATCCTGACGCAGGCGAGTTTCCTGCAAACTGTTGCCAGAGGTGCCCGCCGCATTGGCCGCCAGGTTTTCATAAATCTGCCAGGTAGCGAAGCGATAAGTATCAATGCGCTTTTGCATCGCGTGGGTAATATCAGCCATCGCGTAGCGCTTTTCTGTCAGCCAGGCGTTAACTGCATTGTGGATCATAAATCCGGTTGCCAGTACCAGCACCAGAATAAACAACGCAAAGAAGCGCGAAACATTGCCGGAAGTCAGTGGAAATTTATAAGGCAACATGCAGTAAAACCCCGGTTAACGAGTAATCTGTCGGGCGCTGGCAGCGACGACCAACAGCAGCGCCGCAATGCCGCTAAATGCGACGGACAGGCTGGATAATTGTGAAATAAAACCGACCAACGCAGGCCCCGCAAGAATGCCGGCGTAACCGATAGTGGTCATTGCCGCGATCGCCAGATTGGCAGGCATCACCTGCTGTTTTCCCGCCGCGCTGAACATAATCGGCACGGCGTTAGAAGCACCAAACCCGACCAGCAGGAAACCGATCAATGTCCAGATCGCATCCGGTATCGCCACCGCCAGCACCAGTCCAGCCGCTGCACATAAGGAGCCGCAGAACAGCGTCGCCGTGCGGCCGAAAACGTTGACGATGCGGTCGCCAAACAGGCGGCCAATGGTCATGGCAATGGAGAATACCGCGTAACCCAGCCCGGCCTGCGCGGCGGGCAGGTCGCGACTATGGGTCAGGAACAGCGCGCCCCAGTCAAGAATGGCACCCTCGGTCAAAAACAGAATAAAACAGAGTACGCCAAGGAACAGCACCCAGCCGCGCGGCACAACAAACAGCGGCGTATCCGGCTGGTGCAAACGCTGGCTGAGCAGATGCCGCTGGCAGTACAACCACAGCAGGACCAGCAAGACATTAATCATCAGGATGGAGACCAACGGAGAGGCGCCCAGCGCCAGCGCGGCACTGACCAGCCCGGCCCCAACAATCCCGCCTGCGCTGAAGAAACCATGGAACCCGGACATCATCGCTTTGCGGGCAGTTTTTTCCACTTCGACGGCCTGGATATTCATCGCCACGTCAATCAGGCCGATGGCGGCACCAAAGATCATCAGTGCCAGTGCCAGCGTAAAGGGGGTAGAGAGCGTTGCCAGCAGGGGCAACATTAGCAGCAACAACAGGCTGCCGGTCGCAATCACGCGTTTGCAGCCCAGACGGCCGACCAGCATCCCGGTCAGCGGCATAGCAATCAACGAGCCCAGGCCAAGAAACAGTAGCAACGTACCCAGGGAGCCGTCGGTTAACAGGGCGCGGTCTTTCGCATAAGGAACCAGGGGAGCCCAGGAGGCCATACCGATACCGGCGATTAAAAATACTGCGCGCGTGGCACGCTGTGTTGCCAGCGCTTTCGCCTCTGAGGCAGGGTCTTCCAGTGTCGTCATTTTATCCATTTTGCCCGTCGCGTAATCAACCCCATTTTTTACCACAATTGTTGCCAGTTAAGAAGATAAACCCTGCCTGCGAAGGCGATGCCGGGGCAGACTACAACGCAAAAAGACAGGAAGGGAAAGGTTAATAACCTGGATAAATAGGGGGGTGAATCGGAATGGTCCCTTAAAGCCAAATTTTAAGAAGACTCCTGGCTGGAGGGGAGGGTTTAGCATTAACTCAAATTATTGGCTGAGCACGTAAAAAGCCGTTTTTGATTACCGCGCATAATATGTTCCTGGCGGTTTTTTAACCGCACTCCCCTTGTGCTTACGGTCACGAATCAACATGAAATTTTCGCGTCATTAACCCTGCGTGATTACCTGCGTTGAGTCACCTTTATGTCAAAAGGTGTCTAAATGGGTGTCATCAGAATTTTTTTTCTGGTAACTAAATCAGATCATTAATCCGTGCTGGCATTATTTTTCCAGCATTTTTTGACAATTTATCGGTTCCTGTACTAAACCATTAAATTAAAATAATTAATCGTAACGATGGATTTTTATCAAGCCAAACATTCGTTTTATTAATTATATGTGTGTAAGGACGTAAACAAAAAATAAGTCAGTTCTGGTAAGTTTGAGCCATTTTGTTCAGGGGGAATCACTCTCTGACTGTGCATCAGGTGAAAGGTAACGCCCAACACGGCGTGAAAAATTTTGTTTAACGTGAGAAGAAAGTGAAGTTTTTTTTCACTTTCACGCGTTGAGCTTTTAAATCCTGTTATCTGGTGTACATGAGGTTACTAAAATGGCACAGCTCAATGATGGCCGCGTAGATATTCTCTCACGCGACGATGGATCGATCCTTTCCCAGGCCAATGCGGGCTCGTCCAGGACCGTTCTTCTCAATCAACCCAGCATTGTCAAAGTGCATGGCACACGCGAAATGGTGGCCGAATACGAGCGCCAGGGTAACGACCTCATCCTGCACATGAAAGATGGCACCACCGTACGCTACCAGCAGTTCTTCTTCGATGACGTCGATGGCGATCACAGCGAACTGGTGTTCGATGACGGGGTTAAACCGCCGGAACATGCCCTGTTCCCGGTGACCAACGAGTTTGCCGATGCGCAAACGGCAATGGCGTTAACGCCAACGTATGAATCTTTAGGCAGTATTGAACCCCTGCTGCTGGCCGATACCGGTGCCGGCCCTGGCCTTGTCACGGCGGCGGGTCTGGGTGCGCTTGGTCTGGTAGGGGTGGGTGCCGCCGCGTTTGGTGGTGGTGGTGGTGGCGGCGGTGGTAATGATGGCGATAACGGCGGCGGGACGAATCCGCCCACCCCCCCGGTTAACACACCGACACTGACCATCGGCACCTTTGCTGGCGATAACGTTCTGAGCGCCGCTGAAAAAGAGACCACCCAGCTGTTAAGCGGCACCACCACCAACGTGCAGGCCGGACAAACGGTGGTGATTATCCTGAACGGCGTCACCTATAACGCCACGGTCCAGGCCAACGGCAGCTGGAGTGTGGCTGTGCCGGTTTCGGCCTTAGAGGCGCTGGCGAACGGTTCAGCGACCATTTCAGCCTCGGTGACCAACACGGCAGGTCAGTCGGCCAACGATACGCATAACTTCACTGTTGAAACCTCTCCGGCAGCAAATGTGCCGCAAATTGCCATTGCTATTTTTGCCGGTAACGATGTGCTCGACGGCGCGGAAAAACTGACCGCACAGACCCTGAGCGGCACGACGGTTAACGTGCAGCAAGGGCAAACCGTGACGGTTACGCTGAACGGGAAGACCTACACCGGGACGGTTGATGCTGACGGTGCATGGAGCGTGTCGGTCCCGGCGGCCGATCTTACCCTGCTGTCCACGGGCAGTGCGACAGCTTCTGCGACGGTGACCAACACAGGCGGTATTTCTGCCAACGCTACTCACAATTTCAACGTGCAGGCAAGCGCCACCCCAAGCGTCAGCATTACGTCGCCAGTCAGTGACGATGGCTATCTGAGTGCGGATGAAGCACAGGGAACGCTCATTCTGCAAGGGTCTGCAAGCGGTGTACCTGTAGGCACTGCGGTATCTGTTACCCTCGGCGGGCACAGTTATCCTGCTGTCACTCAGGCTGACGGCAGCTGGACGGTCACGGTGCCGTCTGCCGACCTGCAACAGCTCCCACAGGGCTCGAATCTGATCGTTGCCAGCATTACGCTGGCGAATGGCACCGTTATTGAAAACAGCACCACGGTTTCGGTGGATGTGATCACCACTGCGCCTGTCGTGCAGGTTGATCTGCCGTTTGGCGATGGCGTGTTAAGCGGCGCGGAAATCGGTCAGCCGCAGACTGTCACCGGGCATACCGGTGTGACAGGCCCGAATCAGACCGTTTCGATCGATTTTAACGGTACGAACTACCCTGGCACGGTCAATAACGACGGGAGCTGGACTGTCACTATTCCGGCGGGGTCAGTAACAGATCCAACGCAAGGGACATTACCGCTGGTGGTGAACGTCACCGACCCGGCGGGTAACACGGGTATCAACACAATCCAGGTGACAGTGGATAATACCCCTCCGGTTGTCACCGTCGCGCCGTTTGACAGCGCGCTGAATGCTGCCGATATCACGCAACCGTTGGTCATCACTGGCAACAGCGTGGGGGGTAAGTCTGTAACCGTTTCTCTGGATGGGCAGACGTATACCGTTCCTGTGGATTCTGACGGCGTCTGGAGTGTGAATATCCCGGCGTCGGCGTTACAACAGCTCGATCAGGGTAATAACGACCTGATTGTCACCTCCACCGACAAATACGGTAACACCTCCGCTGAAGCCACTCTCCCGCTGACGGTGGATACGCTGGCACCGACCAACGTCACGCTGACGCCTGTCACTGACGATAACTACGTTTCCCCTGCTGAACTGGCTACCCTGACCCTCCAGGGCACGGCAGAAGAGGGCAGCATTATTCGCGTGTTTATCGGTACGCGGGAACTGACCCAGACCAGCGCCGGTAACAATAACACATGGAGCATTGTCCTTTCTGACGCAGACAAAGCCGCGCTGGCCGATGGAAGCTACCCGATCAGAGTGGTGGCAACCGATGCAGCCGGAAACGAAACGACGGTATTCGGTAATGTGACGCTGGCCGTTGAGCCGGGCAGCCAGCCGTCGATCCAGGTGAATGACTTTGCCGGAGACAACATTCTGCAAAATGCAGAACTGGGTGTCGATCAGGCGCTGAGCGGTCGCGTGTTCAACGTTGAGGAAGGCCTGCCTCTGATCGTCACGTTCAACGGCGAGCAGTACTCGACGACAGTGCTGGCAGGGGGGTTATGGAGTGTCATCATTCCTGCTGATGCACTGGCGGGGCTGACTAACGGTGAGTTTGTGAATTACGGTGTGTCCGTGTCCAATAATGCCGGTATCAGTGCCCTGTATAGCGGCAATTATCCCGTGGCCAACGATCCGGCCGTCGTGACGCTGGCCATTGCACCGATCAGTGGTGATAACTGGATCAACGCGACGGAAGCACAATCACCAGTCATCGTTAGCGGCAGCAGTCAGAATCTGCAAGGTACTGAGTTAAACATCATCTTCAACGGTAAAATCTATAGCGCCACCGTAGGGCCAGACGGTAAATGGAGCACTGAGATCCCTGCTGCTGACCTGATAGGGATCGCCAACAATAATTATAATGTCTTAGTCACTTCAGCAGACGATAGTAGCGTCAGCGCAACAGTGACTCTGGGTGTACGGACTGACTTCCCGGACAATGTCACCGTCAATGCCGCATTTGGCGGCGATAATATTCTTAATCTGACCGAGTCAAACTCGCCGCAGACGATTACGGGCAATACCGGATTGACGCTGCCGGATCAGACTGTCAGCGTGCAGCTTAACGGGAACACCTATCTTGCCACGGTGGATACCACCACCGGTGCCTGGAGTGTGAACGTACCTGTAGCCGATTTGAAGGCGCTGCCGCAGAATAGTAACGATTTGATTGTCACGGTGCGCGATGCCGCAGGCAATGTGGTGACGCATAATGCCAGCATTAACGTAGACACCGGGACGCTTGCACCGGATGTGAATCAGGTTGCGGTAGATGGCGTCGTTAACCGCACCGAGCAGGGCCAGCCGCTGGCGCTATCGGGTACGGCGGAAGCGGGCAGCATCATTACCGTAATGCTGAATGGTGTAACCTATACCACTGCCGCAGACGGTAATGGCAGCTGGGGCTTGAGTATTGCGCCTTCGACGCTGCAAACGCTCGCGGATGGTCAATACGATATCCGCGTCACCGCGCGCGATAGCGCCGGGAACGAAGCGACTACGCTGGTGCCGATCACCCTTGATACTGCCTCAACGCCTGTAACGGTTGCCCCGATTTCCGGCGATGGCTACCTCAATGCGCTGGAGCACAATGCGGCACTGGATATTACCGGTACCACGGAACCGGGTGCCAGCGTGATCGTGCGTGTGAATAATGTGGATTACCCGGCCACTGTGCAACCTGACGGTAACTGGACGGTGACGCTTCCTGCTAACGTGGTGTCGGGTCTGGCCGATAGCACCTATACCGTGACAGCGACAGCTACAGACAGCACCGGTAACACCGGCAGTAGCAGCCAGCCACTGACGGTCATTGCGGGCAGCGGTTCACTGCCGGGCATCACAGTCGGTGCGTTTGCGGATGATAATATCCTCGACGGTGCGGAAAAAGGGCTGTCTCAGTTTGTCACCGGGAATACCGTCAATGTCCAGGCGGGCCAGACGGTCACGGTCAGCCTGAACGGTAGCCAGTACACCGGCTTTGTGCTGTCTGATGGCAGCTGGAGCGTACTGGTTCCGGCCTCGGCGCTGCATAATCTGGCAAATGGCACGGACAATTATACGGTCAGCGTCAGCGATGTTGCCGGTAACCCGGCCAGCACCAATGGCAGCTTCACCGTTGATAATACCTTCAGCGCCATCGCCATCGGGGTGATCAGCGACGACAATACGCTGAATGCCGCCGAGGCGCTGTTGCCGCTCTCGATCCACGGTTTCAGCCGCTTTGTTGCCTCAGGCAGTTCTGTATCGGTGTCGTTCCGCGGAAAATTCTATCTCACCACCACCAACAGTGACGGCAGCTGGACGGTCACGGTTCCGCCAGCAGACCTGGCAAATCTGACCAATACCACGCTGACAGTCACTGCCAGCACCGTTGATATCAATGGCAATACCATCACCGTTGAGCATGCGCTGAACAGTGAAGTACTGCCGGGCTTCCTGCTGGAGGTCAATCCGCTGTTTGGGGATGATTATCTTAATGCGGCCGAAGCGGCGAATGCGCAGACCCTGAGCGGTACGACGGGCGTGGAAGGTGCAGGCCAGACGGTCAGCATTGTCATTGGCGGTATTACCTATGCTGGCACCGTTGATACGCTGGGTAACTGGAGCGTTTCGGTGCCTTCCGCTGTGCTGCAAACTCTGCCACAGGGTGCGAACGATGTCTCTGTGACAGTCAAAGACGGCGCGGGCAACAGCATCAATCAGAGCTTCCCGTATACCGTTGATACCGTTGCGCCCGTGGTGACGTTGAATGCGGTGGCAACGGATAACCGCATCAGTCAGGCGGAACAGAATCAGATTCAGACGCTCAGCGGCGTAGGTGAAAACGGTGACCGCATCAGCGTGACACTGAATAACCAGACCTATGAGGTCACCGTAACAAACGGAAGCTGGTCGATTGATCTGCCGGTTAACGACCTGAAAGCGCTGCCGGGCGGCAGCAACACCCTCCAGGTCACCAGTACTGATACGGCGGGCAACACCACTACCGTGATTCGCACGATTGAGGTTGACGGTGCGCCGCTGACAATCAATCCGGTGGCCGGTGACGATGTGGTGAATGCGCAGGAGGCAGGTGCCGGGATCATTGTGACCGGTAGTGTGCCGGAGGGGACCACCACCGTGGTCGTCACCTTCAATAACCAGCCTTACACCGCGGTGGTTGGCAGTGACGGTCAGTGGAGCGCCACCATTCCGGGTACGGCGTTCACCGGCTTACCTGATAGCAGTTATACCCTGTCGGTTGTCGCCACAACGGCAGGTGGCGACAGCGTGACGCTGCCGCGTCCGATTGTGCTGGATACCACGCCACCGGTGTTTGATATCGCGGTGGTGTCTGATGGCTACCTCAATGCCAGCGAACTGGCGCAGCCACTGGCGATCAATGGCACGGGAACCGCAGGCGACAGCGTTCGCGTTACCCTGAACAACAACGTCTATCTCACCACCGTTGATGGTGACGGCAACTGGTCGGTCAGCGTGCCTGCGGGCGACCTCGCGGGGCTGGGTAACACCAGTTACCCGATCAGCGTGGTGGTAAAAGATCCGGCGGGCAATACCTCAACGCAAACCAGCAATCTGGTTGTTGACGTGACTGCACCGTTGCTGACTCTGGATCCGGTGACCGGCGACAACATTATCAACGCCAGCGAACAGCAGAGTGGCATCTCCATTACCGGTATGGGGGAAAATGGCGCAACCATTGTGGTGACGCTGAACAGCAAAACGTACCAGACCACTGTCGGTATTAACGGACAGTGGTCGGTGGATGTGGACGCTACTGACCTGGGCGCCCTGACGGGTAGCAGCTATCCGGTCAGCGTGGTGGCAACCGATGCGGCGGGTAACCAAACCATCAAGACGGGCACCGTGCAGATCAATACTACGCAGCCGACGATCACCGTCGATCTGTTTACCGGAAACGGTATTGTTGATGGGGCAGAGCAGCATGTCAGCCAGAAACTGACCGGGACCACCACCAATGTGGAAGAGGGGCAGCGCGTTACCCTCACTTTAGGGGGTGTCACCTACAGCGGCCTGGTGCTGGCCAGCGGTGCATGGAGCATCGATATTCCGGCAACTGTGCTGGAAACGTTAAGTAACGGGCAGCAGAACTACAGCGTGTCTGTCAGCAACAGCGCCAATACAACGATCACCCAAACCGGCAGCTTCGAGGTGAATAACCTGCTTTCCGGCCTGGCGATCAGCCCGATCAGCGGTGATGGTTTCCTCAATGCGCAGGAAGCGTTACAGCCGCTGGTGATCAGCGGGACCTCGGCCAATTTCGATGCCGGCACCGTATTGACGATCAGCCTGAACGGTATTCCGCTGGGGACCACCGCCGTGGTGGATGCCAACGGTAACTGGACATTAACGCTACAGCCAGGCACGGTCACTTATACCAATGGCCCGCTGGTGGTCAGTGTCTCGGGTGAAGATGCGACGGGAGCGGTGGTGAACGGCAGCAGCACGCTGGATGTGCATCTGACCAATCTGCCTGTTGCGGCGGTGAATCCTCTGTTTGGCGGTGATGCGGTGCTCAATGCGCTGGAGGCAGGTACGGCACAAACCGTCACCGGAAGCACCGGGGTTTCTGGCGACGGTCAGACCGTTTCCGTGACGCTGGCAGGCATCACCTACACCGGTATTGTTGATGGCAGCGGAAACTGGAGTGTGGTGCTGCCGGGTACCGCTCTGGCAGCATTACCGCAGAATAGCAACAGTCTTCTGGTGCAGGTCAGCGATGTGGCAGGTAATCCGTCTCAGATTACCGCGACCTTTAACGTTGATACCCAGGCACCGAACGTAACCGTTAATCCTGTTGCGGGTGATGGTGTGCTCAATGCGGTAGAGCAAGGCAGCGATCTGGCGATCAGCGGCACCGGGGAAAACGGCAGCACGATTGTGGTGACTCTGCACGGCGTCACCTATCCGCCGGTCATCGTGAGTGGCGGCGTCTGGACGGTCAACATCCCGGCAGCCAATTTACAAGCGATCCCGGATGGTACTTACCCGAATGATCTCAGCGTAACGGCAACGGATGTGGCGCAGAACAGCACCACTGTCACCAGCCCGCTGGTGGTGAAAGCGGATGCGGCCGATCTGCCAACCATTACGGTGAATACGTTTGCCGGTAACAATATCGTTGACGGCGCGGAACAGCAGACCAGCCAGTTGCTGTCGGGCACCACCACCCATGTTGAACCGGGCCGGACGGTGACCGTGACTATTGGTAATCAGGTGTTCAGCCCGCTGGTGCAGTCGGATGGCAGCTGGAGTGTCAGCATTCCGTCCGGCGCACTGCTGGCATTGCCCAATAATCAGACCACCATTAACGTTGCGGTAAGCGATGCGGCAGGTAACCCGGCCAGCAATAACCTCAATGTGACCATTAATAATCTGGCATCGGGGATCAGTATCGATCCGATCAGCGATGGCTATCTCAATGCCGCTGAGGCGCAGCAGCCGCTGATTGTCACCGGCCATACGGCCAACGTGGCGCAAGGCAGCTCGCTGGTGCTGAATATTAACGGTACCAACTATTCGGCGATAGTCGGCAGCGGCGGCGCATGGAGTGTGCTGGTGCCTGCGGGCGCGCTGGCAGGGCTGCCTGATGGCCAGGTGACCGTCACCGCCAGTGCAGTGGATGCCAGCGGTAATCCGGTGTCCAGCAGTTCAACGTTGAACATTCAGGTCCACAATCTGCCGAACATCAGCGTCGATAACCCGTTTGGCGATGGCACATTGAACGCCAGCGAAGCCTCACAGGGGCAGACGCTGCATGGTACCAGCGGCGTGACGGGTGCAGGACAGACCGTCTCCGTATTGATTGGGACAACCACCTATACCGGTACGGTTGATAGCAATGGTAACTGGAACATTCCTCTGTCACCCGCCGTCTTGCAGCAACTGCCACAAACGGGTGTAAACCTCGTGGTCACCGTCACCGATGCCGCAGGGAACAGCAGCAGCAAGCCGGTGAGTGTCGCGGTCGATACGGTTGCGCCAACGATCTCTCTGAATGCGATTTCTACCGACGGCGTGATCAATGCCAGCGAAGCCACGCAGGATGTCACTATCAGCGGTAGCAGTGTCGGAGCACAGATCGGCCAGACAGTGACCGTGGTGTTCAATGGACAGACTTACTTCACCACCATCACGGATGCTAATGGCAGCTGGGCGCTGGATATTCCGGCCGGATCGCTGACCGGTGTAGTCAACGGCGTCTATACGCTGACGGCCACCGTGACGGATGCCGCAGGCAATACGTCGCTGCCAGCCACTACCGATGTCACCCTGTCTGTCAGCTCATTGCAGCCGACCATCAATACGCCGTTTGGTGATGGTTACCTCAGCTACGATGAAGCCCATAACGTCAATGGTCAGACACTGAGCGGCACCACCGGCTCGACCGGTGCCGGGCAGACGGTGACCGTCACCCTTAACGGCCAGGATTACGCCATCACGGCGGACACCAACGGGAACTGGGAACTGCCACTGACCAGCACCCAATTACAGAACCTGGGCGAGGGCAGTCTGACCATCACGGTGGAGGTGACTAATGGTCAGGGGAATACCGGCACCATTGACAGTTCCGCCATCGTTGACCTGACCGCCCCGACGCTGGACTTTGTCGTTTCAGGTGACAACGTCATTAATCCGACTGAAATTCAGCAAACCGTTACCCTCCAGGGCAGTGCCTCGCCGGATGAAGCGGGCCAGCAGGTCAGTATTATCTTCAATAACACGCTGCCTGCTTACCTGGCGACCGTGCAGGACGACGGCAGCTGGCGCTTTGACCTGCCAACCAGTGCAACCCAGGGGCTGGCGGATGCATTCTATACCGTCACGGCAACGCTGACTGACAAAGCGGGCAACGTCACCGAAACGACGCACCAGGTGGAAGTCAGAACAGACGTGGACACGTTGCCGACAATTACCGTGGATGCGATCACCGGTGATGACTATCTGAACACTGAGGAACTGGGCGAAGTGCTGCAATTGAGTGGCACCACCACCAATGTGCAGGATGGCCAGATCGTCACCATCACCTTCAACGGGCAGACCTTTGACGCGACGGTGACGGGAGGACAATGGAGCTATGACGTGCCTGCAAACCTGGTTGGTACCATCGGTGATGGACCACAGCAGGTCAGCGTGACGGTCACGGATATCTATGGCAACGTCGCCAACAACACCCATGATTTTACCGTGATTGCCCGTGGGGACGATCTGCCTTCCATTATCATCAATCCGGTCACCAGCGATGACATGATTGACTACAGCGAGTCGCAAAATGCGAATGGTATTACCGTCACCGGTAGCAGCAAGCATATTCCGGCCGGTGAAACCATTACCGTGAGTGTTAATGGAAAAGACTATCTGGCGACCGTCGACAGCGAAGGTAACTGGACAGCCAACATTCCGCAGGCTGATGCGCAAAATCTGCCGCAGAACAGCAATACCATTACTGCGACGGGCAATGATGTAGCAGGCAACACTGCGAATGCCAGTGACACGTTCACCGTTCACAGCGAACCGCCGTTCTTGAGCATCGATGCCAATCTGGTGACCGACGGTATCCTTAGCCTGGCCGATGCCCTGACCGGGCTGGTGCTTAGCGGCACCGCGCCAGCCAATCTGAGCGTGGATATTAAACTGGGTAGCGGACAGGATGCCAAAGTGTACAGCGTGCAGGTGAATGAAACCGGCCACTGGACAACCACCATCCCGAGCGCTGACCTGCTGGCGCTGGTGGACGGCGAACTGGGGATCAGTGTCTCCGTCAAGGATGCCTACGGCAACACTACGGAGCAAATCCTCAACGTTGACGTGGATGTGCATGCCGTTACTGAGCTGACGCTGGATACGCCATTCCTTGACGGGCTGCTGAATGGTCTGGAAGCAACAGGAGAACAGGTTATCACCGGTACGGTAGGTAACCTTCCTGTTGGGGCGAGCCTGGTCGTCAGCGTGGGTACGCTGACAGGGCTGCCGGTGACGCTGAATGGCGACGGAACCTGGACAGCCACCATCCCGGCAGGTGTTCTGGTGGCTCAGGGTAATGGGATCATTCAGGTCAGTGTTTCAACCGAAGATGCCGTGAACCCGGTTAGCATTTCTGCCGATGCCGAACTGGTGCTGACCACCACGCTGAGCCCAACGATTACCACGCCGTTTGTTGATGGTCTGCTGGATATTGCAGAGGCTGGAGTCGAACAGGTACTGTCAGGTACAACGGGCCTGGTCGGTGAGGGACAAACCATTGAGCTTACGATTAACGGCGTGCCATATAACGCGACCGTAGATGCCAACGGTATCTGGACTGCCACCTTAACTCCGGTACAGCTGCTTGCGCTGGGCAACAGTACGGGGACAGGCCATGAAATTGTGGTCATCATTCATGATGCAGCGGGTAACAGTGCAGAGACCTCGCTGGACGTTCCCGCCATTGTTGTTGGCTTGCCAACGGTGACCATTAACCCTCTGTCACTGGCAGTCGACAGTATTCTGACGAAAGATGAGGTAGCTGCAGGGATTACCTTGGGGGGAACCGTCACCTTTGGTGGTACCGCAGCCACCACTCATGTGATTGTGAATGTAAACGGCACACCTATTGAGGCAACGATTAACGGTGACGGCACCTGGAGTCTGCCGCTTTCGGGAAGCGTGCTGGCCACCTTGCCGGATGGTAACTGGCCAATTTCGGTCACGGTGACCGATGGCGTGGGCAACACGGGGCAAGCGCCGGGTACGTCACTGACGGTGGCGATTAATAATGTACCTGCACCCACTATTACCACGCCGTTTGTTGATGGCTTACTGAATCTTGCGGAAGCCAGCGAATCTGTGGGCCAGGTGTTGCGTGGCTCAACCCATCTGACTGGCGGCGGTCAGACGGTGACCGTCAGCATCGATGGCGGTACGCCAGTGAATGCCACAGTGACCGCCGATGGCAACTGGTCGCTGGACTTGACTTCACAACAACTGCTCGACCTCGGCAGCGGCCTGCACACCATCAGCGTCACGGCATCCGATGTCTATGGCAACGAATCAACGGTGGGTGGCAGTTACACGGCCGCCTTAACACTACCCGTACCGGTGTTTGAAACCCATTTCACTAATGATGCATTAGGTATCACTGCTCTCAACGGTGCTCTCACTCTGGAAGGATCAACCGGTGTGACGGGGGCGAATCAGGGCGTCGTGCTGAAAGTAGACGTTAATGGCATTAGCTATACCGGTACGGTAGACACGAATGGTCACTGGGTCGTCGAACTGCCTGCTGGCGCGCTAAGCAGTCTGAGCACTGGACCTCATGATATTAGCGTGACGGTGACCGATGCCGCAGGCAATACCTCAACTGAAACACTGAACTTCACCGCTTATGCCACATTGCCACAGCCGAGTGTTGGCCTGGCATTCGTTGACGGGTATCTCAACGCCAGCGAGCTGACAAATGGCGGTACGTTGTCAGGCTCAACCGGGATAATGAGCGCAGGTCAGTCAGTGAGTATCGATATTAACGGGCAAACAATCCCGGTAACAGTGGCGTTAAACGGCAGCTGGTCAATCACCCTTGGCACGGCCGTGCTGACGGGTCTGAGTGACGCCTCACATGAATTCACCGTAACCGTTACTGATCCAGGGGGGAACATTGCGTCGATCACGGAGAGTTTCATTGTTGATACCACCGTGCCAACGATCACCGATCTGGTCTTTGCCGGGAATGATAGCCTGAATTATCTGGAAAGTCTGACCACGCAAACGCTCACCGGTAAGGTGAATGCCGCGGACGCGGGTTCCACCGTCACCTTAACGATTGGTACTGGTCCCAATGCGCAGGTGTTAACCGGTTCGGTGCTGGCTGACGGCACCTTTAGCGTCAATGTTTCGGTGAGCGCATTAACCGCACTGGTCACTGCGGGGGGGGCATACAGCGTGTCGATCACCGATGCGGCTGGAAACCAATCCGGTGTCAGTGGGTCGGTTGGGATCGATCTGACTCCACCGTTGACGCCATCCGTTACTCTTAATCCGGTGACGGGTGACAATATTATTAATATTGCCGATGGAGCAAGTGTCACTCTGACGGGATTACTGCATAACGCAACGCTGGGGGCAGGAACCCTGACCATTACAGTGGGGGGTACGCAGGTCAGTTCCATTCCTATCTTTGCTACTGGCATTAACGATACATGGACGACAACACCGATATTGACCTCGGCGTTTGTGCAGGGTTCGGGTTCTGTGAGTGTTGAAGTCACCTATACGCCAAGTGTCGGACAGGCGGTGAGCAGCACGACCACGGTAGTGGTTGATACCGTGGCACCAACCCTGACGGTGGGGGCCTTCGCTGGAAATGATGTGCTGATTGCCAGTGAAGCCGCTGTTACACAGATGATTAGCGGGACATCGTCTGAAGTCGGGGCGACGGTTTCCGTTACCCTCGGGTTGAAAACGTATACCGCAGTGGTTCAGGGACCCCTGGTCAATGGTGTCGGTAACTGGTCGCTGAATGTCCCGGCAGGGGATCTGCAGGGGCTGTTGCAGACGGTGAGCTCAATTACCGCGACGGTGACGGATAGCGCGGGTAACACGACCATCACATCACATCCGATTGTGGTAGATACCATTGCGCCAGTCCTGAGTCTTGGTGTGCTGGCGGGCGATAATGTTATCAACAGTGGTGAGTTGGCGGATATCCAACTGCTCAGCGGTAGTGCTGTGGGGGCCGAGAACAGGACCGTTGACGTTTATCTGGGGAACACACTGCTCGCGACAGCCGCAGTCGGGACTGATGGTCTCTTTTCCATTCCGTTCGGCCCGGCGATGCTGGCGCTGCTGGCTAACGGCACGAACGTGCTGAGGGTGACGGTGGCAGACGCCAATGGTAACGAGAGCAGCTCGTCACTGACGGTCAGTAAAATACTGAATGCCGATTTGGCGCTGACAGTAGCCCCATTGTTTGACAATGGTTATCTGAGCAAAATCGACCTTGGTTTGCCTCATACGATTACCGGTACCGCTACTTCAGCGATAGGCGGTACGGTATCGCTGTCGATTGGCGGACAAAATCTCACGGCCATAGTAGGCCAGGATGGGAAATGGTCACTGTCCGTGCCCGCGTCTGCGTTGACCAATATTACCGATGGTTCGCTGTCGCTGAATGTGGTGCTGACGGATACGGTTGGAAATACCGTCTCGGTACCTCAAACGGTGACCGCGATTATTGATAATGTGCCCGTTGTGGGTGCGCTCACTGGCCTGTTTGGCGGTGATAACAGGATCAACGTTGCAGAGGCCACGGACCAACTGGGTCAGATCATCGGGGGTAACCTGCTCAATACGGCAATAGGCTCAACGGTAACCGTTACCTTGGGTGTGAAATCTTATACCACTACCACGCTGGCGAATGGTGCCTGGAGTGTCACCCTCTCTCCTGCCGATCTGCAGGCACTCGGTACGGGCAATGTGTCGCTGGGTGTGACGGTGGTGGATCCGGCAGGTAACACCGCCAGCAACACGGCGACGATCGGTGTCTTTAATAAGGCGCCGGAAATTGCGCTGGACACCATCTTCGGTGACGGCGTGCTGAGTATTGCCGACGTAACGAACTTCGCCAGCCAGCTGATCAGCGGTACGGTGAAAAACGTGGCAACCGGCACGGTTATTTCACTGAATTTGGGTGGGTTGGTCACGGTACAGGCAACGGTGGATGTCAGCGGCAAGTTCAGCACCACTCTGACGCAGGCACAGATCCTCTTGTTGACGGGCGTGCCTTCCCTGACGGTCACGGCCTCGGTGACGGATGTGGCGGGTAACCACGCTGAAGTCACCTCCGGGCTGCAGTTAAGCCTGACCGCGCCAACCCTGAATCTCAATCAGGCAACGCTGTTTGGTGATGGTCTGCTGAATGCGGCGGACGCCCTGACCACCCAGTTGATCAGCGGTACCACCACCGCCGGTTCCCGCGTGGTGGTGACGGTCGGTAACAGCACCACACCGCTGGTCTCTGCAACCGCAGATGCTGGCGGGCTGTTCAGCCTCGGGTTAACCCCATCGCTGCTGGCGAGCCTGGCAGACGGCGCACTGTCGTTGAAGGTAACGGTCACCGATACGGCGGGGAACACCACCAGCAACACACTCAATGCCACCGTGGGTATTCATGCTCTGCCGTCGGTTACGCTTAACCCGCTGTTTGGCGACGGAGTATTAAGTGTGGCGGAGGCGCTCTCCTCCGCAGGACAGCTGTTGAGCGGGCATGTGAATAATGTCCCAACCGGGACCGTGGTCAGTATTAAAGTCGGTGGCCTGACCTTGCAGGGGAGCACCGATTCCAGCGGCGACTTTGGCATTACACTGACTTCGGCGCAGCTGCTGGGGTTGACTACCGGGGGACTTACGGTGTCGGCGACGGTGACGGATGCCGTCGGTAACACCGCCAGCAGTAGCGCAGGTGTCACTATCGGGGTTTCTGTTCAGCCTACGCTGACGGTGGGTACGCTGTTTGGTGATGGCGTTCTGAGTGCTTATGAACTGGCAACAACACAGACGGTCAGCGGTACCTCCACGGCGGTGGCTGGCTCAACGGTCACCTTTACGCTGAATAACCATCTTTATACCGCCACCGTTGGCAGTAGCGGCAGCTGGAGTACCACATTACTGAAAGCCGATCTCGTCGCGCAGTCCAACGGAACACTGACGATTAACGCCACCGTGACTGACCCGTACGGCAACACGCAGACGGCCAGTAATAGCGCCAATGTCATTGCCAAGAGCACGCCAACCATTACCTTTGGCACGCTGTTTGGTGATGGTGCCTTGAATGCGGTAGAAGCCCAGACGACGCAAACTATCTCTGGTACCACGTTCAACGCGGAAGGCTCGACGATTCTGGTCCATGTCGGCACGCAGACGTACAGCACCGTGGTGGCAGCCAACGGCAGCTGGAGCATATCGGTTCCGTCGGCAGATCTGAAAGCGCTGCCGGATACCACCACCTCCATCAGTGCCGATCTGGTTAATGGTGCGGGTACCAGCACTGGCACGATTGCGGTTCCGGTGATTGTTGGCACCCATACCACGCCAACGGTGACGCTGACCAACACGGCCGGTTTCAGCGACGGTTACCTTAACCTCTCCGAATCGGGTACGGCACAAACGATATCCGGCACATCCACCAATGCGGCAGGAGGCCAGGTCACAGTTAACCTTGAAGGGACGCTTTACACCGGCACGGTGGCCAGTAACGGCACCTGGAGTGTGTCCATCCCGTCTTCAGGGCTGACTTCTCTGGCAGACGGGCAGCATACCGCGGCAATTAGCATCGCTGACCGGGCGGGTAACACCACCAGTACCAGCACCAGCTTTAACGCGGTCACCCACAATCTGCCGGCCATCGGGGTTGATCCAATTGCCAGCCTGTTAAGCGTATTGCTGACCGGGTTGACCATTTCGGGCGGCACCCTGCGGCTGGCGGCTGGGACAACGGTGAATATCACCCTGTCGCAAAGCGGGCAGACACAGACAATGTCCACCACGGTGGGAGCCAACGGGCGCTACAGTGCTAAGTTCGTCGGTGGTTTACTCAGCGCATTGAATCTCAGCTCGGTGGTCACGGTAACAGCCGTTGATGCGGCAGGTAACCCGGCGTCCACGGTCACCACGCTGCTGCTGGGTTCTCTGTTGCCGCTGGCGACCACGGCATCAGTGATGATGGCGGTGGCGTCCGATGAATCCCTGGCATCAATCGATACCTCCTCAGTCAGCACCACCAGCAGTAGTGAAGAGAGTACGACTGCTACCGTGCATACGGCGGCAAGGGTGGACTCAACACTGGTGACCGACAGCGATACCAGCAGCACCGACAGTGCCACCACCACTACGGCCAGTACCACGGCCAGCAGTGAAACAGTGGCATCGACAACGGATGACGGCAGCTACACCATCGGCGGGGTGACCATTACCCTGGCAGATGGTCAAACCTTGCACGGTGATTCCGTGACGGGTAGCGTCGGTAACGACACCATCACGGTGAGTACGCTGGACTTCACGCACATTGATGGTGGTGCAGGGACGGATACGCTGGTATTGAACGGTGAGCATATTACGCTGGATCTCACCTCGCTCGGCCTGAAAATCGAGCATGTGGAGATTATCGACCTCGGCACCTCGGGCAATAACAGCATCAAGCTGGACTTGAACGAAGCGCTGAATATTACCGATAAACAGAGTGATGATCTGCTGATCAAAGGGACGCTGGGTGACCAGGTGACGCTGGCGAATACTGACGGTGGCGTCTGGGCCACCACCGGGCAACGTACGGTAGAAGGACAGACTTTTGACGTTTATCACAACTCGGCGTTGTCGTCAGACAACACCCTGGGCGATGTGCTGATTCAGCATAATCTCCAGGTCCATGTCGTATAACGAAAAAATAACGCCTGCGCGGGTCGCATTCCCGCGCAGGGCGTCTAAAGTTAAGGAGAAGTGATAGATTGGTAGCAAAGCAACCAAAACAGCGGCTTCGGCCGCTGTTGTTGTTTGTGGTCCTGAATAAACCAGCCAATGGTTTTTTAAAAGTGAGTAAAGCAGTAATTACAATAAGATATAGGGGTCTTGACGCGGAGTTATTCCAGATTTCGGCCAGCAGTAATGCGCTGATGACAAGGCTAACGTAGGCCGCGCCAGCGCGACTATAAATAGTTATTTTACTCTTTTTCCTTGTTATGGATCACCTTGTGATCCGTTGTACACCAGGTGAAGCTCGGCGCGAATCTTGTCGCGCTGGCTGATGTTTTGCGTGAAAAAAACGGCCTCTGGCTGGGCTTTTCTTTGCAAACGCTGACTCACTTACCGGGTACACAAGGGGATACACCATGACTCAGCCTGCATCTGGCTTCGTCGATATACACTCTCGCGATAGTGGAAAACTGCTGTCTCAGAGCCAGTCTCATTCGTCTCAAACCGTGCGGCTTGACCCGCCTTCGCTGGTGAACATTCACGCACCGGCCACCTCCATTATTGATTATCAGCAGCAGGGCGACGATACGCTGCCTTCCGGCACGGTGGTCGCGCGGGCAGACGTGCTGACGCACCATCAATTGCAGCTACAAACCGCTTAATTGTGGGCAGAAGAGGCGGAGCTTTCCCGCCTCTGGCCTGGAACATCAGAATCACAGGTGTCTGGATGAAAAATAGGGTGATATTGCTGTGTTTCACAACCTGCCTGATCGGGCAGAGTGCCCAGGCGGCGAAAGACGAACCTGTTGCCGCATTTAACTGGCGCGCAGCCCCCACGGAAGAGCAGATCGCCAGCCTGACGCTGCGTGATGCGATCCTGCGGGCCTTTGCACGTAATCCCAAAATTTCTGAAGCCGCCGCGCAGATCCGCGTCGGTGAAGCCGAGCTGGATGCGGCAAAAAGTGCCTGGTATCCCCAGGTATCGCTGGCAGCCAGCGGCGGGCGGTCAAACCAGACCGACTCCTCCGGCAGCCTGAATAACAGTGGTTCGGGCGGCATCACCCTCAGCCAGTTGCTGTATGACTTTGGCCGTACCGGCGGGGCAATCGACGAGCAGCACAAGCTGTCCGATGCTTACCGCTATGCGCTGTATGACACCATGACCACCGTAGCCCAGGACACCCTTCAGGCGTATCTGGCCGTGAAACGTTATCAGGCGCTGGTGGATGCCGCGCGTCTTAACATCGCGTCTTTGCAGCGCGTCAGGGACATGGCAAAGCTGCGTGCGGATGCCGGGTTAAGCTCCCAGTCCGATGTGTTACAGGCGCAAACCCGCATTGCGGGCATGAATGCCAGCATGGAGCAGTACCGCGCGCAGGCACGTTCAGCGCGGGCGCAGCTGACCGTGCTGACGGGCGTAACGTCTGAAAACCTGCCAGAACTGCCGCAGGCGTTGCTGAACCAGCAGGTGACGCTGGATAAAATCGCCTACGAGAAAAGTGCGGCCGTGCGCAGTGCGCAGGCCAAACAGGAGGCGGCGATGGAGCGTGTGCGCCAGGCCTCTTCCAACCACTGGCCGACCATTAAAGTTCAGGCAGGCCGCACCCGTTATGAAAATGACAGCCGTTCCTACTGGGATGACGAACTGCGATTGCAGGTCGAGGCCCCGCTGTATCAGGGCGGCCTGGTGAATGCCAAAACCCGTGCCGCTGAGGGCGATCGTGAAGCCGCCGAGGCCGCCATCCAGCAGTCCAAACTGCAAATCAACCAGAATGCGTCCACCGCCTATGCCGATATGATCGGCGCGCAGCAGCGTAAAGAGGCCGGGGAGCAGCAGTTGAGCAGTGCAGACCATACCCGTGACGTGTATGCCGATGAATACAAACTGAATAAGCGTAGCCTGAACGATCTGCTGAGTGTTGAGCAGGACGTTTTTCAGGCTGACAGCAGCCGCCTGACGGCGCTGTACGATGGCTGGGATGCCACGGTTCGTTATGCCGCAGCGGTGGACAATCTGCTGGATATCTTAGGCATAGACCGGGAAAAGAACAGTGGACAAACGCTGCCGTCGCTGTGATGCGGCGCACGTAAGACAACCAGATAAGGCCATTTTTTATGACTAAACAAACCGCAACCACGGAAAACTGGATCGATGCCATGCTGCGTGTGGCCGCCCGCTTCGGTAAACCGGCTGATGGTAAAACACTGCGACAGCAGATGCGCTGGTTTGAGCACCTCGCGCCGCAGCAGCAGCTGGAGCGACTGGCGGGGCTGCTTGGGCTGCATCTCACCATGACGCCACGAGATAAAATTCGCTGGCGTCAGGAGGTGACGCCCGTGGTGCTGATTATGGAGAGTGGCAGTGTGGTGGTGATTGAAGGCATCGATGGCGTAGGCAACGCCCGCTACTGGCTCAGTGACGGCGGTGACGTGGTGCGGGAAACCGAACTGGCGCTGCTGCTGGCGCAAAGCCAGCAAGAGGTGGGGATCATCGGCGTGGCGGCTCGCGGGCGCGATGCGCGCATTGATGAGTTCGTCCAGCCGTATAAAAAGCACTGGTTCTGGCAAAACTTCCAGGGAATGGGGCGCAAAATCGGTGAGATTTCCCTCGCCTCGATCGTCGGTAACGTGCTGGCGCTGGCGGGTATTCTGTTCTCGATGCAGATCTATGACCGGGTGATCCCCGCGCAGTCAGAAGCGACGCTGTGGGTGCTGTTTGGCGGTGTCCTGATTGCCGCGGTGATCGAATATCTGATCCGTCTGATGCGTACGCAGGTTTCCGACCTGATGGGGAAACGCATCGACCTGAAAGTCTCCTCCATGCTGTTTGCGCGTGCGATGAATATCCGTAACGAGGCGCGCCCGAAATCCACCGGGTCGTTTATCTCCCAGCTGCGTGAAATTGACCAGGTACGCGAGCTGCTGACCTCCACCACCGTCGGCGCGGCGGCGGATATGCCGTTTGTCATCCTGTTCCTGTTTATTATGGCGTTTATTGGCGGCCCGCTGGTGATCGTGCCGCTGCTGGCGATCCCGCTGATCGTCATTCCCGGCCTGCTGATCCAGATCCCGATGGCGAAACTGGCGAAAGAGGGGCTGCGCGAAGGTGCGCTGCGTAACGCCATCCTGGTGGAAACCATTGAAGGTATTGAAGATATTAAATCATTGCAGGCGGAACCTTATTTCCAGCGTCAGTGGGAGCAGACTCACGAAGTGAGCGCCTCCATTGGGATGCAGCAGCGTCTGTGGGGCGCACGTCTTACTGGCTGGGCGTCGAGCGTGCAGCAATTAACCTACGCCAGCATGCTGGTGTTTGGGGTCTATCTGGTGCTCGACGGTCAGATAACCACCGGTACGCTGGTGGCGAGCAGTATGCTCTCCTCACGAACCATTGCGCCGCTGATGCAGCTGACGATGGTGTTCTCGCGCTGGCAACATGCGAAAAGCGCGATGAACGGGCTGGATGAACTGCTGAAGAAACCGCTCGACCAGCCGGAAGAGGGCGAAATGGCCCACTGCCCGACGCTGACCGGTCACTACGACCTGCGTGGCGTGCAGTACAGCTACGATGAGGAGAACGCGAAGAACGTGATCACCATTAACCAGCTGCAAATTAAACCCGGCGAACGCATCGCCATCCTGGGCCGCGTGGGTGCCGGGAAGTCAACGCTGCTGAAACTGCTGGCCGGGCAGGCAATGGCGACCCAGGGCAAAGTGATTGTCGACGGCGTGGATTTGCGTCGTATTGATCCGGTGGATCTGCGGAGTCAGCTGGGCTGGCTGTCACAGGATTCGCGTCTGTTCTTCGGCACCCTGCGCCAGAACCTGATGCTGGGCAACCCCCACGCCAGCGAGCAGGATATGTTACAGGCGCTGCGCGTCAGTGGCGCACTGAGCCTGGTGCAGCAGGATGCCGCCAGCCTGGATCGCATTATTAATGAAGGCGGGCGCGGGCTTTCCGGCGGGCAGCGCCAGATGGTGATGCTCAGCCGTATGATCCTGCGCCAGCCACAGGTGGTGCTGATGGATGAACCCACCGCGTCGATGGATGAACAGCTGGAAGAACATGTCATCAGCCAGATGAAGGGCTGGCTGAGTGGGCGCACCCTGGTGCTGGTGACGCATCGCCCGGCGCTGCTGAAAATGGTCGATCGCATTATTGTCATGGATAACGGCCGCGTGATTGCTGATGGTCCGAAAGATGACATCCTGAAACGTGCTACCGCACAGACAGCACAGGCCACGCAGCAGGCGGCGGCCGGTGCAAGAGGAGATGCCGCATGAGCCTTGTATTGATGGATCGCAGTCTGAAACAGAATGAACGGCGCACCTCGGCCATCATCTGGGTCTGTACCGTCGCGCTGGTGCTGTTTTTTGTCTGGGCGCATTTCGCCATTCTTGATGAAGTCACCGTGGGCACGGGCAAGGTCACGCCGCTCAGCCGTGCGCAGGTGATTGAAAGCCTCGATGGCGGCATCGTCGACCAGCTCAACGTGCATGAAGGCAATATCGTCGAGAAAGGGCAGGTGCTGGCAAAGCTGGATCCGACGCGTTTTCAGTCCAACTTTGGTGAAGCCGCCTCACGCGCCCGAACGTTGCGCGGATCGGCCGAGCGCTTAACCGCTGAACTGACCGGCGCACCGCTGAAGTTCAGTGCCGAAACGTTGAAAGAGCCGGATCTGGTGGCGCGTGAAACACAGCTGTTCCAGTCGCGGCGGCGTAATCTTCAGGAAACCGTCAGCAACCTGGAGCAGTCAAAAAAACTGGTTCAGGATGAGCTGCGCATGACCCAGCCGCTGGTGGCGAAAGGGGCGGCAGGTGAGGTAGAAGTCATCCGTCTGCGCCGTCAGGTCGCTGAGCTTCAGGGGAAAATCGATGAGGCACGTAATGACTACGCGGTACGCGCACGCGAAGAGCAGGTAAAAAACAATGCGGATCTGGATGCACAATTACAGGTGATGACCGGGAAAGAGGACCAGCTGACCCGCGCCACCATTTACTCTCCGGTGCGCGGCATCGTTAAAGATATTCAGGTCACCACCGTGGGGGGCGTATTGCAGCCGGGGGGGAAGCTGATGGAGATTGTTCCCCTTGAAGACCAGTTGCTGATCGAAACACGCATTAACCCGCGTGATATCGCCTATATCCGTCCAGGACTGCCCGCGACGGTTAAGGTGACGGCGTATGATTCGTCAATCTATGGTGATTTGCACGGTGAAGTGGAGACGGTATCCCCCGATACCTTACAGGATGAGGTTAAACGCGATCAGTACTATTACCGGGTTTATGTGCGTACCGATAAGGCTGAGCTGACCAACAAGGCTGGACGAAAATTCCCTATCGTGCCGGGAATGGTGGCGAACGTGGAGATTAAAACGGGTCAGAAATCAGTCATGGATTATCTGATTAAACCGTTGAATAAAGTCAAAGAGTCGATGCGCGAACGCTAGATTTTTCGGTCAGAGAGTCATAGAGGGAAATTGTTTTCAGAGGGAAGTAGAAGAGGTAAAAAAATGCCAGGCATAAGGCCTGGCAATGATAGGTGTACAACTCATTCGGGGTGAATGACGATAATAATTCAATAAATGATGATAGCGCGTTAATAATACCGCTTAGTGGCGGGATCATTTTATCAATCAGTGCGTATTGTTACACAAGGGTGTAATACTATGAATTATGGGATGAATCTTATTTTTTGTCTGTAAGTGCGTTATTAGTTATCTATTTGTGCTGCGTAAAAGTTCCGCTTTATTTACATTAGGAAATGAATTTATCCCTCAAAGAAACATTTTATTGGATTTAGTATCATTTTACTGATGGATTATTACCCTACCAAGCTTAACATGACGCTAAGTGCTTAATTTTCATGTACAGCACGCAGTGGCAATATTAAGACTTATAATTGAGAGGGTATTAAAAAATGAAACTTCGCGTTCTTTCTCTGATGGTCCCGGCGTTGCTGGTAGCAGGTTCAGCGGGTGCGGCAGAAATCTATAACAAAGATGGCAACAAGCTGGATCTGTTCGGTAAAGTTGACGGTCTGCACTACTTCTCAGACGACTCAGGTTCAGATGGCGACCAGTCTTATCTGCGTTTTGGCTTCAAAGGCGAAACGCAGATTTCCGACCAGCTGACCGGATACGGCCAGTGGGAATATCAGGCAGCCCTGAACACCGCTGAATCTGAGGGAACAGCGAACAGCTATACCCGCGTTGGTTTTGCCGGTCTGAAATTCGGTGATGCTGGCTCATTCGATTATGGTCGTAACTACGGCGTGGCATACGACATCGGCGCATGGACCGACGTGCTGCCAGAGTTCGGTGGCGATACCTACGGTGCGGATAACTTCATGTTCCAGCGCGGTTCAGGCATGGCCACCTACCGTAACAGCAACTTCTTTGGTCTGGTTGACGGCCTGAACTTCGCCGTACAGTACCAGGGTAAAAACGACAGCGATGCTGAAGTGGCGGGCAATCGTAGCGCTACCGCGCAGAATGGCGATGGTTATGGCCTGTCTGCGACTTACGACATCGGTGCTGGCTTCAGCGCAGGTGCTGCGATGTTCTCTTCTGATCGTACCAATACTCAGAACAGCGCTGCTTTGCTGGGCAACGGTGACAAAGCAGAAGCTTACACCGGCGGTCTGAAATATGACGCGAACAACGTCTACCTGGCGGCGATGTACACCAAATCGTACAACGCGACTCGCTTCGGCAGCAGCGATAACCCAGCGGCTTATGGCTTCGCGGATAAAGCGGAAAACTGGGAACTGGTTGCACAGTATCAGTTCGACTTCGGTCTGCGCCCGTCTCTGGCCTATGTGACTTCACGCGGTACCGATATTCAGAACTGGGGCACTCAGAACCTGAAACAGTATGTTGATGTGGGTGCGACTTACTACTTCAACAAAAACATGTCGACCTATGTTGATTACCAGATCAACCTGCTGGACGACAACAATTTCACCCGTGCTGCCGGTATCAACACCGATGATGTGGTGGGTGTAGGCCTGGTTTACCAGTTCTAATTTTACCCCGCTGTAAAGGGCTGACCGACGAAAATGGTCAGCCCCTACGTTGTGCCTGCGGATGCACCTCTTTTTCGGTTGCTCCGCTAACGTCTTCTTCAGCACCCCGCAGATAGCGCCCTTCCAGTCCTGCCCCTCCCAGTGTCAGCAATGAAAAGCCTATCAGACGACGTCGGGCCTGGTTCTCTTTGATCGCATTTTTGTTACGCATAACGTTTCCCCACTCTGAACAGTAAGGTGTATCAAGCAGAAAACGTGCCAGGTCGGTGTCAGCAGATTGAGGGGCGGTTCAGGCGGCTTGTGGCACTCTATACGGGTTAAAGGAGGGCATGATGCACCAGGAGGGTGCCGTGAACTCACCCCGGAGAGGCCGGGGGAGCCTGGCATACCGCTAGCGGTGACGCGGGCGCGGTAACTGTCGGACGTGGGTCAGCTTGTAATGCTTAAAGCCTGCAAAGATAATCAGGGCGATTGAAACCATGAGAAGCGCGTAATAGATCATTATGGCTCTCCTTTAAGAGTGAATGATGGGCACCCGAAGTGCCCTGTACAGCTACCATCCTGGTGAGCAACAGCGCTAAGATCAAGGCGTCGAGTCTGAGTTTTCCCTGCGGGAAAGTCCGGTTCGGACCAGTTTTTAATCAAGGTTACGGGCAGATATGAAGAGTAAATGGCGGTTGTTTTTAGGTTTTATGGTGGTTTGCTTGCTGGCATCCTGTGACGATCCTAAGCCATCAGCGGGATCTGAAGGGATGGTACTCCAGGGTAAAACAATGGGAACATTCTGGAGGGTGAGCCTGGCAGGAGTGGCATCTGAACGCCGTGAAGCACTGCAAAAAGCGATACAGCAGCAGCTGGATAACGATGATCACGAACTCTCCACCTGGAAAAGTGATTCGGTGTTGTCACGTTTTAACCAGTATCGCGGCAGCGAGCCGCAGCCCGTCAGCAACAACATGGCCGATGTCATCACGCTGTCGCTGCGCATCGGTCAGCAGACCTCAGGCGCAATGGATATCACATTAGGCCCGCTGGTGAATCTGTGGGGCTTCGGGCCGGATAAACAGCCGCTGACGACGCCGACACAGCAGCAGATTGATGCTGCCCGCGCGCTGACCGGGCTGGACCATTTGCAGGTGATCAATCGCGCCGGGCAATCCTGGCTGCAAAAAGACCTGCCTGAGCTGTATGTGGACCTCTCGACCGTTGGGGAAGGCTTCGCCACCGACCATCTGGCGCGGTTGATGGAGCAGCAGGGGATTAACCACTATCTGGTGTCGGTGGGCGGTGCGGTGCTGACGCGTGGAAAAAATGCCCAGGGCAATGCCTGGCAGGTAGCGATCCAGAAACCGACCGACCAGGAGAACGCCGTTCAGGCGATTGTTGACCTTCAGGGGCACGGCATCAGCACCTCCGGCAGCTATCGCAACTATTATGAGCTGGAAGGAAAGCGCATCTCACACGTGATTGACCCGACCACCGGCCGCCCGATCCAGCATAAGCTGGTTTCTGCCACGGTGATTGCCACCACGGCGCTGGAAGCCGATGGCTGGGATACCGGGCTGATGGTGCTGGGAACCGAGAAGGCCAAAGCGCTGGCACTGCGTGATAAGCTGGCGGTCTATCTGATTTTCAAAGAGGGTGATCATTTCACCAGCTGGATGTCGCCGCAGTTTGCGGCCTTTCTTCCCCCATCCTCTCCACGCTGATACGCAAAGGAGTTCCGATGCTCGATCTGTTTGCCGATGACGCCCCGTGGCAGGAACCGCTGATGGAGGGCGCGGTGATCCTGCGCCGCCGCGTTCGCGACAGTGCCGAAGCGCTGATGGCTCAGGTTGAGCAGATCTCCGCGCAGAACCCTTTTGAACACCGCATCACGCCCGGCGGGCATAAGATGTCGGTGGCGATGACCAACTGCGGCGATCTGGGCTGGTCTACCGATTCACGCGGCTACCAGTACAGCACCCAGGATGAAGCCAGCGGTCAGCGCTGGCCCGCGATGCCCGACTCGTTTCGTGAGCTGGCGATTCACTGCGCCGCTGAAGCCGGGTTTAGCGGTTTTTCCCCTGATGCCTGCCTGATCAACCGCTACGAACCGGGGGCGAAGCTCACGCTGCATCAGGACAAAGATGAACGCGACCTGCGCCAGCCGATTGTGTCCGTGTCGCTGGGGCTGCCGGCGGTATTTTTATTTGGTGGTTTTGAGCGCGCTGACGCCTGCCAGCGCGTGCTGCTGGAGCAGGGGGATGTGGTGGTCTGGGGCGGGCCGTCACGTCTGCGTTACCACGGTATTCTGCCGCTTAAACCCGGCATTCATCCCCTTACCGGGCCTTTTCGTTTCAACCTGACCTTTCGACGCGCACGTTAACTCGTGCGTAAATGCTCCCAAATGAGAATTGTTATTGATCTCGTCTTGCTTCTCATTAAACTGCAAGCTGCTTTTTACCTGCCGGGACGTTTTCATGGAGTTGCTTCACGTTGTTTATAAGCAGTATCGCTGGCCGTTTATTCTGGTGATCGTGCTCAGCCTTCTCAGCGCCGCGCTGGGGATTGGCCTGATTGCTTTCATTAACCGCGAACTGATCGTCACCCTTAATTCCTCTGTGATGGTGTTACCGCAGTTTCTCGGACTGCTGCTGCTGCTGATGGCGGTCACGCTGGGTTCACAGCTGGCGCTGACCATGCTGGGGCACCATTTTGTCTATCGCCTGCGCGGCGAATTTATCAAACGTATTCTCGACACGCGGGTTGAGCGCATTGAGCAGATTGGTAACGCCCAGCTGCTGGCCAGCCTGACCAGCGATGTGCGCAATATCACCATTGCCTTTGTGCGCCTGCCGGAGCTGATCCAGGGGATTATCCTGACGATTGGCTCTGCGGCTTATCTGGCCTGGCTGTCACCGAAAATGATGGTGGTAACCTCCGTGTGGGTCGCGGTGACGATTATCGGTGGCTGGCTGCTGGTGGCGCGTGTCTATCAACATATGGCGGTACTGCGTGATACGGAAGACCGTCTGTATCACGACTTCCAGATTATTATTGAAGGGCGTAAAGAGCTGGCGCTGAACCGTCAGCGAGCACAGCAGATCTTTGAAAACGTCTACAGCGAAGACGCAAAAACCTATCGTCACCATATTGTGCGTGCCGATACTTACCATCTGAGCGCGGTGAACTGGTCGAATATCATGATGCTGGGCGCCATCGGTCTGGCATTTTACCTGGCGAACAGCCTCGGCTGGGCCGATACCGCAGTGGCGGCAACCTATTCGCTGACCCTGCTGTTCCTGCGCACGCCGATGCTCTCTGCGGTGGGCGCACTGCCCACGCTGCTGAGCGCCCAGGTGGCCTTCGACAAACTGAACACTTTTAACCTGGCACCCTATGAAGCCGACTTCCCACAGCTTCCGGCGGCGAAAAACTGGCAGACGCTGGAACTGCGCAATCTGATGTTCCATTACGGCGATAACGGTTTCCACGTTGGCCCGGTGAATATGACATTGAAACGCGGCGAGCTGGTGTTTCTGATTGGCGGGAACGGCAGTGGGAAATCCACGCTGGCGATGCTGCTGACCGGGCTGTATCAGCCGGTGTCTGGCGAGATCCTGCTGGATGGACAGGTGGTGGAAGCCTCCTCAATGGAGAGCTATCGTCGCCTGTTCTCGGCGGTATTTACCGATGTGCATCTGTTTGACCGTCTGATTGACGATCAGGGGCAGGCGATCGATCCGGCGCTGGTGCAGAGCTGGCTGGAACGCCTGAAAATGCAGGATAAGATCAAGCTGGAAGGCAACCGCGTGCTGAACCTGAAGCTGTCGAAGGGGCAGACCAAGCGCCTTGCGCTACTGCTGGCGACGGCAGAGCAGCGCGATATCCTGTTGCTGGATGAATGGGCGGCCGATCAGGACCCGCACTTCCGCCGTATCTTCTACCGTGAGCTGTTGCCGTGGCTGCAGTCGCTGGGGAAAACGGTGGTTGCCATCAGCCATGATGACCACTACTTCCTGCATGCGGATCGCCTGCTGGAGATGCGTGACGGGGCGTTGAGTGAGCTGACCGGCGATGAGCGCGATCAGGCCACGCTGGATGCGGTGAAACGGACCGATACGTTAGTGTGATGTCAGGTCATGTGCCGTAGGGGACGATCATTTTTTCCGATCGTCCCCTGGTGGTCGACCGAAACAGATGGTCGACCACCACGCGTCAATGGGACGGACCTACAACACCTTCGCCAGAAAACGTCGTGTCCTTGGGTGCTGCGGCTGGTTTAACACCTGCCCGGCGCTGCCTTGTTCCACAATCTTCCCTTCCACCATAAACACCACGTTATCCGCCACTTCACGGGCGAAACCGATCTCGTGCGTGACAACGACCAGCGTGGTGCCGGAACGCGCCAGCTGCTTAATGGTATCCAGCACCTCGCCGACCAGCTCCGGGTCCAGCGCCGACGTGGGTTCATCAAACAGAATGACCTTCGGGTTGAGCGCCAGTGCGCGGGCAATCGCCACGCGCTGTTGCTGCCCGCCGGAAAGATGACGCGGCCAGGCATCGGCTTTATGACGTAACCCAACCGTGTCGAGCAGTTGCAACGCGCGCTGTTCGGCCTCGGCACGTGACAGCTGCTTGTGGGCCAGCGGCGCTTCAATAATGTTTTCCAGCACCGTGAGGTGAGGGAACAGATTGAAATTCTGGAACACATAACCCACGCCGATACGCTGCTTGAGGATCGCTTTCTCCTTCAGCTCATACAGCTTATTGCCTTTGCGTTGATAGCCAATATAGTCGCCGTCAATGCGGATAAAGCCTTCGTCCACGCGCTCAAGATGATTGATTGCCCGCAGCAGAGTGGACTTGCCTGAGCCAGATGGGCCGAGGATCACCGTAACGGAACCCGGCGGCAACTCCAGCGACACATCGTCCAGCGCCTTGAACCGGCCATAACTTTTACTCACCCCGGCAATCGAAATATGACCGAGGGTGGCATCGCTGTGCAGATCGATAGCTTCAGACATGATTAGCTCCTGACAGGGGTAACGGCAGCGCGTAGCCGTGTGGATGAGATACGGCTAACAGGCTCACGCGTGGCACCCCGCGCCAGCCAGCGTTCAACATAGTGCTGGAACACGGATAGCACCGTGGTGATCAGCAGATACCAGACGGCCGCGACCATCAGCAGCGGGATCACCTGCTGCGTGCGGTTGTAGACCATCTGAATGGTGTAAAACAGCTCTGGCATCGCCAGTACGTAAACCATCGCGGTGCCTTTGGCGAGGCTGATGATTTCGTTAAATCCGGTAGGAATAATTGAGCGCAGTGCCTGCGGCAGGATAATGCGCAGCGTGCGGCGCGATGACGGCAAGCCCAGTGCGGCAGCGGCTTCAAACTGCCCCTGATCCACGCCCAGAATCCCGCCACGAATAATCTCAGCGGTATACGCGGCCTGCACCAGCGTCAGCCCAATCACCGCCGTGCTGAACTGCCCAAGCACATCAATGGTTTTATACTCAACTAACGTCAGCGGAGTAAACGGAATGCCCAATGAAAGGGTTTCGTACAGATAGGAGAAGTTATAAAGAATAATCAGCACCACAATCAGCGGCAGCGACCGGAACAGCCAGATATAGCCGAACGCCAGCCCGGAAAGCAGCCAGGAAGGGGAGAGACGTGCCAGCGCAAGACTCACCCCCAGCAGGATACTCAGCAGGCTGGCGAGCAGGGTTAGCAGCAGCGTCTGGCCCAGACCGCTGAGGATCGCCGGGGCAAAGAACCACTGGGCAAACACCGACCACTCCCAGCGTGGGTTGAACGCTACGGACTGAATAACCACCGCGAGAATAAACAGCGCAATGACCGCCCCGACCAGCCGTAGCGGGTAACGTGCGGGCACCACGCGCAGGGTTTCACTGGGTTTCATTGGCGGCTCCTGCATCGGCGGTCTGATGCAACGGCTTGGTAAAGCGCAGGCGGCCATCGTGCGGCGGCAGACTGTACTCTTCCGGGTCGCGACGGGTATCAAACTGCGGCTGATAACCGTGGGACAGATAGAGACGTACCGCCTCCGGCTGACGGAAACCGGTGGTCAGATACACCTGGCGATAACCCGCCAGCAGGGCGCGGCGTTCCAGTTCCACCAATATCTTCAGTGCCAGTCCCTGACGACGCAAATCACTGCGCGTCCAGATGCGTTTTAGTTCGGCTGTCTCAGCATCGAGCGCCTTGTAGGCGCCTATTGCAATAATCTCCCCGTCGCGCTCCAGCACCACAAACATTCCCTGTGGCGACAGATACCATTCGGTCAGTTCGACTTCGGCATCGCGTGCAAAGAAGTCGCCGTAACGTGCGCTGTACTCACCAAACAACCCGTCGATAATTGGCGCCAGTTCAGGCGCCTCCGGCGACAGCTGGCGGAACTGTTCATGGCTCATGCTGACCTCCGTTAGTCGCCCAGGCCTTCCGGGTTAATTTCAGAATGATCGAGGCGTTCAATGCCTTCGCCCCAGCGGTTCAGCACTTTGTCGTACTCGCCCCCTTTGATCACGCCATTCAGCGCGGCGTTAACGGCGTTGACCAGTCCGTTACCTTTCTTCAGTGTTACCGCGATATGAGCCGCTTTCGGCCAGCCGCCATCCACACTGCCTACCCGTTTGGTTTTTCCGGTCAGGGCGGCTTTCCATGCACCAATCACGTTCGGGCCGAAAAATGCATCAGCGCGGCCAGACTGCAATGCCAGCGTCTGCGCGGCATCATCTTTCACATACTCAGGCGTGAAGGGCTTCAGGCCTTTTTTCTGATTTTCGGCATCCCAGGCCAGCAGGATCGCTTCCTGGTTGGTGCCTGAACCGACAATAATGCGCAGTCCGGCGATGTCTTCGGTTTTGGTCAGAGAGGTGATTTTACTGTCAGACTTCACGTAAAAACCGAGGGAGTCTTTACGGTAGGTGGCGAAATCGAACTTCTCTTTACGCGCTTTGGTGACCGTGACGTTGGAAATGGCGGCGTCATACTTACCGGAGCTGACGCCCAGCGGCCAGTCTTCCCATGAGGTGGGGACCACGTTTAGCTCCAGCCCCAGGCTGTCTGCCACCAGGCGGGCGATATCCACTTCACTGCCTTGCAGGGTCTTGTTGTCGTCGGAGAACAGCGTCAGCGGCGGTGAGTTCAGTGCCGCAACGGCCACGGTAAACTTGCCCGGTACGGCCAGCTTAAGGTCTTTCGGCAGCAGTTTGACGGCGTCCGGGTTGAGCGGAGCATGAACCGGCGTGGCATTGGCCTCAACGCTGATCCCGGTGCCGTTAATCTTGACGGTTTCTGCATGTGCCGTGGTGCCAAACCACAAAGATGCGCTGAGCAGGCCCAGTAATACGGATGATTTTTTCATGATGAGTGACTCTTATTATGATGAAAACGCAGATGAATCGGGCACTTCACTGCCCGTTAAGCGATGTCCTTCAGGGCCGCTTCAGCCAGCTGGCTGAAGTACTCTGCGGCGGGGTACAGCAGCGCTTCATCCGGGTTAAAACCAGGATGATGCAGACCAAATTCACTGTTGCTGCCGATGCTGACGAAGGTGCCCGGCGTGTTATGCAGGTAGAAGGCAAAATCTTCACCCCCCATTTGCAGTTCGGCATGTTGCACTTCGTAGCCCTGTTGGGCGGCCACCTGTTTACTGAACTCGGCCCAGCGCTCGGTATTGATTAATGCTGGCGGGCCGGGATGCCAGTTGAGTTCGGCGCGTGCACCAAAACCACTGGCGATGCCTGCAATCAGCGTGCGCAGACGCTGCGGCAGTTCGCTGCGGATGTCTGCATTATGGGTACGTACCGTGCCTTCCAGCACCACTTTCTGCGGTAACACATTCCAGGTATTGCCGCCCTCAATGCGCGTCACGCTGACCACCACGGATTCCAGCGGGCTGTAACTGCGGCTAACCAGCGTCTGTAGTGCGCTGACGATCTGGCTGGCAATCACAATCGCATCCACCCCTTCCTGCGGGCGGGCGGCGTGGGCACCTTTGCCGTGAACGTCAATGTCAAAACGATCGACGTTGGCATAGAACGGGCCGCCGCGTGTTTCAAAGGTGCCGACCGGCAGTTCCGGGGCATTATGCATACCGAAAATAGCCGCCACATCCTGTAACGCGCCCGCTTTGATCAGCGTTTTCGCGCCACCAAAGCGTTCTTCTGCCGGTTGAAACAGCAGGCGAACGCGGCCGGGCAGGCTCTTTTCACGGGCTTTAAGCAGTTTTGCCGCACCCAGCATCACCGAAGTGTGTACGTCGTGACCGCAGGCGTGCATGACGCCCTGATGCTGTGAACGGAATTCTACCGGGACGATCTCGTCAATCGGCAGGGCATCAATATCTGCGCGCAGGGCGATCAGTGGTTCACCCTGACCGACTTCGGCCACGACGCCTGTCGCCAGGTCAAAGGGCAGGATGGTAATGTCGGCTTCTTTCAGCCAGCCAGTGATGCGTTCGGTGGTGGCAAATTCCTCATTCGACAGTTCAGGATACTGGTGCAGTTCACGGCGCCAGGCGACGAGCTGCTGTGCAAGAGAGTGGCTCATGGTCCGGCTCCTTATGCGGCAACCAGCTGGTGGGTTGCCAGCAATTGCAGGGATTTCAGGCGCGGAACACCGGCACTGATCGGGGTATCAATAATGAATTCTTCCACGCCGAAACGCTGATGTAACTCATCCAGCTGGGCGTGAACCTGCGCGGCAGTGCCTTTCAGCACGGCGGATTCACGCGGTTCAATGCGGTGCTGTTTCGCACCGGACTGGCGAATAAAGGCTTCGGCCTGGGTCAGATTGCCCACCGTGACGCTTTGACCGTTATCCACATGCACGCGGAAGTGCTGTAAATCGGCCGCCAGCAGATCGGCTTCGGCTTCGGTGTCGGCAACGATGGCCTGCACGGCCAGCAGCGCGGATTGTCCTTTGCTGTGCGCACGGTAAGCGGTCAGGGCGCGATCCAGCTCCTGCTTATCGCCATTCAGATGAGCGGCAAACACGAACTGCCAGTTCAGCTCGGCGGCCAGTTGGGCGCTGGCTTCGCTGGCACCCAGCAGAAAACGTGTCGCCGGGCGCGGTGGCACCGGCGTGGCCAGCAGCTGGTCTTCGCCTTCAGGGGCAGGGGAGGCGGTCAGCCACCGATCCAGCGCACGCAGCTGGCTGGCAAAATCGCCTTTCTCTTCAGCATGTACGCCCTGCTGTAAGGCTTTAGTGGAAAGCGGCAGGCCGCCTGGCGCTTTACCCACGCCCAAATCGACGCGGCCAGGGGCCAGCGATGCCAGTAAATTGAAGTTTTCGGCAACCTTATAAGGGCTGTAATGTTGCAACATCACACCACCCGAACCCACACGGATGTGGCGCGTATGGGCGAGTATCCAGGCGATCAGCACTTCCGGTGACGGGCTGGCCAGTGCGGCCGTGTTGTGGTGCTCAGCCAGCCAGATGCGGTGATAACCCAGTTCTTCCGCCCGTTGCGCCAGGGTCAGGGTTCGTGCCAGCGCAGCCGCCGCGGTTTCGCCTTCAGCCAGCGGACTTTTATCCAGTAAGCTCAGTCGGTAAGCCATAATGCATCCTTGAACGGTATCAGTTGCTGGCAATTATTGAAGGAGGGTTCGCTGCTGTAAAACAACAAATCTGGCTTATATCAGTCGGGAAATGGGATTAACCCATGTTTGCCAGGAATCGGCAAAGGCTGTGCGAAATGGGTATTTTGTCTGGCGGGGGGAGTCGGGTTTAATAAAGCTTCACTTAACAGAGGAAGACACCACGATGAAAGGTATTTGGCTGCACTTCACGCGATTTTTTCAGGCACCCTCTGGTATGGCAACGTTAGACAGCTGTCGGGTGATCGAGGCAATGATGCCGATGGTTGAGCTGTACGGTGTGGATCTCCACGATCTGCCGTCGCTGCACCAGCGTCATCAGGATGAATCCCGTTAATCTCTGCGCTGCTGCGGCCCGATAATCCAGGTGATCACCTGATCGGGTTGCAGTATGGCTCTTCCCTCAAAGACTCTCCCGACCACCATCTCCCCGGAAATTGTCTGCGTCAGACGCAGACGGATGTGCTGTAAATCAGCACTGCACTCAATCACTTCCGCTGCACTGAAATCCATAAACTGCAATACTTGCGGGTAAAGGGCCTTAAACAGACTCTCCTTCAGCGAAAAAGCCACCGTCAGCGCCGTGGTAAAGGGCACATTGCACTGTTCCAGGCGTGCTTTTTCAGCGGCGGTGATCAGCATAGTGTGCGTATCACTGGCGACCTGCTCCGCCATAATGCGTTCACAGTCAACGCCGAGCAGCCAATCCTGACGACGTGTCAGCAGTGCGCAAACCTGCTGGTGGGTGTGCGACAGTGACCCGCGAATACCTTGTGGCCAGATGGGCGCACGATCGGGGGTGTTACGCAGCAAAAACGCGGGAATGCCCCAGCTTGCCAGCGCCTGTTGCAGGCAGTAGCGGCTGGCCAGATATTCAGCACGGCGCTTTTTTACCGCCCGCTGTAAGTGTTCAGGCGCAGGGACAGTCAGTGCGGTAAACAGGGACTCCGTGAAATGCGCGGCATCGTAGTGCGCATCCAGCAGATGGATATCGGGATGTTCATTCAGCGGTTGCAGGGTGCATTGCGTGATAAAAGGCGGGTAAGACGGGAGGGGCAGTGCAGTCATAGCCGCTAACCTGTTCAAATAAGATGATTTATTTAAACAGGTTAGTGGCCGGATATCAAAATAAAGGCGCTATACCCAAAACTCAGTGATTCGGTGGGATAGCGAAGCTTTTCAGTGATACGACGAAGTGATGGTGACCTTTGGAGATTTTGGCGCCGCGATCGCACCACTGGCTGGCAAGACGAAAGAAGTCGTCGCTACCAATGTCATAAGCCAGTTCCACTTTACTGATACCTGAATGAAGCAGTTCTTCCGCGTCTTTGAAGTTCTTTGCTTTGATAATGGCCATTTGAGTTATCCCTGTCTGACAGTGCGGTGAAAGTCTAGCGACAGCGTATGATATTACTGTGACAGTTTTGTTGCAGTGACGAAGATTGAGACTTTCGCCACGTTTTCTGATGGAAAAATGCAGAGGTATGACGAAAAAAAGAGCGTAAAAACAGAGGGAAGGCTGATGCTGTACATCACGGGTTAATGTCTGCATGTGCGATGTAGGGGGCAACCTCTGATGAATCCCCACAAAATAAGACCTGCATGACTTGTCGCTACCACAACTCAGGACGCGTAGGGGCGGACCTTCTTTTCCGGTCCGCCCGTGATGTTGAGCCGGTGCCAACCCGGCGTTACGGGGCGATCGGAAAAGATGATCGCCCCCTACACCCGATCGCAATGGCGTCGGTTTTTTAAAACTCACAACGAGCAATGGTTCTGCGGGGATGGGGCCAGTTTGAGGTAAGCCGGGCGTCACGCGACAGGACGTCGCGTGCCGAGGCCCGCAAGGATGCGGTCGTTGCCGATCCGGCGTGCTCAAACTGGCCTCAGACCTGAAGCCAGACTGTCAGCCATTAATTTTTGTGGGGATCCCTCAGGGGTCAACCTTCTTTTCCGATCGACCCGTGATGTTGAGCCGGTGCCAACCCGGCGTTACGGGGCGATCGAAAGAGATGATCGCCCCCTACACCAGATCGAGATGCCGTGAAGGTTTCACAATCCACAGCGAGCACTCTCTTGCGGGGATGGGCCCAAAAGATCGGCCACTACGGTCAGGGATGTTGCATAAAGCAAAGGGGCCAACCTTGCGGTTAGCCCCTTAAACTATCGGAGTAATTTGGTCGGCACGGAGAGATTTGAACTCTCGACCCTCGCCACCCCATGACGATGCGCTACCAGGCTGCGCTACGCGCCGACAGATGGATCTATCTTACTGAACTGCATCATGATTGCAAGCCTGTAACGCGCTGACTGCTCTCTATTTATACCCGTCATACTTCAAGCTGCATGTGCGTTGGCTTCACTCAGTCACCCGAATCACTTAACAAGAGTAAGCTCATCGGGATTCCTTCCCTTGCCGCCTTCCTGCAGCTCGAATTCTTTTGGGTATATAAAGCTAATTTGCGATAAATCGTTTTTCGTCAGTCAGCACCTGAAGCAATAACGCCAGCTGCGGTTTGTGATCTTTCAACTGCTGGCCCTTCAGATCCCAGGCGGCATAACCTCCGTTGTTATCCAGCGCCAGCGTCACCTGCGGGGTGGTGATCAACAGCTGATGATGGGTGCTGCTGGCAACCCAGTTGTGACGGCGCTGGGCGGCAAACAGATCCTCGCCCTGTGAGTAATCTACCGCTGGCGTGCTGACGTGCAGCAGGCGCTGCATCAGGGTGGCCATAATATCCTGGTGATCCGTCAGCTTATTGACGGTTTGTGCAGGGGTTTCCGGCCAGTGAACCACCAGCGGCACCTGTAACATTTCACGATTTCCCGGCGCGGTATCGCCCTCCAGCACCACGCCGTGCTGGGCGGTGATCACCACCACGGTGTTGGCCAGTAGCCCTTTTTGTTCCAGGGTAGTCAGCACCGTCTGGATCTGCTGGTCTACGCTGGCAGCCGCGCGGTTGTAGCGACGAGCGCTCTGCTTGTCGGCGCTATCACTGCGGTCAGACGTCGACAACGACAGGTAAGAGAACCACGGCGTACCTTCGTTTTTATGCCCGTCCAGCCAGCGCTGCCACTGACTGGTGGTATCCGCATTCGACTGGCTCTGCGATGCCGGTAAAGAGAAGTCGGTGAGCAGGGCCTGACGATACAGCGGCGAGTTGAAACCGTCGCTGGCAAACAGACCCAGCTGGTAACCCTGTTGCCCCAGCGCAGTGATCAGCGTGGAGGGAATACGTGATGACAGCACGCCATCCATATAGCTTGGCGAGATGCCGTAGAACAGGCCAAATAACCCACTGTCTTCCGTGCTGCCTGAACTGAAATGCTGGCTAAAACGCACGTTGCTCTCGGCAAAACGCGTCAGGTTGGGCAATGATTTCGCCATTGAGGCTTCATTCAGGCCATCAACGGTAATCACCAGCAGGTTGTTACGCGTGCCTTTATCACTGAAGGTGATGTCACTGAGCGGATAGGCTACCGACACCGCTTCAGGATTACCCTGCTGTACCAGGCGCCGCTGATACTCCTGCGCATCCAGCAGGCCGTGTTTCTCAAGGAAACGCCGCGCGGTCATCGGATAGGAGAGCGGCAGGTTCGAACGCTGCATGGTGATCGGCCGATAGAAATTAGCATCCGCCCAGATATACATCAGATGGCTGGCAAAGAAGGCGCTGATAAACAGCCCGGCCAGCGGTTTACCAAAGCTGCGGCGATTCAGGCTGCGCAGCTTTTGCCAGCTCCAGGTGGCAAACAGCATCTCAACCAGGAAGATAACCGGTACGCTGATAAACATCAGTTGCCAGTCTCGGGCCATCTCACTTTGGTCGGGGTTAACCACCAGCTCCCACACGACCGGATTAAGGTGCAGGTGGAAGCGGGAAAACACTGCACTATCCACCAGAACCAGCGTCAGCCCGGTAGTCGCGATAATCGCGGAGAGAAAGCGCAGCAGGCGCTGCGACATCACCACAAAGGTCAGTGGGAAAATAATCAGCAGATAAGCAGCAAAAACAATAAAGCTGAAATGGCCAATCCAGCTGCTGAATGAATAGATACGACCGCCCAGCGAGGCTGGCCAGTCGGAGACAAACAGGTAACGACTACCCAAAATGAGGGCAAAGATGATGTTAAACAGGGCGAACCAGTGCCCCCAGCTAATCATCTGGGAGACTTTTTCACGGTAGCGCTGTCGATTTGTTACCATATCGGAATCAGGATCATCTCATCAGTGGGCTTTGTCATCGCGTACCGACGCCTGCAGGGCATCGGCAAACGAACGTGCCATTGCCTGGCGCTGTGCTGGTGACACGCTGGTGTTAAGTAAGTTGGTCACCATATTTCCCAATACCATCAGGGAAAGATCGGTAGGGGTCTGGTTTGATTCCAGAACCTGGACCATTTCTGCGAGGATCTTCTCCACGCGCTCGTTGCTGTAGCGGGATGATTGTGCCATAACGTCAATTTTATACTGAGATTTAAAGGGCGCTATCTTACCGTAAGAACGTGCTTTTTTCTGCATTTTTATCGTAATGAAGCGCGAATGAACTGTGCATCGTTCTGACAGTTGATCGTAATGTCGCACAGTGATTGAATACGCGCCTGTGCTTAAAGGAGAGTTTACCATGAGTCTGGATATCACCCAGATTGCCCTTCACCAGATGATCAAGCGCGACGAACAAACGCTTGAACTGGTGCTGCGAGATTCACTGTTACCGTCTAACGCGCCTGTGACGGCAATGATGGAAGAGCTGCATCGTGTTTACAGTGCCAAGAGCAAAGCCTATGGCCTGTTTAATGAAGAGAGCGAACTCGCCGATGCGTTACGCAACTGCCGTAAGGGCGAGAATGATTTCCTGGCGTTCAGCCGTGCCGCCAGTGCGCGCCTGCGCGATGAGCTGAGTAAGTATCCGTTCGCAGAAGGTGGGGTGGTGTTATTCGGTCATTATCGCTACCTGGCGGTTGAGTATCTGCTGATTGCGGTACTGAACAGCCAGAACAGTATGCGCGTGAACGAAGAACTGGATATCAGCACGACTCACTATCTGGATATCAATCATGCCGATATCGTGGCGCGCATCGATCTGACCGAGTGGGAAACCAACCCGGAGTCGACCCGTTACCTGACCTTCCTGCGTGGGCGGGTAGGGCGTAAAGTGGCTGACTTCTTTATGGACTTCCTCGGTGCCAGCGTAGGCCTGGATACCAAAGCGCAAAACCGTGGCCTGTTACAGGCGGTGGATGACTACTGTGCGGAAGCCAGCCTGGATAAAAATGAGCGGCAGAATTACCGCCAGCAGGTTTCCACCTACTGTAACGAGCAGCTGAAGTCCGGCGAAGAGATTGAACTGGAAGGCTTGTCGAATGAGCTGGCGCCGCTGGGAGATAAAACCTTCCAGGCGTTTACTCAGGAGCAGGGCTACGAGCTGGAAGAGAGCTTTCCGGCAGACCGCAGCACGCTGCGTCAGCTGATCAAATTTGCCGGTAGCGGTGGCGGGCTGACGATCAACTTTGATGCGATGCTGTTAGGCGAACGTATTTTCTGGGATCCGACCACGGACACGCTGACCATTAAAGGTACACCGCCTAACCTGCGCGACCAGTTGCAGCGCCGCATCAGCGGGAAATAAAAAAGCGGGTATGACGGCAGGTGCGTTTCGGTGTAGGGGCTGACCTTCTGTTTCGGTCAGCCCGAACGCTAAATTCAGACGAAAAAAAACGCCGCATTAAGCGGCGTTTTTTTCACATCTGAAACGAACGGGCGATTAAGCGCGAACGAAGTCGATGTGGTGCAGTTTTGGCTTGAACGGGTGACGCTGAACAGCCTGCACTTTTACTTTGGTTTCTTTGCCATCTACAACCAGAGTCAGAACTTCGTCGTAGAAACCAGGCTTCGCCTGCAGGTTCATGACTGAGTCGTGGTCCAGTTCGATAGCAACAGCTGCTTCATTTCCGCCATAGATGATGGCTGGGAATTTGTTAGCTAAACGCAGGCGGCGGCTCGCACCCTTGCCCTGCTCTTTACGAGCTTCAACATTAATAGTGAACATTTTTAAGTCTCTTCAAGTTTTATTCCTGCTACAGGCGACCCAGCAACAGGTGGATTGTTCAGCTTTTATCCGGCAAAGCCAGCTAAAAGCGGGCGGAATTATACCCGGGTTTGCCTTTTCAGGCAATGTATTAAGTCGGGAAGCCCGACGGGAGCGGTAATCCGTCTGTTTTAGCGTAATTCGTTGGCCCGGCGGAAACGTCCCTGGTAATCAAACACTTTCTCGCGCACCTGCCAGAAATGACGTTGTTTACGTGCGACGACGAAATCGGGATGACGCAGCAGCGGCTGAAGCGCAATGATGTCGGCAGCACTCTTCCAGCGCAGCGGGACGCCGGGCGCACGCTGATGCGGGCGCAGGAACAGCTGTTCAAAGGCGGTGCGCTGTGCCGGAGTTTTTAAGCGAAAACGCTCGCTGACTTCGGTGGCCTCTTCATCGTAGTAACGCACTTTCAGCCATTCGCCCTGGTCGTCACTGCCGCTCTCCAGCACCATCGCGGCACAGCGCAACACCAGCGCATCTTTCAGTTTCAGTGCGGCTTTCAGCATATCGTCCGGATCGACGAGGATCGCATCACACTCCCGGCAGCGGCGAGCGGCAATATCATTTTCGGCATGACAGTGCGGGCAGTTTTTAAAGCGAAAACGGTAATCACACTGTTCGCGCAGCCCGTCATCATCTTCCAGCACGCCCTGGCAGCGACGGCCAAAGTGTTCGATAAGGGTGCCATCCTGGGTGGTTTTTCCCCAGAAGGTATTGGCAAAACCACAGCCAGGGCAGAACACCTGCACCGGCTGGTTATCACTTTTTCCCTTGGGCGCACCGACTTCCGGGGTGAACAGATCGTGGGGGTTTCCGGCATAGTCGAGGATCAGACAATCGGTTTTACCTGGGCTGAGGCGCAGCCCACGTCCGACAATTTGTTGATACAGGCTGACAGACTCGGTAGGGCGCAGAATGGCGATCAGATCAACATGCGGAGCATCAAACCCCGTTGTCAGCACCGCCACGTTGACCATATACAGCAGTTCACGCGCTTTGAATGCGGCGATCAGCGCGTCACGCTCGGCGGCCGGGGTGCCTGCACTGATCAGCGCTTTACTGCCCGGAAGCAGACCCAACACTTCGCGCGCATGTTCGACCGTGGCGGCGAAAATCATCACGCCTTCGCGCTGTTGGGCGAATTCAACAATTTGCTGGATAATGTGCGGCGTGATCCGCTGCTGCTGTTTCAGTTCACGGTTAAGGTCCGCCTCACTAAACAGGCCGTTCTCCTGCGCCTGCAAACGACTGAAATCGTACTGTACCACCGGCATATCCAGCCGCTCTGGCGGCACCAGAAAGCCGTGTTTGATCATATAGCGCAACGGCAGCTCATAGATGCAGTCACGGAAAAAGGCGCGTTCGTCGCCTCTGACCATGCCATGATAATGGAACTGATAAATCCAGCCTTTCCCCAGACGATACGGCGTGGCGGTCAGGCCCAGCAGCCGGAGCTGCGGGTTATGCTGGCGCAGCTGATGGATAATTTGCTGGTACTGGCTATCGTCGGCATCACTGATGCGGTGACATTCGTCGATGATCAGCAGTGAGAATTCCGCACTGAACTGGTCCAGATTCCGCGCCACGGACTGCACGCTGCCAAATACCACCTTGGCATGACTCTCTTTACGCTGTAACCCGGCGGCGAAGATATCTGCCTCCAGTCCGTATGCCTGATATTTACTGTGGTTCTGCGCCACCAGCTCTTTCACATGGGCCAGCACCAGCACGCGGCCGCGCGCCACTCGTGCCAGTTCTGCAATCACCAGGCTTTTACCGGCTCCGGTAGGCAGGACAATAACCGCAGGTTGCGAAGAGTGGCGGAAGTAGCGGATGGTGGCATCCACGGCTTCCTGCTGATAGGGACGTAGGGTGAACGACATGAAGACCTGTAAAGCAGCAATAAAGGAACATTATGCCATGAAAGCGCCATAAGAATACGATCCCCTCTGTGCCTCAGCCCCTTCTGCCGCTATACTCTCTGTTCCATTCCTGATGAGCGTTCTGCGCCACATCACAAGACGATCATCGTCAGTTTCCACTCCAAAACAATTACAGGCAGTGCAGAGTTAATGCGACTTGATAAATTTATATGCCAGCAACTGGAAGTCAGCCGTGTCATCGCCGGGCGTGAGATTCGTGCAAAAAAAGTGACCGTAGACGGTGAGGTTGTGCGCGACAGTGCATTTAAACTGAACCCGGACAGCGCGGTTGAATATGATGGCAATCCACTGCAACAGCAGCATGGACCGCGCTACTTTATGCTGAATAAGCCGGTTGGTTATGTCTGTTCCACTGAAGATCCCGATCACCCAACGGTGCTGTTCTTCCTTGAAGAACCTTCCGCTTACAAACTGCATGCCGCCGGGCGTCTGGATATTGATACCACCGGTCTGGTGCTGATGACCGATGATGGTCAGTGGTCCCACCGCATCACGTCTCCGCGCCATGAGTGTGAAAAAACCTATCTGGTTACGCTGGAATCTCCACTCAGTGAGGATACCGCACAGCAGTTTGCTGACGGCGTTCAGCTGCATAATGAGAAGACACTGACCAAACCTGCCACGCTGGAAGTGATTGATCCGCATCAGGTGCGTCTGACCATCAGCGAAGGGCGCTATCACCAGGTGAAACGGATGTTTGCCGCCGTGGGGAACCATGTGGTGGGGTTGCATCGTGAACGTATTGGTGCGATTGCACTCGATGCAGAGATGGAACCCGGTGAATATCGTCCTTTGACCGCAGAAGAAATTGCCAGCGTCGGGCTGACACGTTAGTTGATTTTTGTCCATCAGAGAGGCAGGTCAGTGGCAAAAGATAAGAATTCCTCCATGGGACTGGTGGTGATCCTCGGGCTGCTGGCGATGCTTATGCCGCTGTCGATCGATATGTATCTTCCTGCCTTACCGCAGATTGCCCGCGAATTCTCAGTATCCGCGGGCAGCGTGCAGATGACGCTGAACGCCTATATTCTCGGTTTTGCTCTGGGCCAGCTGATCTACGGGCCGCTGGCCGACAGTTTTGGTCGCAAACCGGTGATTGCGGCGGGAACGCTGATTTTTGCCATTGCGGCTGCCGCCTGCGCACTGGCGCAGACTATTGACCAGTTGATCACGCTGCGTTTTCTGCACGGTTTGTCTGCCGCCGCAGGCAGTGTGGTGATCAGCGCATTAATGCGTGACAGTTACTCGAAAGAGGAGTTTTCGCGCATGATGTCCTTTGTCATGCTGGTCACCACCATCGCGCCACTGCTGGCACCGATTGTCGGTGGCTGGATGCTGCTGATCTGGAGCTGGCATGCGATCTTCTGGACGATTTCTGCCGCAGCGGTGGTGACCACGCTGCTGGTGGTCACCCAGATCAAGGAGACGCTACCGAAGGACAAACGCCAGCCGTTCAGCCTGCGTACCACATTGCGTAACTTTCTTTCGCTGTTTCGTCACAAGCGCGTGTTCAGCTATATGCTGGCGAGCGGATTCTCGTTCGCCGGGCTGTTCTCATTCCTCAACGTCGGGCCGTTTGTCTATATCGAGCTGAACCATATTTCGCCGCAGGATTTTGGCTATTACTTCGCGCTGAACGTGGTGTTTCTGTTCCTGATGACGCTGCTTAACAGTCGCTGTGTGCGCCGCTTTGGCCCGCTGGTGATGTTCCGTTTTGGGCTGCTGATCCAGTTCTCTATGGGCGTCTGGCTGGTGGTGGTGAGTGCGCTGAATCTTGGTTTTATACCGCTGGTGTTTGGCGTGGCGATGTTTATTGGCTGCGTGGCGATGGTGTCGTCTAATGCGATGGCGGTGATTCTGGAAGAGTTTCCGCATATGGCAGGAACCGCATCCTCGCTGGCGGGTACGCTGCGCTTTGGCGTGGGCGCACTGGCAGGTGCATTGCTCTCTACCATCACCTTCACCAGCGCGTGGCCAATGGTCAGCGCTATCTTTATCTGCGCTACCACGTCTATTTTGTTATTTATCTACGCTTCACGACCGCGTAAATCGGCCTCTGCGGCCTGATGTCATGTAGTGGCTGACCCTCTGTTTCGGTCAGCCCGCACAGCGGATCTTACCCGTGTGGTGCACGCAATCGGCACGGGTCGACCGGAAAAAAGCGTCTACCCCTACGGGAAATTGTACTGTCTGGCGTATAGCATGTTTATACCCAATCCCCCCTCCCGCTCTTAAATCCCTGCTCAGCATGTTGATTTTTTGTAAAAAATCACCCATAAAAAAGTAACAAAATTGCAGCGGAAAAGGTTGTTATCATCCGGCGAACGCGGTAAATATAACAAATAAATGAGATATATCTCTCAAAAATGGATCCGGATACGTGTTTTTTCATGTCAGCCGATGATCTGTCTATGGGTAAATAGTCAGAGTAATTAACAGGTTAATCTGTTATCTCGAATTGATGATTTACCTTGTGAACTATTTGTGAAAATATTGTTTAAAAATCGCTCTGGGGAGCTGTGGTGAATACGTTACAACATTCAGTGGTACATCGACTGCCGCAACGCTATCACTGGTGCGCCGGCCCTGTCGGGCAGGTCATTGAAGTGCAGAACCTTAATGGCCTGAGTCGCGAAGACGATCTCATCGGGCTGCGCCTGTTGAGTCATAACGGTGAGTCGGCGTGGGAAACCATGCAGAAGTTGGAGTCAGCACTGGCGGAAATTCAGCTGATGTGTTCGGTGGCGGAGTGGGAAGGGGAGCCTTGTCTCTTTGTCCATTGTGATGATGAATGCGCAGCAACCTGCCGACTGAAAAGTTTCGGCGTGGGTATTGCCGAACCTTTTCTCAGCGATCGCAGTGCCTGAACGCGGTGCCGCGTCAGGCCAGCGTCAGTAACTGTTGCGTGTAGCTCTGCTGCGGTGCGCTAAATACCTGCTCACATTTCCCCTGTTCGACCACTTCCCCCTGACGCAGCACCACCACCTGATGACACAGTGACCGCACAACACGTAAATCATGGCTGATAAAGATATAGGCCAGACGGTGCTGTTGCTGAAGCGTCTTCAGCAGTGTCAGGATCTGTTTTTGCACCGAGCGATCAAGCGAAGAGGTTGGTTCGTCGAGGATGATCAGCTGTGGTTGCAGGATCAATGCCCTGGCGATAGCCACACGCTGGCGCTGCCCGCCGGAAAACTCAGAGGGGTAACGCTGACGCGTCTCAGGATCCAGCCCCACTTCCTGCATCGCGGTGATCACTCGCATTTCACGTTCGGCTTCATTCAGTTCAGGATGGTGCACCTGCAAACCTTCGGCGATAATCTGCAAAACGTTCAGGCGTGGGTTGAGTGAGGAGTTAGGATCCTGGAACACCACCTGAATCTGGCGCCGCACGGGCAGCATTTTTTTGCGGTTCAGCAGATGCAGAGGCTGATCCTTAAACCAGATTTCCCCCTGAGAATCAAGCAAACGCAGCAGCGCCAGCCCGGTGGTGCTCTTACCGGAACCGGATTCTCCCACCAGCCCCAGGCTCTCTCCCGGCCGCAGGGTGAAACTCAGAGACTTCAGCGCATGATGATAGCCAACGGTGCGCTTCATCAATCCCTGTTTAATCGGGAATGCGACGGCCAGGTTTTCCACGCGCAGTAGCGGTTCTGCCTGTTCATCAGCGGGGTCTGGCTGGCCTTCGGGTTCAGCATTCAGCAACTGCTGTGTGTACGCATGCTGAGGGGCGCTGAAAAGCTGACGGGTGCTGTTATGTTCCACGCCTTGGCCGTTGCGCATCACGGTGACGTTGTCCGCCAGCCGCTGCACAATATTCAGGTTGTGGGTGATAAACAGCAGCCCCATATTCAGCTCCTGCTTCAGCTCTTTCAGCAGGGTGAGGATCTGCGCCTGCACCGTGACATCCAGTGCCGTGGTCGGCTCATCGGCGATCAGCAGTTCAGGCTGCGTCAGCAGCGCCATCGCAATCATCACGCGCTGGCGTTCACCGCCGGAAAGCTGGTGCGGGAAATCGTTCAGTCGACTGGCGGCCTGGCGGATGCCCACGCGGTCGAGGCAGGTTAGCATCTCAGCGCGTGCGGCTTCTCGGCGCATGCCGCGATGCAGGGACAGCACCTCATACAGCTGTTTTTCGATATTGTGCAGTGGGTTCAGCGACACCATCGGTTCCTGGAAGATCATCGCGATGCGGTTGCCGCGCAGGCCCCGTAGCATAGGTTCATCAGCGTGCAGCACGCTTTTTCCATCAAACAGAATATCGCCCTGCGGATAGACCACCGGCGGTGTGGGCAGCAGACGCATCACCGACAGGGCAGTGACACTTTTCCCTGAACCGGACTCACCCACCAGTGCCAGCGTTTCACCGGCATCCACGGACAACGACAACCCCTCAACAACACGGCGTTCTTCGCCATTCTGGCGGAAAGCGATACTGAGATCCTTAATCGTGAGTAGCGCCATATCAATACACCTTGCTGGGGTCAAAGGCGTCGCGTACGGCTTCACCAATAAAGATTAACAGCGACAGCAGGATCGCCAGTGAGAAGAACGCGGTCAGGCCTAGCCAGGGAGCTTGCAGATTATTTTTACCCTGCAACAGCAGTTCGCCCAGCGAAGGTGAACCGAGCGGCAGACCAAAGCCGAGGAAGTCCAGCGAGGTCAGTGTGGTGATGGAGCCGCAGAGAATAAAGGGCAGGTAGGTCAGCGTGGCGACCATCGCATTGGGCAGCATATGGCGTGACATAATGCGCCAGTCGCTCACGCCCATTGCCTGTGCGGCACGGATATAGTCGAAGTTACGGGTACGCAGGAATTCCGCACGTACCACGCCGACCAGGCCCATCCAGCCAAACAGCACGGTGATCCCCAGCAGCCACCAGAAGCCAGGCTGAATGACGCTGGAGAGCAGGATGATCAGGAACAGCGTTGGCATACCGGACCAGACTTCAATAAAGCGTTGCCCCCAGAGATCGACCCGCCCGCCAAAATAGCCCTGCACCGCCCCGGCGAAAATACCAATCACACTGGAGACAATGGTCAGCATCAGACCAAACAGCAGGGAGATACGCGTGCCGTAAAGAATGCGTGCCAGCACATCGCCACCGTTGGCATCGGTCCCCAGCCAGTTCTGGCTGGAGGGTGGCGAAGGGAAGGGCACGGTGCTGGCGAAGTTAATCGTATCATCACCAAAGCGGATCGGTGCCCAGATGGCCCAGCCATTCTGAGCCAGACGGGATTTCAGCCACGGATCCTGGTAGTCGGCCGGGGTCGCCAGCGGGCCACCAAAATCACTCTCCTGATAGTTCACCAGCAGCGGGAAGTAAGTCCGATCCTGATAATGCACCACCAGCGGTTTATCATTGGCCAGCAGCTCTGCGCCAAGACAAAGAATAAACAGCACGGCAAAGATCCACAGCGACCAGTAGCCACGGCGGTTATGTCGGAATCGCGCCCAGCGCGCCTGATTAATGGGGTTTAAACGGCTCATTAGCGGCCCTCAAAATCAATGCGCGGGTCGACCAGCGTATAGGTGATATCGCTCAGGATATTCAGCAGCAGGCCAATCAGGGTGAAAATATACAGCGTGCCGAACATCACCGGATAATCGCGCTGGATAGTGGCATCGTAACCCAGTAATCCCAGCCCGTTGAGTGAGAACATCACTTCGATTAACAGCGATCCGGTGAAAAACAAACTGATAAAGGTGGCCGGGAACCCGGCAATCACCAGCAGCATGGCGTTACGGAACACGTGGCGATACAGGATTTTTTTCTCGTCCAGCCCCTTGGCGCGGGCGGTAACAACATACTGCTTGCGGATCTCATCCATAAAGGAGTTTTTGGTCAGCATGGTGAGCGTGGCGAAACCGCCAATCACCGTTGCCAGTACCGGCAGACAGATGTGCCAGAGATAATCGGTGACTTTGCCATGCCACGGCAGGGAATCAAACTGCGGGGAAACCAGCCCGCGCAGCGGGAACCAGTCGAGGTAGCTGCCCCCGGCAAACAGCACAATCAGCATGATACCGAACAGGAACGACGGAATGGCGTAACCCACGATGATCAGCGTGCTGCTCCAGATGTCAAAGGCGCTGCCGGAGCTGACCGCCTTTTTTATCCCCAGAGGTATTGATACCAGATAAATAATCAACGTGCTCCATAGCCCGAGCGTCACCGACACCGGCAGGCTCTCTTTAATCAGCTGGATCACTGAACTGCTGCGGAACAGGCTGTCGCCAAAGTCAAAGCGCACGTAGTTCCACAGCATGGTGAAGTACCGCTCATGGAGGGGTTTGTCGAAGCCGTAACGTTTGGTTATCTCGGCAATGACTTCCGGGTCGAGACCGCGTGAACCACGGTACTGACCGTCACCCGGCGCGGCATTAAGCGAGCTGCGTCCGTGAGCGGCGCCTTCGCCACCTGCTCCCGGCAGGCCGGTTGTTTGGCCAAACTCAATATTGGCAATCGCCTGATCCACCGGGCCACCCGGTGCGATCTGCACAATGAAAAAGTTGATGGTGATGATCGCCCAGAGTGTCGGGATAATCAGCAGTAAACGACGAATCAGATAAGCACCCACAGTCAGACTCCTTAGCGACGTTGCGCCGGCAACTGTGCGGCTTTGTTGACATCGTACCACCAGTTATCAAAACCCTGCGCATAGGTCGGGCGCGTGCCGGGCATTGAGAACTTGTTCCAGTAAGCATAACGATCGTTAGCGGTATACCACATTGGGATCATGTAATAGTTCCACAGCAGCACGCGATCCAGGACGCGGCCCAACGGTAACAGCGCCTCGGCATTCCCCTGATTCTGATTAATACGGGTGATCAGCTCATCAAGCAGTGGACTGCTCACGCCTGGCGTATTGTAGGTAGAGTCCATATAGGACGTAGCCCAGTAAAACTGCAAACCTGTATCGGGCGTGGGGAAGGCCGAATAAACGGTCGGCAGCATATCAAAGTCACGTTTACGCAGGCGGGCCAGATATTGCGAACTGTCCACCTGACGCACCGTCATGGTAATGCCGACACGCGCCAGATTGTGCTGGAAGGGAAGAACCCACTGATCGTTACCACCGCTGCGTAGCAACAGCTCAAAAGCAAAGGGTTTGCCCGTCTTGCTGTTGACCAGCCGCTGGTTTTTCAACTCCCAGCCAGCCTCTTTCAGCAGCGCAAGCGCCTGCAACAGTTTTTCCCGGTCATAACCCGTGCCGTCAGATTTTGCAGGCTGATAGATCTTATCGATCACCTCCTGCGGATACTGCCCCTTTAACGGGCCAAGGATCTCTAGCTCTTTGGCATCAGGGTAATGGCGCGCGGCATACTCGGTGTTCTGGAAATAGCTGTCGACGCGTTTATAAGCATTATAAAACAGGGCCTTGTTCATCCATTCAAAGTCAAACAGCAGCGACATAGCTTCGCGTACCTTACGGTCGGCAAACTGAGGCTTCTGGGTATTAAACGCCAGCCACTGGGTGTTTGTGGCAACGGTATTCGGCACCTGTTCTTTAGTGATATAGCCATGTGCGAAATTCGAACCGCTGTATTGAGTTGCCCATTTCTTGGCCGACCCTTCGGTACGAAAATCAAAGGCACCGGCTTTAAAGGCCTCAAAGGCGACGTTGTCATCAAGGTAATAGTCGTAGCGGATCGTATCGAAGTTGTAGCGGCCTTTATTCACCGGTAAATCTGCTGCCCAGTAATCTTTCACCCGCGAATACGTTATCGACTGGCCCACTTTATATGCTGAAATGCGATAAGGCCCGCTGGAGAGAGGAGGGAAGGGCAGTGGCTCGCCAAGTTTATGATCTTTCCAGAATTTTTCTGGGAATACGGGAGAGGAGATCAGTGACAGCATTTTATCGCGGTCTCCTTTCGGCAGATCGAAGCGTACGGTGAGGCGCGAAATAGTTTTCGCCGTCACACCTTTGTAAAACACCCGATACTGCGGCACGCCCTGGGTCATAAACATATTGAAAGTAAAGGCCACATCCGCAGCGGTAATCGGTGAACCATCCTGAAAACGCGCCCGCGGATTGAGGGTCACTTCCACCCAGCGGAAATCATCCGGGTAACGGGCAAATTCCGCAATCAATGGATACAGGCTGCCGACTTCGTCATCAGATGACGTAAATAAGCGGTCATACAACGTGTCTGTGCCAACGCCGGGGCTGCCGCGCATGGCGAAACGGTTGAAGTTATCAAAGGTACCAATAGAGGAGAGCGTCGTGCTGCCCCCCTTCGGTGCGGCCGGGTTGGCATAATCAAAGTGAGTGAACCCGGCAGCGTATTTGGCCGCGCCCAGTTGAGCGAAACTGTAGCTCTCATTAATTTTTTCTGCCTGCACGCTGGCCGCAGACAGGCTAAGTAATGCAAAGGCAACAAGACGCACAATCATGGTTTCAGCAGGCTCCCACCAGCGACAAATCGGTTATATTTGCCAGCCGTGGCAGCAAAACCACGATGACACAATGATAGTAAAGGTTTTTGCCTTATTTGACAGCCAGTTATTCCTTTAAACCTGTACTGACAGCAGGCATTTGTTGCTCAAGATAGTACTCAATAAGCTGTGGTACGGTACGTGGACGACTAAACAGATAGCCCTGCAAATGGGTCACGCCGCGATTGATCAGCCACAATGCCTGCTCGCCCGTTTCAACACCTTCGGCGACCGTATTGAGATTGAGTTTTTTCGCCAGCGTCAGCACGGTGTCCAGCACCGGAGAGTTGACCGTTTCCATACCGATGCTTTGTACGAAACCGCGGTCGATTTTCAGATAATCAAACTGGAATTTTTCCAGATAGATTAATGCGCTGTGACCGGTACCGAAATCATCAATGGCGATTCTGATATTCTGCTGACGGATCCAGTCGAATATCTCGTCGGCACCCTGTTCACTGACCATCGCCCGCTCGGTGATTTCAAACACATATTCAAAATGACCCGCAGGCATCATTGCCAGCCAGTCCAGCACATCCTGACGAAAGCCTGGGTGCACAAGATGATTCGGTGAAAGGTTAACCCCTATTCGGGTACCAATCGGCACCACTTTACACAGGTGGTGTGCATCCTGCGCCACCAGAGTAAACAGGTGACGGGTGAGCGGCACAATCAGATTCTGCCCTTCGGCATAGCTGATAAACGAATCGGGCGGGATGCGGCCCTCGGTCGGATGTGTCCAGCGCAGTAACGCTTCCAGCCCGTAGGATTTTCCGCTATGGGTTTCGATCACGGGCTGGTATTCAACATGAAACTCTCCGCGCTTAATCCCCAGCATGATTTCTTTACCGGAACGCAGCCGCAGCGTAAACATCAGGAAACAACCGCAGGTAATCAGCACGCCCATCAGCAGCCCGGCCAGCAGGATAATATGGATATCGCGGCGTGGCAGCGCTTCGCCGTACAGATAGAGCGTGATTGGGTAGCCAGGGATGGCAATGCTGCGCAGTGGTTGCTTCGGCAGCGCGCTGCGTTTTACCACGCTTTCTTCATCCCAGGTGGTCATCGCACTGTCTCCCGCAACGATTGCCATGCCGCTAATCTGTTGCTCGCGTGAGGCCAGCAGTAAATAAGGTGTCAGATTAATATTGAGCGTCGTGAAAATACCGCTTTCGGGCATACCAGGATTTTTTAGCCACAACACGATGGCGGGTTTGTGGCGCATCATTGGCGTACCGGGGATCAGGCGAATGTCGGTGGCGTTTCTGACATCGGTATGGGGAGAGATCTCGACGATATCCATTTGCATCGGACCGGTGGCCGATGAGCAAAAGGCACGGTGATCGTTGACCAGTAAAATTGCGCGAACATTGGCAGTAAAGGCTGAGCGTTGCGTTAGATCGTTGCGTATGGTTTCACAGGTGCCGCTGGTGGAGACCTGAAGCGGTTGCAGGGTGGCTTGCAACTCGTTGAATACGTTTGCAACGTAACGTTGCGTATAGCTGGCGAGGCGATCGTGCCCTGCGGATCGGCGGCTCCAGGTGACGGTCAGCGTAATGATCAGAAACAGTAGAAAAAAGAAAAACCCTATGGATGCACTGAGACAAACTATCTTGCGCGGCTGAGTCACCTGCCGCCTGACGGTGGTAGATAGTGGCATTCGGTGATCTCTCCCGTTTTCGCCTATTTTATTATTATTGGTCGCAAACTGCTTTCTTCTGGTGTCGGCCAGTGAGGATATAACGGAGGGGGCAATTCTGTCTCTATCTTATTGATGGTAATCAATTCCTTTTCCAGTCGTCTGCCAGAGAAAACACCTGAAAAATGGTACCAGGACGACTTTATCCTTTCAGCGACAAAAACAGATTTCGTTGCGCAAAAGGGGAAGCAGGGAGGTCAGGAGAAAAGGCAAAAAAAAACGCTGCCGTGGCAGCGTTTTCATATCTCGTGTTCGCAGATTTCAAAGGAGCGAAATCAGCTTTGCGTTCGGCTCAATACCCTACGGGCATCGCGGTAACGGTTCTTCCAGTAGGAATCATTCATGCTCGAAATCATCACACCGCTGCTGGTGGAGGCATGAACGAAGTTGTCATTACCGATATAAATACCGACATGACGACCCGTGGAGCCTGCACGGAACAGCACTAAATCACCGGCACGCAGTTTAGCGCGCTGAATACTTTTTCCGGAATCTTCCTGCTCATAGGTTGAGCGCGGTAAATCCAGGCCAAACTGTTCACGGAATGTGGTCTGGACAAACGCAGAGCAATCAATGCCACGTTTGCTGGTGCCGCCAAGACGGTAACGTACACCTTTCCAGTCCGCATACTGGTCCATCAGGCGGGATTTGATATCCACATTCTGGACCATCTGTTCGAATTCATCCTGAGACGCTTGCAGTAAAAAACCGTTTTGATCTTTAACTGCATGAGTATCAGTTTGTACATTGTGCCCGCTGTTCGAACTACATGCTGACAACAGTGTCGCTAATGCGACGGCGGGGAGCGCCCGCAAGATATATCTCAGAATAGGTTGAGACTTGACCATTATGTTTGTGATCCCTTGAAGTCCTTAACGACGAAGTCGTTAGCAAAATTGCGAAACGAAACGAGATTAATTAGTGCCGGAGGGTAAGACAATTCGGAAAACGTTAAAATGTGTTATGGAGCACAAATTAAAATGTAACTTACCGAAATACTTTAGCCATTTCGCCTAATCAAAAACGAGATTACCCGATAACAAGCCCCATAGCGAGGGCTTTTAAGCACTTTTTTATAGGATTTTACGATGTCAAATCATTACGTAACGAATTGGTTACATTATCGCCAATAAGCAGCTTAACTGAATGTGCTTAAGCGCAATTTTGCTGCTAACAACTGCAGGTCAAGTAGAAATCAGAATAATCTGGATGGACAATCCTGAGATCTGGATGTTTCGGCTGTTATCCGGGGCATAATAAATACGTCTGTTAGCCCGTCGTTTTCCGCCAAATATTTTTTCCTGGCGGCAATGCTGCGAACGAAAAAAAGAGCAATAACGTCCATAAAGCAGAGGGGTTACTTCCCGGGTTTATATTTGCCGGGTAAATTGCGATACAGCCAGTTCACCAAATAATCACTCGCGGGCGTAAGCAACCACCAGCTCATGCCGACCAGTACGATTGACAGGGAACCCACGGCAATATCGGTAAACCAGTGTGCGCCAATCATCACGCGTGGCAGGGCAAAAACCAGCACAATAATCACTGCCAGAGAAAATGCGCGGCGGGTGAAATAGCGCAGCATAAAGCAGGCAAAGATAATCAGCATCATGCCATGGTCACCGGGAAAACTGTCCGCCGAGGAATCCTTCGTCGGGATCCCAGTGAGTTCCGTCACGTGGTTAACGTCCGGGAAGAATTTCGTCGGGCTGGCATGCGATACCGGGATTTGATGGCCGAGTTGGTTGAGGCCAACAGCGGTGATCAACATAGTGATGCCGATGGCAAACATCCGGCGACGTCCTTCGGGTGTTTCACGACGCCAGAAATGCAGATACAACCCGCCCATCGCCAGCAGTGACACAACGTCAAAGAGGCGGAAATTGGTAATCGCCACCAGCCATAACAGGATCGGATTGGTCGCCAGTCGCTGGTTAAACCAGTAAAAAATGGTTTTATCCAGGGTAAACCACTGGCCGTGGTTGGCCGGGAGATACCATGAGAAAAACAGGACCAGGCCGAGAAAGTTCAGCAGCAAAATGAGTGAAAAACGTTTAATAGTCATATCCGGATATAGGCTTTTTATATCAAAGTCGCGGCGCATAGTATGTCTGGAACTATAAACGAAGGTTCAACAAGGCGTTTTGCAAAAGATTCCATTCTGCCATTTCTTCATGAATCAACTCGATACGGCTATCGGGCGGTGTTGTCTGGCGGGTTTCAATATGAAAGTCGACACCCTGGCGATTAATACTCACTAACCCTTCCGGGATACGTAATACGCCCTTAACACGCGAAACCGGTGCCAGCCTGGCCCATTCAAGCAGACCAATGGTATCAAACACCGTTTCACTGTCGAAAATCCAGCCCGCCGCATAGTAACCCTGTCCCTGATTCAGTGCCCGTCGCCAGCGCGCGTTGTCGTCCAGTTTCAGCGCGGCCAGCCCGGACCGCGACGGACGATGATGATGGTGCAAAGGTGTTGGCAGCGCGTGCAGATTGACACGCGGTTGATCGAGCAGTGCGGCATCAATCTGGCCGTGAGTAGTGGTAACCAGCTGACGCGTTGCCGCTGATCGCTGCTGCCACTGATCCAGTCTCTCTCTGTCTGCGTCTTCCCAGCGATCTTGCTTATTAGCGACAATAATATCGGCAGCGGCCAGCTGGTCACGGAAGTTTTCATTTTCCACGACGCGTTTATCGGCAAGCTGACGCGGGTCGAGCAGACACAAGGTTGCACGCAGGTCGATCCAGGGCTGATAAACGGTAGCTGACAGCATATCGAGGATCTGTTTGGGATGGCCTAGCCCGGTAGGTTCAATCAGCAGACGGTCAGGTTTAGCCTGCTTCAGCAGCATATTTAGCCCCACCTGCATCGGCAATCCGTTGACACAGCACATACAGCCACCGGGGATTTCTTTCAGCACGGCACCTGTTTCTGCCAGCAGAGCACCGTCGATACCAATTTCACCAAACTCATTCACCAGAATGGCCCACTGCTCACCTTCAGGTTTACAGGCCAGTAAATGGCGCAGAGTGGTGGTTTTTCCGCTGCCAAGAAAGCCGGTAATCAGATTGACGCGGGTCATATTCGCTCCTCACGAAAACTTTAATGATATTTATCGTTCTTGATTCGTATTAGTTTTCATCACGTTTCCTGCTGTTTTTGGCTACAGTCAGCGGGCATACAATGAACAACGAGGTGATCATGAACAGCATTGTTGCGGCGACAGCCGTCATTCTTTTCGCCTCATGGACGAGCAATGTACTGGCAGAACAGAAACATTCAGAGAGAAGTTCGGGAATTATCCATTTCAGCGGCGGTATTGTGGAGTCCGAATGTACCCATGATATCCAGCAGCAAAAAGTGGTTATCTCATGCGAGCGTAATGGGCAGGAAAAATCCAGAACCCTTTCGCTGAACAACACGGATTTACAATCATTACCTCACAATGTGGGTACCAGCCAGATTAGCTGGCTTGACCGGCAGAAGCGGCTGGGAATACTGACCGTCGACTATCGGTAGTATCTTTTGATTGTTATAATATAACATCAATGGCGCCGTCATCTGACCGCGCCATTTTTTGTCACTAATCGGCACGGCTCATATAGCGACGTTCAGGAATGTGGATGCGGATTTTATCTCCATTACTGAGATATTCCGGTACCTGAACGACCAGACCTGTGGCCATTTTCGCCGGTTTGGTGCGTGCGCTGGCAGAAGCACCTTTAATTCCTGGCGTGGTTTCGACAATTTCCATGTCCACCGTTTGTGGCAGCTCCAGTGCCAAAATCATACCGTCCATGGTCAGTACCTGAATACCAGGAATGCCTCCTTCCGGCAGGAACAGCAGTTCATCTTCGATCTGCTCCTGTTTGAAGTTGTACGGCGTGTAATCTTCATCATCCATAAAGACATATTCATCGCCATCAATGTACGAGAAGGTCACCTGGCGACGGCTAAGTGAAATGGTGTCGATAATGTCGTCACCCTTGAAACGCTCTTCCACTTTCATCCCGGTACGGATATCCGTGAAACGCATTTTGTACAGCGTTGACGCGCCGCGTGCGCTTGGGCTTTGTACGTCAATATCTTTAACTAACAGCAGTTTGCCGTTAAAGCTGACGGCCATGCCTTTTTTGATTTCATTGGCTCTTGGCATAAAACAGGTCTCGTATGGAAGATGAGGGAGAAATTTATCGCGACACGTTACTCGCGCCCGCGTCGCCAGGCAAGATGGGCCAGAGAAAATATGTGCCGGTACATCGGTTTCGATCGGTCCACATCTACATTATGTAGGGGCTGATCACTGATGAATCCCCACAAAATAAGACCTGCATGACTTGTCGCTACCACAACTCAGGGCGCGTAGGGGCGGACCTTCTTTTCCGGTCCGCCCATGATGTTGAACCGGTGCCGACCCGGCGTTACGGGGGGATCCCTCAGGGGTCGATCATTTTTTTCAATAGGCCCTTATCTGTTACATGATAAGGATAGTATTCGCTGGGGGTGCCTGCTATTGTCGCGCTTTCGTATTGGAGGTCAGTGATGGAATGTCGCGCCGCCTGTGGTGCCTGCTGTACGGCACCGTCAATTTCATCGCCTATCCCAGGCCATCCGCACGGAAAACCGGCGAATACGCCCTGTATTCAGCTTGATGCTCAGATGCGCTGTAAAATCTTTGGTTCGCCACTGCGGCCTAAAGTCTGCTCAGGGCTGCAGCCGCAGCTCGAGATGTGTGGCATCAGCCGTGAGCAGTCGATGGTGTATTTACTGGACCTGGAAGCACAGACCGCGCCCTGAATCAGCCTGCGGACTGATCGGCGCTGGCCTCGTTTGAATCAGGTTCCGGCACGCGCAGCAGGCAAAGCAGCGAAGCGGCCATCATCACCACGGCAAACCAGAATACTGCGTGGAAACTCCATACCTCAGCCACCATCCCGGCCAGAGATCCCCCCACAATCCAGCCCATGCGGGTTGAGTTGGTGAACAGCGTCGTTGCTGCCCCGGCCTGGCCTGGCATCATGTCCTGGAAATAAATCATCCCGATGGCTGCCACCACGCCAATAAACATCGCGTTTAACCCCTGTAACAGCAGCATTGAGACCTCGCCATCAAACATCAGCGTGCCGCCGTAAAACAGCAATCCGGAAAATGCGGCGCCACGCATCAGGCGGCGCTTACCGCAGCGTTTTGCATAATAGCCGGCCAGCAGCATCACCGGGATCTCCAGCCCTGCAGCCAGCCCCATCATCAGCCCGGCGAGTTTTTCCGGCAAATGCAGCTCATTCACGACGTATAACGGCATGGTAATGAGATACAGGCCATTGCTTGACCACATCAGCGTGCAGGCAATAAACAACATCAGCGTGGCGCGGCGGTGACGGCGCGGAGCCTGAAGGGGTTGACGCATCATCACGGTGGTTTTACGCATTGAGGGCAGCAGATAGCGCACTATCACCGCGCAAAGCACAAAGGCGACGGCGGCCGTCAGATACATGGTGCGAAAGCCGTAACCCAGCGCCAGAGCAAAGGCCAGCGGCGGACCCACCATCCAGGCCAGCGAAATCTGCGCGCGCATGACTGAACTGAACATCACGTTTTCACGACCGGTCTTATCAGAGTGCTCACGTGCCAGTGCAAACATCTGCGAGGTGGCGCTGGTGCCGAAACTGGACAGCAGCACGCCCACGAAGAGCAAAATAAAGTAGTTGCGGTTCCAGGCGAACAGCAGCGACGCCATCGCCCCCAGCAGGCAGCAATAGAGGATCAGCGTTTTACGGTCGCCTTTACGGTCGGAATAGCGCGCCAGCAGCTGGCTGACGACAATGCCAATCACCGCGCTGAGAGTGAAGAACAGCCCAACCATAAACGGCCGCACATGAACTTCCGTGCTCAGGAACAGGCTGAGGGTCGGGGTTTGCAGCGCACCGGCCAGCCCGGAAATAAATGCCACGATAAGAAATGCCAGGGATTTGCTGTCTGGCAGGGTACGGGCGGGCGCAGCAGGAAGTGACATGGGTTCGGTAAGCCTGTGAGGAAAACGGCGAGATTTTACGCCTTAATGCGAAACTCGGTAAACCTTTTTCAGCGGATGGCACAGGTGTTTTTATTTTAGGCACTTTTTGCACAATTCAGCCCTGAGAGGTTCTTCAGCAAGCCTTCAGCTTGCCGCTCTTTTGACGCGCGTTTTTCTGAAAATGATTGATGAAATGTGCGGAGCGTCAAAAATCTGCTACGTGGTTTACAGTAAAACTTGCAACAGATCTGCTATCGGGACCAAACTCATTGAAACGTTTCAGCGTTGTCTCCTCAGGTTGTTAGTACAGAGATAGCGCTTTTTTTCTCAAATTAGCTGAAACGATTCAAATCAGCAGCGAGGAGAACCATGTTCCAGTTAGAACTCAACGCCATTAAGCCTGGAGCCCAGGCAGGCGACAAACAAGATGCGATCCGTCAGGTAGCCGCCGCGCTGACCACCGCCGGTAATGTGGGTGAAGGTTATGTCAACGGTATGCTGGCACGCGAGCAGCAGACCTCCACTTACCTCGGTAATGGTATTGCCATCCCGCATGGCACCACCGATACCCGCGACCTGGTATTAAAAACCGGCGTGCAGGTGTTCCAGTTCCCGCAAGGGATTGCCTGGGGCGAAGATCAGACGGCCTACGTCGTGATTGGTATCGCCGCGAAGTCTGACGAACACCTTGCGCTGTTGCGCCAGCTGACACATGTGCTGAGTGATGACAGTGTGGCAGAACAGCTGCGCACCACCGACTCGGCTGAAACTCTGCGCAGTATCCTGATGGGTGAAAAACTGGCGGCAGAATTCAAATTCGATACCTCGCTGATCAGCATCGATGTGGCCGCCAGCGACCTGATGACACTACAGGCGCTGAACGCCGGTCGTCTGCAACAGGCAGGCGCAGTGGATGCTTCCTTCGTGAGCTGCGTGATTGCCGGTAAACCATTGAATCTGGGACAGGGTATCTGGCTCAGCGACAGCACCAACGGCAATCTGGCGAGTGCGGTTGCTATTAGCCGTGCTGCTGCGCCATTCAGTGTCAACGGTGAAACCGCATCACTGCTGATCACCGTTTCCGTTACCGACGACCAGCCGCTGAATGTGCTTAACTACTTAAGCGATCTGCTGATTAAGCAGAAAGCGGATCGTCTGCTGAGTGCAGACGCGGCCGGAATTCTGGCACTGCTGACCAGCGATGTTTCCGAACAGGCCGACGTACTGACCGAAGAGTTCAGCATTCGTAACGAACATGGCTTGCATGCACGTCCGGGTACGGCGCTGGTCACTGTGATCAAACAGTTTAACTGCGATGTGACCGTAACGAATCTTGATGGCAGCGGTAAACCGGCTAACGGCCGCAGCCTGATGAAAGTGGTTGCTCTTGGCGTGAAAAAAGGCCATCGCCTGCGCTTCAGCGCCAGCGGTGAAGATGCCCGTGCCGCACTGGATGCTATTGGCGAAGCCATCGCAGCCGGTTTGGGCGAGGGGGCATCATGAGCAGACGTGTCGCCACTATCACACTGAACCCTGCCTACGATCTGGTGGGGTACGTCCCGGAAGTGGAACGCGGCGAAGTCAACCTGGTGAAAACCACCGGGCTGCATGCGGCGGGTAAAGGCATTAACGTGGCCAAGGTTCTGAAAGACCTGGGCATTGATGTCACCGTGGGCGGCTTCCTGGGTAAAGAGAATCAGGACGGCTTCCAGCACCTGTTCAGCGAGCTGGGTATTGCTAACCGCTTCCAGGTGGTTGAAGGCCGCACCCGCATCAACGTCAAACTGACCGAGAAAGACGGCGATGTGACGGACCTGAACTTTTCAGGCTTTGACGTGACGGCACAGGATTGGGATCGCTTCACCGCGGATTCACTCACCTGGCTGGGCCAGTTCGATATGGTCTGCGTCAGCGGCAGCCTGCCTGCCGGTGTGGACCCGGATGCGTTCACCGAGTGGATGACGCAGCTGCGCACTCACTGCCCATGCATTATTTTTGACAGCAGCCGTGAGGCGCTGGTTGCGGGCCTGAAAGCCGCACCGTGGCTGGTAAAACCCAACCGCCGTGAGCTTGAAATCTGGGCAGGTCGCAAATTACCGACATTACAAGATGTGATTGAAGCAGCACATGCGCTGCGTGAGCAGGGGATCGCTCACGTGGTTATCTCTCTTGGTGCCGAAGGGGCGCTGTGGGTGAATGCTTCAGGCGAATGGATTGCAAAACCACCTGCCTGTGAAGTTGTAAGCACCGTGGGTGCAGGCGATTCGATGGTTGGCGGGCTGATTTATGGTCTGCTGATGCGTGAATCGAGCGAGCACACACTGCGTCTTGCAACGGCAGTGGCGGCTATGGCCGTCAGCCAGAGCAACGTGGGCGTTACCGATCGTACCCAGTTGGCCGCAATGATGGCGCGTGTCGACCTACAACCTTTCACTAACTAACAGCAGGAGACGCATAATGAAAACGCTGCTGATAATCGATTCTTCGCTGGGGCTGGCAACGGGCTATCTGGCAAAAAGCATTACCACTGCGGCTGCGGCAAGCGCCGGTCTGACTCTGACGGATAATCCGGCAGAAGCGGATCAGGTAATTGTGGCAGGCAAAAATATTCCGGCAGACAGCACGCTGAACGGTAAAGCCATTTATCTGGCTGACATCGAACAGCTGATGCGCCAGCCAGCCGACGTGCTGGCAAGGGCGCAAACTCACGCTCAACCTTATCAGGCACCTGCGGCATCAGCGGCTGCGCCTGCTGCGGTCAGCACCGGGCCAAAACGTATTGTCGCGATTACCGCGTGTCCGACTGGCGTGGCACATACCTTTATGGCGGCTGAAGCCATTGACACCGAAGCGAAAAAACGCGGCTGGTGGGTGAAGGTTGAAACCCGTGGTTCAGTGGGTGCTGGCAATGCCATTACCGCTGAAGAAGTCGCGGCAGCCGATCTGGTGATTGTGGCGGCAGACATCGAAGTGGACCTGGCGAAATTTGCGGGTAAGCCGATGTACCGCACTTCTACCAGCCTGGCGCTGAAGAAAACCGCTCAGGAACTGGATAAAGCCGTGGCAGAAGCCCGTGTTTACCAGCCTCAGGCTGGGCAGTCTTCTGCACAGGATGAGAAAAAAGAGAAAGCCGGGGCTTATCGTCACCTGTTGACCGGTGTGTCCTACATGCTGCCGATGGTGGTTGCTGGTGGTCTGAGCATTGCCTTGTCCTTCGCCTTTGGTATCACTGCGTTTAAAGAGCAGGGTACGCTGGCAGCAGCGCTGATGCAGATTGGTGGCAGCAGTGCGTTTGCCCTGATGGTGCCGGTGCTGGCAGGCTTTATCGCCTTCTCCATTGCGGACCGTCCGGGTCTGACGCCTGGCCTGATTGGCGGGATGCTGGCGACCAGCATTAACGCCGGTTTCCTTGGCGGGATTATCGCGGGTTTCATTGCCGGTTATGCGGCGAAGTTCCTCAGCCAGAAGGTCAAACTACCGACCAGTATGGAAGCGCTGAAGCCGATTCTGATCATTCCGCTGGTCGCGAGTTTGATTACGGGTCTGCTGATGATCTACGTGGTGGGCAAACCGGTTGCGGGTATCATGGCGGGTCTGACTGCCTGGCTGGCAAACCTGGGTACCGCTAACGCCGTTGTTCTGGGTGCAATCCTCGGTGGCATGATGTGTACCGATATGGGTGGCCCGGTGAACAAAGTGGCGTATGCCTTTGGTGTCGGTCTGCTCAGTTCGCAAACCTATGCGCCGATGGCAGCGATTATGGCGGCCGGTATGGTGCCACCGCTGGCGATGGGTCTGGCAACGCTGGTTGCACGCAGGAAGTTCAACAAAGGTCAGCAGGAAGGGGGCAAAGCGGCGCTGGTACTGGGTCTGTGCTTTATCTCTGAAGGTGCGATTCCCTTCGCTGCCCGTGACCCGATGCGCGTACTGCCTTGCTGCATCATCGGCGGTGCCGTAACCGGTGCGATGTCGATGGCGATTGGTGCCAAACTGATGGCGCCGCACGGCGGTCTGTTTGTGCTGCTGATCCCTGGCGCAATCACCCCGGTAGTGGGTTACCTGGCGGCGATTATTGTTGGTACGCTGGTGGCCGGTCTCTCTTACGCGGTGTTGAAACGCCCGGAAGCTGAAGCGCTGAAAGTATAATGTGTAGTACGGGCTGATCGAAACACATGATCGGCCCGACAACAGAGGCTGACCTTTTTCCGGTCAGCCTTTTTTATTTATGATGATTGTTGTTCCGACTTCAGCCACGCAATTTCATCTTTCCAGATATCCGGGTTGACCGTTTCAAGAATCATCGGGATCCCGTCAAAGCGTTTATCCTTCATCAACCAGCTAAATACCGTCTTACCGATATTGCCTTCGCCCAGGCTGTGGTGACGATCGACGCGGCTGTTAAACTCGCTTTTCGCATCATTCAGGTGCATACCGCGCAGATACTGGAAGCCCACGATACGTTCGAAATCAGCAAAGGTCTTCACGCACTCTTCTTCGCTGCGCAGGTCGTAACCTCCGGCAAAGGCGTGGCAGGTATCAATGCAGACACCCACGCGTGATTTATCTTCCACGCCGTCAATGATCGCCGCCAGATGTTCAAAGCGGAACCCCAGGTTACTGCCCTGACCGGCGGTATTTTCGATCACTGCCGTAACGCCGTCGGTTTTATCCAGCACGATGTTGATTGACTCCGCAATACGCTTAAGGCAATCGTCTTCGCTGATTTGATGCAGGTGGCTGCCGGGGTGGAAGTTCAACAACGTCAGCCCCAACTGCTGGCAGCGTGTCACTTCGTCAAGGAAGGCTTCGCGTGATTTTTCCAGGGCTTCCTCAACCGGGTGGCCGAGGTTAATCAGATAACTGTCGTGGGGCAGGATTTGCCCCGGAGAGTAGTGAAACTTTTCACAAGCGGTGCGAAAGGCCGAAATCACTTCATCAGTCAGCGGGGCCGCGCGCCACTGACGCTGATTTTTCGTAAAGAGCGCGAAAGCAGTGGCTTCCAGTTCGTGTGCGCGTTCAACCGCTTTATCCACACCGCCAGCTGCACTGACGTGGGCACCGATATATTTCATGCCATTCTCCTGTTAATGACCTGCTTAATGCAGGCAGGTCATCATAACTGGAAAAGAGCGGAAACTATGCCATCAAATGTTGCACCAGCAGATTGATCGCACCGCCGCCCACGATCAGCCAGATAAACAGCGTCAGGCCGAGCAGAATAGGGCGCATCCCGGCACGCTTCAGTTGGCTGATATGAGTGGTAACACCGAGCGCCGCCATCGCCATCGCCAGCAGTACGTTATCAACCTGGTTAATCACGTTAACGACCGACTGCGGGAACAGATGCAGTGAGTTAAACAGCGCGACAAGAATAAACAGCAAAGCAAACCACGGGAAAGAGAGCGAGCTTTTGCTCTGCGTTTCAGTGGCAGGCTGCATGCGCTTAACCTGCCAACTGAGGATCACCAGGAAGGGAGCCAGCATCATCACGCGCAGCATTTTGCTGATCACCGCCGCGTTCTCTGTTTCCGGGGAGATGGCATGACCCGCAGCGACCACTTGTGCGACTTCATGCATCGTGGAGCCTGTGTAAATACCGTAGCTCTCAGGCGTCACTGACGGAAACATCTGTAAAACATGCGGATATAACAGCGGATAAAGGAAAATCGCGATGGTGCCAAAGATCACCACCGTGGCAACGGCCACCGCGACTTTCGAGGCTTCGGCTTTCAGCACCGGTTCGGTTGCCAGTACGGCCGCCGCCCCACAGATACTGCTGCCTGCGCCAATCAACCACGCCGTATCGCGATCAAGCCCGAAGACTTTACGCCCCAGCCAGCAGGCAATAAAGAACGTGGAGCACAGGGTCATGACATCGATGATCACGCCACTGACGCCGACGTCGGCAATTTGCTGGAAGGTTAACCGGAAGCCATAAAGAATGATGCCGAGTCGCAGCAGTCTCTGTTTAGCAAACAGGATACCGCCATCACAAGGCTTATAAATGAGGGGATACAGCGTATTGCCAATGACAATACCAAAGACAATGGCCAGGGTCAGTGCGCCCAGCCCAAGGCCGGCAACCCAGGGAATGTTGCCCGCCCAGATAGCCAGTGCGGCAATCCCGCCTGCCAGCGCAAGGCCAGGAATAAAGTGCGGTATCGGGTGACGATGATTTTTGAGAGCGATGTCAGCCAAAATATCTTCCTCCATAAGATGGTGGCAATATGATGACGGAAGCTTACTTAAAAGAGAAATTGATTATATACTTATAACCAACCACTATAAGTGTTAAGCAGCGTACTTGTGAGCCACTTTTTTGTGAAAGGAATGACGATGCATATCACCCTGCGCCAACTGGAAGTTTTCACCGAAGTCCTGAAAAACGGATCGACCACTCAGGCCTCTCAGGTGCTGTCACTCTCGCAGTCAGCGGTCAGCGCCGCCCTGGCCGATCTAGAAGGCCAGCTGAGCGTGCAGCTGTTTGACCGGGTCGGTAAACGCCTGGTCATTAATGAACATGGTCGCCTGTTATACCCGCGTGCCGTCGGGCTGCTTGAGCAGGCGCTGGATATCGAACAGCTGTTCCGTGAAGACAACGGGGCATTACGCGTATCGGCCAGCAGCACCATCGGCAACTACCTGTTACCCGGCATGATCGCCCGTTACCGTCGTGATTTCCCGATGCTGCCTTTAGAGCTGAGCGTCGGCAACAGCCAGGACGTAATTACCGATGTCGCTGATTTTCGTGTAGATATTGGCCTGATTGAAGGGCCGTGTCATATGGCCGAGCTGGTCACAGAACCCTGGCTGGAAGATGAGCTGGTGGTCTTTGCGGCCCCGGATGCTGATATCCTCAACCAGTCGGTGACGTTACAGAGCCTGGCTGCTGCCCCGTGGATCCTGCGTGAACATGGCTCCGGAACGCGTGAAATCGTCGATTATCTGCTGCTGTCGCATCTGCCGCAGTTCGAGCTGGCGCTGGAGCTGGGTAACTCAGAGGCGATTAAAAACGCGGTGCGTCACGGCATGGGGATCAGCTGTTTATCGCGACGTGCGATCGCCGAGCAGCTGGAGATGGGCACGCTGGTTGAAGTGGCTATTCCGTTGCCGAAGCTCAGGCGCACGCTGTACCGTATTCATCACCGCCAGAAGCATATCTCTAAGGCGTTGACGCGTTTTCTGAGTTACTGCACTGAATAAATCAACGCATGAAACGGCCGGAAAGCAGCGCAATGGATTTCCGGCCCTGTGTTTATTTGCTTCCCTTGCAGCGACTAAAGGCTAATCGCAATGCCGCGCCGATATCGGCTTCCGGGCTGTTGGCGGCAAGCACCACATAATCCGATTTTTCGATGCCTCTGCCGCTCCAGGCCTCGGCCTTTTCATGAAAAGAGGGGCGGATGGTTATTACTCCCTGAGAGCATTCAATGCCGCAGCTTTTCATTCCTTTAAACAGGGTGCGTTTGGTTTTATAACCCTGACTGAGCATCAGGTCGCTGATCCATTGATTATAGTTTTCGTTCATGCGGTCATAATCATGAACCTCATAATCATAAGTAACCTCCGGGTGGTGCCATACGCTTTTGCTGGGTTTTGGTAAGACGAAACGACTGTGCGCCAGGGCATCAAGCAGCATCGCCCCTAAATCGCTGTCGCTGACGTTATGCGAAGTCAGATGCTGCACGCCTTTTGGGTCACGAAAAATAGCACCATAACCGGACCAGGTATCAATACAAATAAAGTCTTTATTTGTTTTTGCCCCAGCCCACTGAGCTTTAACTTTGTTGTTCATATTATTTTACCACCGTAATTTTAACGTTAACGTTATTGGATTTACCGTACTGAATGGCACGGTTTATCTCGGCCCACTGAGCGTCCGTGGTTGCTTTGGGAATGGCTTATATCTCTCGTTACTCCGATCGAAATCATACAGTTCAGCATCATAAGTCACCTCAGGATGAACCCAGATATCTCTATTATCCGGGGGGGGTAAGACAAAGCGACTGTGCGCCAGGGCATCCAGCAGCATCGCCCCCAGCTCGCTGTCGCTGGCGTTATGCGACATCAGGTGTTGCACGCCTTTTGGATCCAAACGAGTGCTTCCATAACCAGATTCGCTATAAATACAGATAAAATCTTTATTTGTTTTTGCCATCGCCCACTGAGCTTTGACTTTATTGTTCATGCTATTTTACCACCGTGATTTTGATATTAACGTTATTAGTTTTACCGTACTGAACGGCACGATTTATTTCCGCCCACTGAGCATCCGTGGTTGCTTTTGGAATGGCACATAATCCGATTTTTCGATCGCTCTGCCGCTCCATGCTTCGGCCTTTTCATGAAAAGAGGGGCGGATAGTGATTACTCCCTCGCAGCATTCAATGCTGCAGCTTTTCATGCCTTTAAACAGGGTGCGTTTGGTTTTATAACCCTGGCTGAGCATCAGGTCGCTGACCCATTGGTTATAGTTCTTGAGACTTAGGTCAAAATCATACAGTTCAGCATCATAAGTCACTTCAGGATGAACCCAGACATCTCTACCTGACCGTGGCGGCAAGACAAAGCGACTGTGCGCCAGGGCATCCAGCAGGATCGCCCCCAGCTCGCTGTCGCTGACGTTATGCAAAGCCAGATGTTGAGCGCCTTTCGGGTCTCGACGGGAACTCCTGTAACCAGACCAGGTATCAATACAAATAAAGTCTTTATTTGTTTTTGCTACGGACCATTGTCTTTTAATGACATCATGCATACTATTTTACCACCGTAATTTTAACGTTAACTCATGAAAAGAGGGGCGGATAGTAATTACCCCCTCACAGCATTGAATACCGCAGCTTTTCATTCCTTTAAACAGGGTGCGTTTGGTTTTATAACCCTGACTGAGCATCAGGTCGCTGATCCATTGATTATATCTCTCGTTACTCCGATCAAAATCATACAGTTCAGCATCATAAGTCACCTCAGGGTGAACCCAGATATCTCTATTATCCCGGGGCGGTAAAACAAAACGGCTGTGCGCCAGGGCATCCAGCAGCATCTCCCCCAGCTCGCTGTCGCTGACGTTATGCGACGTCAGGTGCTGTACACCTTTTGGATCCAAATGAGTGATTCCATAACCGGACTCGGTATCAATACAGATAAAGTCTTTATTTTTTTTTGCCGTCGCCCACTGAGCTTTAGTTTTGTTGTTCATATTATTTCACCACCGTAATTTTAACGTTAACTTATATCTCTCGTTACTCCGATCAAAATCATACAGTTCAGCATCATAAGTGACCTCAGGGTGAACCCAGATATCTCTATTATCCCGGGGCGGTAAAACAAAACGGCTGTGCGCCAGGGCATCCAGTAGCATTGTTCCCAGCTCGCCGTCGCTGACATTATGTGACGTCAGGTGTTGTACACCTTTTGGATCAAGATTGGAGCTGCTATAACCGGACCAGGTATCAATGCAAATAAAATATTTATTCATTTTTGCATCGGCCCATTGGGTTTTAATTTTATTATTCATACTATTTCACCACTGTAATTTTGACATTAACGTTATTAGATTTACCGTACTGAACGGCACGATTGATCTCGGCCCACTGAGCGTCCGTGGTTGCTTTGGGAATGGCAATGTTTAGCTCGCGAGTTTTAAACTATTCCGCATTAACTGTCGTGCCATATTTAGCCTGTGTAGCTGAGTTGTCTTATTATTAACGGCCGGAAAACAGCGCAATGGCTTTCCGGCCCTCGGTTTATTTGCTTCCCTTGCAGCGACTAAAGGCTAATCGCAGCGCTGCGCCGATATCGGCTTCCGGGCTGTTTGCGGCAAGCACCACATAATCCGATTTTTCGATCGCTCTGCCGCTCCAGGCTTCGGCCTTTTCATGAAAAGAGGGGCTGATAGTGATTACCCCCTGACAGCATTCAATGCTGCAGCTTTTCATTCCTTTAAACAGGGTGCGTTTGGTTTTATAACCCTGGCTGAGCATCAGGTCGCTAACCCATTGGTTATAGTTCTCAAGACTTCGATCAAAGTCATACAGTTCAGCATCATAAGTCACCTCAGGATGAACCCAGATATCTCTACCTGACCGTGGCGGTAAAACAAAACGGCTGTGTGCCAGGGCATCCAGCAGCATCACCCCCAGCTCGCTGTCGCTGACGTTATGTTGCGTCAGGTGTTGCACGCCTTTCAGGTCAAGGTTGGAGCTTCTGTAACCGGAGCAGGTATCAACACAAATAAAGTCTTTATTTGCTTTTGCTACAGCCCATTGTCTTTTAATGACATCATGCATACTATTTTACCACCGTAATTTTAACGTTAACGTTATTGGCTTTACCGTACTGAACTGCACGATTTATTTCCGCCCACTGAGCATCCGTGATTGCTTTTGGAATCGCGATATTGACCTCGCGAGATTTAATTATCTCTTCTTTTACTATCTTTCCAGATAATCCGTACTCCTTGAAGTTGATGGCATCGTCAATATTTCCCTTCAGAGAGTAATAAATCTGTTTCGGATCCTTTATTCTTGCTGCGGTATTGGTATTCAGTGTTTTGACACTCACTGCGTGACCTGTCTCCTGGTCAAAATAATCGAACGTCATAAATAACTTCGGCAGCCTGGCCTCGGCAGGCAGATCTTTACCTACATAGTCCTCCCACGGCATTCCCTGACCCTGAATTCCGCCTTCCCACTCAATTCCCGTGTCAATTTGCCTGACAACCGGAGCGCGCAGCGTTGCCGAGTCTTCCAGCACGGCACCCGCCGTGACCTCGCCCAGCTTCAGCGCCCCTTTGGCTACGCCCGCGGCTCCGAGAAAGGCGGTTGCCACGTCGCTGGTGAGATGGCCAAATTCAAGGCCGGAACTGAACGCACTATCTGTACCAGCCTGATCAAAATAGGTCAGTCCGGCATCGATTCGGTTGAGGAAACCCTGCTTAACGTTGTTGCCGACTCTGGCCCAGCCATCGTCCTCATTAATAACGTTTCTGAACGCTACCCAGAGTTCACGTGGATTACTGGCAAGTTCCGCCAGGCCTTTCGCCGACTCCCAGAGGTCCATCGACACGCCGGATATCACCCCGGCGTTAAAGATATCGTCCTGGTTATCACTGACAACGCCCCAGTTAACGGTGACGGCCATCTTGTCGTAGGGGGTTTTAGCCTCGGCCAGCTCCTCGTCCATCTGCTGTTGCTGCTGATGGGTGAGGTAGTTGTAGCGGAAGGCGTATTCAGCCCCGGTTGCGCCGCTTTCAGCCCCGGAGGCTTTACCGGTCACCAGCGCACCCAGTGTGGCGCCCAGCACGCGGGCCACCTGCGCCTGCTGCTCGGACTGGCGCTGCCACTCGCTGGGCTTGATCAGCGAGTCACCGAGCATCACGCCCGCCAGTTCGGCACCGATAGCGCCTGCCGCCGCGCCCGTGGCGTTACCACCGCTAATCTCAGCGGCAATCCCGGCGACCACCGCATGGCTTAAGGATTTGCCTGCCACGCCAAGCAGTTCACCGTTATCGCCGACCAGCTTCGCGCCTTCGGCATTCAGCTGGTCACCCACCGTTGCCAGCAGGGCATCGCTCAGGTTATGGCCGAAACTGCCGCCGTTAATGGTGCTGTTCAGCACCGAACGGATAACGGATTGCCCGGCCACACGTTGCGCCGTGTTGATCCAGTCGCCATTGCTCAGCACGGGCAGACGCGCGTTGCCCGGGTTGGCCGCCTGTAAGTCACTGATCTGATCGAACCCGGCCAGCGCACCGCCAATGGCCATTGACGTGGCCAGTGCTTTCACCGAATCACTGCTGCTAAGGGTATCGAAGGTTTTTGACAGGTTGCCGCGGTTCTCCACCAGCGCCACTGCCGTCTGCGAACTGAGCGCCATCATCCCTGAATAGCCTGCGCCATACGCGGCGGTAGCCGCCAGACCACCGGAACCGCTGGAGGCCAGACCACCGGAACCGCTGGAGGCCAGGGCGCCGACGCTGGCTGCCAGCCCGCTGCCCGCCGTCACCGCCGCTGCCGCAATGGCGATCACCGCGCCCACCACCGGATTCAGGCTGCGGTGGCTCCAGCTCCACTGTTGATAGGCATCCTGCACCTGCTGCCACTGCACATCGTTTCTGGTGCTCAGCCCTTTGAGCCATTCAGTGCCCGGTGCATTACCCAGCACCGCCAGCGTGGCCTGCAGCTGGCGTGCCGACGCCGCTTTAACCTCCGCACTGATGCCGCTGCTGGCTTCTACCGTCAGTGTACCGCCGGTGTAAACCGACGGCAGAACCCAGGTATCGGCCTGATACCCGCGTTGGGACTGCTTAATAAAGAAGCCTTTCGACAACGTCAGGGTCTGTGCGAAGGCACTGTTTTTTACCGCGAGGAAGTTCACTTTGCCGCCCGTGCTCACCAGGCGGGCGTTCTTCCCGGCGCTGATTTTACTGGCCTCGAAGGTGGCATCATCGCGGCTGAGTAGGGTCAGATCGCCAGCGGCGCTGAATTCGGTGACTTTGTTACTCTGGCTATGGCCGGTCTGTCTGACGGTGGTTTTTTTGCCCCACCATTTGCGCTTGTGGGTGGTTCTCTCATAGCTGCTGCTCTCCTCCATCGCCTGGGCATAGAGGTAGCCACCTTGTGCCGCCACCTCCAGCGCGCCTTTTGCCAGCAGCTTTGTTGCCTGGAACAGGATGCTGCCATTCGCCATCAGCGTAAGCAGCCCGCCGCTGGTGAGCTGACTGCCGTTCTGCGTCAGGGATTCTGACCAGGCTTTGCTCTCTTCGCGGTACAGATGCGTGGTCACCGATTCAAAGCGCATATTGCCGCCGCTGCTGCGGCCAGGTCACCCCCGGCGCTCAATCTGCTACCTGCGCTGGTCAGATCGCCGTTTGTTGTCAGCGTCAGGTTTTTCGCCGCCTGCACCTCACTCACCAGCTGGCGGTCATCCTTGTTGTTATCGTTAAGGTTGTCGATAAACGAGTAAGCCAGCGCGCCCAGAGACATATTGCGCCCGGCAATCAACGTGGCGTTGGCCCCGCTGGTGAGCTTTGCCCCATCGGTACGGAGATCGGCTCCGGCATGGATTTGCAGGTCATTGCCTGCCGCCAGCACGGCGCGTAGCTCAGGGGTGCGTGAGGTGGGGAAAAAGTCAGTGTCGTACTCGGTATAACGATCGAGAATTTTTTGTGTTCTGTGGCTGTCTGGTGATAGCGAACGCGGGTTCAGCGAGACGTTTTTTCCTGCCAGCAGCGCGATATTTTTTCCGGCGTTCAACGACACGCCATCCAGTGACAGGTCACCTGCGGCCACCAGGGTGATATCCCCCGTGACATGGGTACGGCCGGGGGTCACCAATGCCTGGTCGAGGTGCTGCTGCTGAGCCAGTAGATCACTCCTGATCAGAAGGTCAGGGCCTTTCAGAAGCTTATCGCTGTTCAGGATGCTCAGATCGCCGCCGCTGGTGGCGCTGAGCGCATCGCTTATCAGCAGCTGCGTGTCGTTCAGCGCGATATGCTGCCCGGCGGTCAGCGACAGGGTTCCGGCATTCAGGATGGAAAACTGCTGCTGGTAGTCGGCGGAGAAACTGCGTGAGGTCGCGGGGGTGCCAGAGAGGATGCTGCCCTGGCGGCTGATCATGTCGACAGAACGGCCTTTCAGGTTACCCTGCAGATTACTGATATTGTTGACGGCCGTCAGCGACAGGCTGTTGCCCGCGCTCAGCCGGCCGCGCTGCTGGCTGATGCTGTCATCGGCCAGCAGGGTGAGATTTTCCGTGGCGCTGATGCCGTCGTTACTGCTGATGATGCCAGCATGCAGCAGGATATTTTTCGCGGAGAAGGTGTCAGCGCGTGGTGCGGAGGTGAGTTCGGTGGGCGTCAACGGCAGCGGCAGGCTGGCGCTGATATGGTCTTTAAAATCGGCCACCAGTTCACCCGCGGCGGTGATATGCGAGTTAATCGCCGTATCGGTGATCAGCGCGCTGCGGTGCTCGTCGGTTTTAAGATAATTAATGTGCTTAAAACCGTCGGTCTTATCGGTCTCAAAGTCATGCGCAAATTTAACAAAATCCTGCTGTAAACCGCCGTGGTAGCTCAGGGCATCAAAGCTGCCGCCCGTGAGGACCATATTCCCCCCGGCGCGGAGTTCGCTGGCGGCATTCAGCAGCGTTCCGCTGCTGGCGTAAAGGTTACCGCCTGCCTGAATCCCTCCCGGCTGTGCATCCGCCTGTACAAAATAGTGCGTACTGTCATCGTTGATCCAGGTAATATAAAACGCACTTAAAAAGGCATCGACTAACGTGGCTGACACGGACAATTCACGATACTGCCGCAAGCCTCCATCGTAATCGGGGCGTTTATTCGGATTGCCGTATTTGGCCGCATTAAAGGCGGAGCCATAGATAAACATGCCTTTGTCATCCGCCGCCGCTTTTTGCTGCCCGGTGACTACCGCGTTACGCAGGTTATTGAGCTGCACGGCACGGATCACCAGGTCCCCGCCGCTGCTGATGTTCGCCGAACGGTTTTCAACCAGGCTGGCGCGCTCGCCTGCGGCGTTCTTCTGGATCCACATGCCGCCGCCCGCCCGCAGCTGCGCTCCCTTGCCCGTATTACTCACCCGATCGCTGAACAGCCGCAGATCCTTTGCGGCAACAACAGTGCCTGAGTTGGTCACCTGGTCGGCCGCCAGAGTGATATCCGCGCCGCTGGTCAGGCTGCTGCCTGGCGACAGGGTGATGCCACGCCCACTGACGTTAAGGTCGGTTTTTGCGCTGATGTTTGACAGCTGCAGCTGGCCGCTGGACGTCAGGGTGATCGACTGCTGGTGAGTGGTGAGATTGCTGAGGTTCACCCCAACGCCATTTTCCGTCGCCAGCAGGCGGATCTTATCGGCATACATGCCGCCGAGGGCTTTGGTATCAATTGCCAGCTGCGGCGCGCTGCCGCTGGCCGCGAGCGCTGTCACGCCGCCGGCAGGATAGTCAACGCGATTCACCCCCTGGGTGAGCGCCAGGTTGTGGGCGGTAATTTTGCCGTTCAGTTCCGTGGCGCGGCTAATGATATCCACGTAGTCCTGGCCGCTGCCGTCCAGCCCGCCGGGGCCGACAGAGACAGTACCCTGCCGGACCTCCAGCGCCTGCAACTCGCCTTGCGCAAGGAACTGCGGTTTACCGGTGGTCAGGGTAAGCGCCGGGCTGTTGATTGCCCCGCAGCCGTCACAGCGGATGCCGTTGGGGTTGGCAATCATCACCCCGGCTGAATGGCCAAACACCTCCAGTTTTCCCTGCAGCTCAGAGGCGCTGCTACTGGTGACCTCATTGATAATCAGCGCCGCACCCTGGTCGTTAAGATGGGGATTGGCGGTGAGCGCTCCGGCCAGTTGCGAATTTCCCGCTTCAGTGGCGTTGTTCAGCACCGCGCCGGTTTTTCCCACGTTAAATTCGGCGTACTGATTATGGGAAATGCCCGCTGCGTTGGGCGTGGCGATGTTGATGATCGGCACGGTGCCAGCCTCTGCCTGCATGGCCGGATGGCTGACGCTGATACCTGCCGCGAAGACGGGCTGTAGCGCAGTAAGGTAGATCAGTAAGTAGCTGACACCGCGTGCCAGCGGGTGGTTAAGCTTGTCCATGATAATTCACTCCCTGAATCGGGCCGCAGCCCGTTGACTGTGTCGGCCTCAGAGGCTGATGCCCAGCTGCCAGTACGCCACCCAGCGATCGGGATGCAACCGTTCCGGATAACTCAGTGGTTTTGCCACACTGAGCGACTGGCCAACCCAGCGCCCCTGCGTGGCGATGCCGAGTGCACAACCGCTTAGGGTGCCCCCGTCAATTTTTTTCGCCTTCGTCTGTAACCAGCCGCCATCCAGTGCGGCAGTGAGCGTGACCTCGCCCGCCAGCGGCAGACGGCCCCCGTGCCAGTTCAGCTCATTGCGCCAGTAAGCCCCGCGATTACCGCTGAGGTACTGTTCTTTGTATCCGCGCACGGAATACTGCCCGCCAATCGACAGGCGCTCGCTGGCATAAAGGTTATCGGGCGTGGTCTGGCCGGACGCGGAAGTGAGATAGGAGAGGCGGTCGGTGATCGGATATAAGTAGCTGCTGCTCAGGCTGAATTTGCGAAACTGGCTGCGCGGTGCGCCTGATGATCTTGCGCGATCCGGCGTTGCGCCCAGCGCCCCAATGCCCTGATTGAACAGCGGGCTGATGGTCAGATAACCGCCCGCCAGTTGCATACTGAAGCTGCCGCCAACATGCAGCACGCTGAGCGTCGGGCTGCTGATACGCAGCTTTTCACCCGCCATACGGCTGGTTATCCGGCGATGGCTGATGCCTGCATCACCGGAGAGCTTGCGCTGGCCATCACGCCACAACGTGCGGTTGATATTCAGCCGCTGGCTGACGTTTTCACCCTGATAGCGCCAGCGCTTGCCCTGATTGCTCACCTGCTGTAGCTGATCGTTCCTGCTGCCCTGTGCGCTCAGTAACCAGTAACCGTAGGGCAGTGTGACGCTGCCATTCAGGTTGAGGCTGCGGCGGCTGTGAGAAAAATCGCTGCTGCGGTTAATGGCGAGCTGCCACTGGTCGCCCAACTGCAACGGGTTATCCAGCCTGAGGTTGCTACCCAGCTGCCCGCTGCCCGTGCTGTGCTGGCCGCTGTTATCCATGCTGAACGTTGCCCCAAAAGGCAGGCTTTTACTGGCACGTTGCAACAGCAGTGCGGAATATCCGGGTTGTTTACCCGGCCGGATATCAATGGTGACCTGTTGCGAGGGCAGGCGGTTAAGCTGTTCCAGCCCCTGTTCGATATCGCGCAGGTTCAGCACATGACCGATCATGCCAGGAAATGCCGTACGCAGCCGGAGGGGCTGCTGGCCTTTCAGGGTAATGGACTCAATGCGCCCCTCGCTGGCGGCCAGCGTCAGCACGCCGGTTGTCAGATCTTGCGGAGGCAAGATGAACTGTGAGGTGACATAACCCCGTTGCAGGTAGGCATTGGTGGCATCGCGCCGCAGTTGTTCCATCCCGGCCAGCGTCATACAGCGGTTCAGCCGGGGTTGCGCCAGTGCCCGGGTGACTCTGGCAGGCAGATGTTTCGCCTGTAAAAATACAATCTGCGTAATACGCTGACACGGGCCGCCTTCGTTACCGCGCAAGGCGGGCAACGGGGCCAGGGTGAGCGGTGTGCGCAGTGCTTTACGCTGCTGTTGTTCCTGCGACAGCAACGCTTTTTGCCGCTGCTCAATGATATTTTGATCGACAGCAGGTAACGCCGCGCAGGCAACAGATACCGTGAATCCTGAGATAAGAATGGCCTGAAAAACCGGGAGGATTTTCATTGATTAGTCCGTTAATCCGTCTGCTTATTCCCTGAATTCGCACAACATAACTCAACGTTTAGAAAAGAAAAGAGGGCGAAAAATGCGGCGAAATTCAGCGAAAATGCGCATAAGTGATGGGATTAATCGATAATCGTAAACGTTACAACGAGTCAGCGCAGAAGGTATGGAGGGAACCACGTAAGAACACACTAATGTGAGGCAGTTGTTTTTTTCGTTGAAATTTTTTAACCCTCAGCAGCGAGGGATTTCATAAGTCAGCTAATCAATAGCGTAGTTTCACTGATAGAAACAGTCCCCCAATGGGTATAAGTAAAATCACCTTTTTTGCAGGGTTTTACCTTGTGATGCTAATAATTCCCCGCCGATCATGAAGCTAACTTATAACGTGGTGTTATCGCTATACCACCCCGGCCAGGTTGATATAATCGCGCCTTATTTTTTGCAAGGCGCAGCGTTTAAACATGGATCATGACACAACAACAACACAACCCCCTGGATTAAGGCGTGAACTCAAAGCACGTCACTTAACCATGATCGCCATTGGCGGTTCGATTGGTACCGGCTTATTTGTTGCCTCAGGTGCCACCATTTCACAGGCCGGTCCTGGCGGGGCATTACTGTCCTATATGCTGATTGGCCTGATGGTTTACTTCCTGATGACCAGCCTCGGTGAGCTGGCGGCATTTATGCCGGTCTCAGGCTCGTTCTCGACCTACGGCGCAAAATACGTCGAAGAGGGCTTCGGCTTCGCGCTGGGCTGGAACTACTGGTACAACTGGGCGGTGACCATCGCCGTTGACCTCGTCGCCTCACAGCTGGTGATGACCTGGTGGTTCCCCGATACGCCTGGCTGGATCTGGAGCGCACTGTTCCTCTGCCTGATCTTCCTGCTGAACTACATCTCCGTTAAAGGCTTTGGCGAAGCGGAATACTGGTTCTCGCTGATCAAAGTGACCACCGTCATCATCTTTATTATCGTCGGTGTGGCGATGATCGCGGGCATTCTGCGCGGCGGTGAAAGTGCGGGCTGGCATAACTGGCAGATTGGCGATGCACCCTTCTCAGGTGGCTTTGCCGCGATGATTGGCGTGGCGATGATCGTCGGCTTCTCGTTCCAGGGCACCGAGCTGATTGGTATTGCTGCCGGTGAATCGGAAGAACCGGCGAAGAACATTCCGCGTGCGGTCCGTCAGGTGTTCTGGCGCATCCTGCTGTTCTATGTGTTCGCGATTCTGGTGATCAGCCTGATTATCCCTTACACCGACCCAAGTCTGCTGCGTAACAATGTGACCGATATCAGCGTCAGCCCGTTCACGCTGGTGTTCCAGCACGCTGGCCTGCTGTCGGCGGCGGCGGTGATGAATGCGGTGATCCTGACGGCGGTGCTGTCAGCGGGTAACTCCGGTATGTATGCCTCCACGCGTATGCTCTACACCCTGGCATCAGAGGGTAAAGCACCGCGTATCTTCGCCAAACTGTCCAAAGGCGGCGTGCCGCGTAACGCACTGTATGCCACGACGGTGGTGGCGGGGCTGTGCTTCCTCACCTCAATGTTTGGCAACCAGACGGTTTACCTGTGGCTGCTAAATACCTCGGGGATGACCGGCTTTATTGCCTGGTTAGGTATTGCCATCAGCCATTATCGTTTCCGTAAAGGGTATGTGGCTCAGGGCCTGGATCTGGCCGATCTGCCTTACCGTTCCGGCTTCTTCCCGGTGGGACCGATCTTTGCGTTCGTGCTGTGCCTGATTATTACCCTGGGCCAGAACTATCAGGCGTTCCTGTCAGATACCATTGACTGGGGCGGCGTGGCGGCCACCTATATTGGTATCCCGATGTTCCTGATTATCTGGTTTGGCTTCAAGCTGACGCGCAAAACCCGTTTTGTGAAATACAGTGAGATGGAATTCCCGACGTTCGAAAAGTAACCGCGTCTGGATGACGGAAGAAGGCGCGGTTTCCGCGCCTTTTTTTATATAAATCAATTATGTAAATAAAACAGACTGAAAATATTACTGATTAGTATTCGCATTTGCTTTATTTTAAGCGGCATAAATACATTTCTAGCAGGTATTGAGAATGAGTCTGACCCAGGAACCCGTGCAGCACGCGGGCAACATCCCGCCAGAAGGCGTGATGGGGCGTTACCACCAGCTGCTGCGCCACCGACTGTTCATTATGGCCGTACTGGTGCTGGCGATCGCCGCCTCGCTGGTGCTGGACTTTACGCTTGGCCCGTCTGGCCTGTCGCTCTCAGTGCTGTGGCAAACGTTGCTGTCACCGGAGACAGTCGATGCCGGCACCCAGGTGATCGTCTGGGATATTCGCCTGCCGTATGCGCTAATGGCCGTGGTGGTTGGCTTAGGGTTAGGCCTTGCCGGGGCAGAGATGCAGACCATCCTGAATAACCCGCTCGCCAGCCCGTTTACCCTCGGCGTGTCGTCGGCGGCGGCCTTTGGTGCTGCACTGGCGATTGTGCTGGGGATTGGTATTCCGGGCATTCCTGACCAGTGGTTTATCTCTGCCAATGCGTTTGTCTTTGCGCTGCTTGCCGCACTGATGCTGGACGCGGTCACGCGCTGGACGCAGGTTTCCACCTCCGGTGTGGTGCTGTTTGGTATCGCGCTGGTGTTCACTTTCAATGCGCTGGTCTCGATGATGCAGTTTATTGCCAGCGAAGATACCTTGCAGGGCCTGGTGTTCTGGACGATGGGCAGCCTGGCGCGTGCGTCGTGGGAAAAGTTGGGCGTCCTGTGCATTGCCTTGCTGATACTGGTGCCGTTCTCGATGTTAAGTGCGTGGAAGCTGACGGCGCTGCGTCTGGGTGAAGATCGTGCCGTGAGTTTCGGTATTGATGTGCGCCGCCTGCGCCTGGTGACGCTGCTGCGCATCAGCGTGATTTCTGCGCTGGCGGTGGCGTTTGTCGGGCCGATTGGCTTTATCGGCCTGGTGGCTCCGCACATTGCGCGCATGATTTTTGGCGAGGATCACCGCTTCTATCTGCCTGCCAGTGCGCTGACCGGGGCGCTGGTACTGTCGATGGCATCGGTGGTGTCGAAAAACCTGATCCCAGGCGTCATTATCCCGGTGGGGATTGTCACCTCGCTGGTGGGTGTGCCGTTCTTCCTGAGTATTATTCTGCGCCATCGGGGGAGTGTCTGATGCAGGGACTGAAAATTAGCGGCTTTCATGCCGGTTATCCAAAACGTCAGGTGATCAGCAACCTCAATGTGCCGCTGCTGCCGCGAGGCAAAATCACCGTTCTGCTGGGGCCTAACGGCTGCGGCAAGTCGACTCTTCTGCGCTCGCTGGCCGGGCTGAACCGCGCCAAAGGCGAACTGTGGCTGAACGGTGAAGACCTGATGGCGCTGCCGTTTGCCCGCCGGGCCTCGCGCGTGGTGTATCTGCCGCAGTCGCTGCCTGCCGGGGTGCATCTGCATGTGCTGGAATCGATTATCGTGGCACAGCGTGCCAGCGGCGGGCGCAGTAATGCCAGCAGCGAAGCCGAAGTGATGGCGCTGCTGGAGCAGCTGGGTATCGCGCATCTTGCCCTGAGCTATCTTGACCAGCTTTCTGGCGGGCAGAAACAGTTGGTCGGCCTGGCGCAGTCGCTGATCCGCCGCCCGGAGCTGTTGCTGCTGGATGAGCCGTTAAGCGCCCTTGACCTCAATTACCAGTTCCACGTGATGGATTTAGTGCGGCGCGAAACCCGCCTGCGCAACATCGTTACCGTGGTGGTGGTGCATGACATTAATATCGCGCTGCGTCATAGCGAGCACGTACTGATGCTGCAAAACGGCGAGCTGATTGCGGATGGTTTACCGGAAGCGGTGATTACGCCGGATAGCCTGGCGCGGGTATATGGCGTGAAAGGGCGCATTGAGCGCTGTTCGCGGGGTGTGCCGCAGGTATTGATTGATGGACTGGTAGAAGCCCCGGCGTTTTAATGCCGGGCACCCCAATCCGTAGTGGCCGATCTTCTTTTCCGATCGGCCAGCACAGTCGACCCCTGAGGGATCCCCACAAAAATGAATGGCTGGCAGTCTGGCTTCAGGTCCGGGGCCAGTTTGAGCACGCCGGAACGGCAACGGCTGCATCCATGCGGGCCTCGGCACGCGACGTCCTGTCGCGTGACGTCCGGCTTACCTCAATCTGGCCCCATCCCCGCAGAACCTTTGCTCGCTGTGAATGTTAAAACCCCGACAGCATTGCGATCTTTCGTAGGGGGCGATCATCTTTTCCGATCGCCCCGTAAAACAGGGGCAGCACCCTGCTCAACATCACGGGCGGACCGAAAAAGAAGGTCCGCCCCTACGCGTCCTGAGTTGTTTTCGGGTTGGGTGTTGACCTGGATTTTGACGTTGAGGCGGCATTCAGCAGCGCTTGCGAAGGCATCCACGCAGTGGACGCAGCGCCTGCCGCAAAGCCCGGGTCCCCAGGGTGGGGGCGACTGCCCACCCTGGGTCGCGCAGCGGGAAAGCGAAACGCCCTTGACGTTGACCTGGACAATCATGCAGACCAGCACAGCCGATAAATTACGACACCAGCAGGTGCTTCGCGTGGAAGCGCAGGTGATCTTCCACAAAGCTGGCGATAAAGAAGTAGCTATGGTCGTAGCCAGGCTGATCGCGCAGGGTTAACGGATAGTTCATCTCCAGCGCGATGGCCTCCAGCCGCTGTGGCCGCAGCTGATCGGCGAGGAACTGATCGCTGTCTCCCTGATCGACCAGCATCGGCAGTACGGCACCGCCGTTACGCATCAGCCAGCAGCTGTCGTACTGCTTCCACGTGCTGATATCGTCCCCCAGATAGGCGCGGAAGGCCTTCTGCCCCCATGCCACTTCCAGCGGGTTAACGATCGGTGCGAATGCCGACGCCGAACTGAATTTACCCGGATTACGCAGCGCAATCATCAGCGCGCCGTGGCCACCCATTGAATGCCCCATAATCGCCTGACGATCGCTCACATTGAAATTACCGGCAATCAGTGCAGGTAACTCCGTGTTGATGTAATCGTACATGTGAAAATGGTCTGCCCAGGGTGCTTCGGTCGCATTGAGATAGAAACCCGCGCCCTGACCGAGATCGTAACCTTCGTCATTGGCAACGCCTTCGCCGCGCGGGCTGGTATCCGGCATCACCAGCACCAGGCCCAGTTCGGCCGCCACGCGCTGCGCACCGGATTTCACGCTAAAGTTCTCGTCGCTGCAGGTCAGTCCCGCCAGGAAATACACCACCGGCGGCGGTGTACTGCTTGTTGGTCCCGGTAAAAAGACGCTGAAGGTCATCGCGCAGTTCAGGGTTTCAGACTGATGGCGATAGCGCTGCTGCCAGCCGCCAAACAGGCGATGTTCTTCCAGAAGTTCCAGTGTCGATGGCATCCTGTCCTCTCTTATTTTTTAGCGAAATGCACCACGGAACGGATCGATTTCCCTTCGTGCATCAGGTCGAACGCTTCATTAATCTCTTCCAGCGGCATGGTATGCGTAATGAAGTCATTCAGCTGGAAGTCACCGTTCATGTAGCGCTCGACAATACCCGGTAACTGCGAACGACCTTTCACGCCGCCGAAGGCAGAACCGCGCCATACGCGCCCGGTGACCAGCTGGAACGGACGGGTGGAAATCTCTTCACCGGCACCGGCTACGCCGATAATCACGGATTCGCCCCAGCCTTTGTGACAACACTCAAGGGCGGAACGCATAACGTTGACGTTGCCAATACACTCGAAGGAAAAGTCAACGCCACCGTCGGTCATCTCAACGATCACATCCTGAATTGGCTTATCGAAATCTTTCGGGTTGAGCAGGTCGGTAGCGCCCAGTTTGCGCGCCAGATCGTATTTGCTGGTATTGATATCGATGCCGATGATACGTCCGGCTTTCGCCATTTTCGCGCCAATAATGGCTGACAGGCCAATGCCGCCAAGGCCGAAAATCGCCACGGTATCCCCTTCTTTCACTTTGGCGGTGTTAGTCACGGCACCCATGCCGGTGGTGACGCCGCAGCCCAGCAGGCACACTTCTTCCAGTGGCGCTTCTTTACTGATTTTCGCCAGGGAGATTTCCGGGATCACGGTGTATTCAGAGAAAGTAGAGGTGCCCATATAGTGGAAAATCGGCTGGCCATCTTTAAAGAAGCGGGTGGTGCCGTCTGGCATCAGGCCTTTACCCTGGGTGGAACGGATTGCCTGACACAGGTTGGTTTTACCGGACAGACAGAATTTACATTTGCCACATTCCGGGGTGTACAGCGGGATCACATGGTCGCCAACGGCCACGCTGGTAACGCCTTCGCCCACGGCTTCCACCACGCCGCCACCTTCATGGCCCAGCACTGCCGGGAACACACCTTCAGGATCTTTGCCGGACAGGGTATAGGCATCGGTATGGCAGACACCGGTCGCGACGATACGCACCAGCACTTCGCCTTTTTGCGGTGGCATCAGGTCCAGTTCTTCAATTTTCAGTGGTTCACCGGCGGCCCATGCTACAGCGGCACGTGTTTTAATCATCTGCATGTGTTGCTCCTGTCGTTCTGTCAAAGGGGTGTAATAAGCGTAACCAGGGTTGACGGAAACAGCGGTTAATCGCTGGACTTCTCATCAAATTGTTCAATAATCAGATACTTCAGCGCTTCAACGTTGGGCGTGAAAGCATCGCGTCGCCACACCAGTCGGGTGTCGGTGTCGCGCATTTCGGGTGGCAGCGGGTGCTGACGCACGCGTTCGTGGCCCGGCATCTGCGCCAGCACCGCAGCAGGCAGCAATGCCAGCCCGCCGCCGCTGGCCACGCAGGCCAGCATGGCGTGATAGGACTGAATCTCCATCACATTGCCCGGCTGGGCCCCTGCATTGCGGAACCAGTTCTCAAACCGGATGCGATAGGAACAGCCCGGACGGAAGGCAAACAGCGTACTGCCAGCGGCATCGGCGGGCGTCATGATATCGGCGTGATCCAGGCTGGAAATCAGCACCATCTGCTCGGGAAACGCCACGCAGCTGTTGAGTTCATCGGCATTGACCGGGCCATCCGCCAGCGCGGCGGCCAGCGTGCCGACGCGGACTTTCTCGATAATCTCAGAAGAGGTACCGGTGCTCAGCGCCAAATTCACGGCGGGATAACGCTGGTGAAACTCGGCCAGCAGGGAGGGCAGGCGCGTGGCGGCGGTGCTCTCCATCGAGCCGAGGGCAAAATTGCCCGCCGGTTTGCCGCCGTGTGCCATGTTCAGCGCCTCTTCGCTCAGCGCAAGAATACGCTGGGCATAACAGAGGAAATTATGGCCCATCGGTGACAGGCGCAGACGCTGTTTCTCACGGATAAACAGATCGGTGCCCAGCTCTTCTTCCAGCTGGCGCAGGCGCGTCGTCAGGTTTGACGGCACCCGATGTAACTGCTCCGCTGCCCGCACGACGGAACCGCTGTCGGCCACCGCGCAGAACATTTTAAGTTGGGTCAGGTCCATTCGTTCTCTTATCGTAAGCAACTTTGTTAGTATTATTCACTTTTCGTGATTTTAACCATCACTCATGCTGATGGCAACTGAAAATCGGCTGTGGAGTCAAAAATGCCAGTACGTGTTGCGTTGTGCGCTTTTCTGACGTTGGTGGTGGCGATGGGGATAGGGCGCTTTGCCTTTACCCCGCAGGTGCCTTTAATGATAGCTGAACATCAGCTGTCGCTGACCAGCGCGGCGGTGGTGGCAGCGCTGAACTATCTGGGTTACCTGTGTGGTTCGTTTGATGCCATGCGCGCCACCCGGCGCGTGGAGTGGCGCTTGCAGGCGGGGGTCTGGGGAGCTGTGGCGCTGACGTTGCTGTCCGCCCTGGTTTCCGGCCCGTGGCAGCACGGCGTCGTGCGCTTCCTGATTGGCTGGGCCAGCGGTTGGGCGATGGTGCTGATCGCGGCGTGGAGCAATGAACAGCTGCACCGCTATCAGCGTCCGGGGCTGAGTGCCGCCGTGTTCGCCGGGCCGGGAACCGGGATTTTTATCAGCGGATTGCTGGCGGTGTGGTTGCACAGTCAGCAGGTCAGCGCGGCCTGGGCCTGGGGCGCTTATGGCGTGCTGGCGCTGATCTTGGTGGCGCTGATTGCCCGCACCTTACCGCGTACCGGGCAGTTGCATCGCCCGGAAACCGCCCCGGAGCCGCTGCGTCTGACGCCTGGCCTGAAGCGGCTGGTGTGGAGCTACAGCCTGGCCGGGTTTGGTTATATTCTGCCAGCAACGTTTCTGTCGCAGATGGCGACCACGCGTTTTCCCGGCCTGATCAGCCAGTTTGTCTGGCCGGTATTCGGCGGGGCTGCCGTGGTGGGGATTGCTATTGGCATTCTGACCCGTCACCTGGGCTGTAGTAACCGCCGTCTGGCGCTGGTGCTGTGGGTGCAGGCGCTGGGGGTTTTTGCTTCAGATCTGATCCCCGGATTATGGGGGCTGGCGCTGGGATCGGCGCTGATTGGCGGCGGCTTCCTGTGCGTGGTGCAGCTCTCTTTGCACTATGCCCGCGAACTGGCGCCGCTGCACACGCGTTACCTTGCCGGGTTACTGACCACCGGCTATGCGGTCGGGCAGCTGGTGGGACCCTTGCTATCGGCTATCTCGACCGCGCTGACGAACCGGCTGGAACCCGCGTTATATGTGGCCGGGGCGGCGCTGCTGGTGGCTGGCGTATTGGTATGGCATCGCGAGGCGGCAGCTGAATGAAACTGTTTCATCGACAATTAAATTGATTCACTGGATCAGACACCAAATGTGTTCCAAAATAGCGCCTCAGAAATTCCCGCCATCGATATGAATTATTTCGGGGATTGGATTTTGTCAGACCTGCCGGAGAAAAGAGATAAATGGCGACGTTAAGTCAGGAAGCCACACTGGTTCATGAGGCACTGGTTGCCCGCGGCCTGGAAACCCCGCTGCGTTCACCTGTGCGCGAGATGGATGACGACACGCGTAAGCAGCTTATCGCCGGTCATATGACCGAAATTATGCAGCTGCTCAATCTTGATCTGGAAGATGACAGCCTGGCCGAAACGCCGCAGCGTATTGCCAAAATGTACGTCAACGAAGTGTTCTCCGGTCTGGACTACGCCAATTTCCCGAAAATCACCGTCATTGAAAACAAGATGAAAGTGGATGAAATGGTGACCGTGCGTGATATCACGCTGACCAGCACCTGCGAACATCACTTTGTGATTATCGACGGCCAGGCGACCGTGGCCTACATCCCGAAAGAGAAGGTGATTGGCCTGTCGAAAATCAACCGTATTGTGCAGTTCTTCTCCTCGCGCCCACAGGTGCAGGAACGGTTGACGCAGCAGATCCTCGTGGCACTGCAAACGCTGCTGGGCACCAGCAACGTCGCGGTCTCCATTGATGCTGTACACTACTGTGTAAAGGCACGCGGTATCCGTGATGCGACCAGCGCCACCACCACGACCTCATTGGGTGGGCTGTTCAAGTCCAGCCAGAACACGCGCCAGGAGTTCCTGCGCTCGGTACGCCATCGCTAGCAGGTCTTGATGCGGGCGGGCCGAAACACCGGTCCGTCCCTACGGTAAACCGGTATGTCCCGTATTCTTCCCCTCGATTTTATTCGTGGACTGGCCATTCTTGGCATTCTTCTGCTGAATATCACCGCCTTTGGTTTACCGAAGGCGGCTTATCTCAATCCTGCCTGGCAGGGATTGCCATCGACCCGTGATTTCCTGGTGTGGGCGGCAATGGATCTGTTCGCCCAGGCAAAATTTCTCACGTTATTTGCCATCCTGTTCGGGGCCGGGCTGCAATTGCTGTTGCCGCGCGGTAAGCGCTGGATACAGTCACGCCTGTCGTGGCTGGTGATCTTCGGCTTTCTGCACGCGTTGCTGCTGTGGGAGGGCGATATCCTGCTGGCTTACGGGCTAACCGGGCTGGTGACCTGGCGGATGATCCGCGATGTGCCCGGTACAAAGCAGCTGTTTAATACCGGGTTGATGCTGTACCTCATTGGCAGCGCAGTACTGATCATACTCGGTATGGCATCCGGGCCGAACCCGAACAGTTCATGGCTGGCCGGAGCGGCTGACGTGCAGTATGAAACCTTCTGGCGCACCCAGGGCGGCTGGGAGGCGATGGCGAATCGCCTGGATATGCTGGGGTCGGCGCTGATGGCGCTGATGGCACAGTATGGCTGGCAGCTGGCGGGCTTAATGATGGTGGGCGCTGCATTGATGCGCAGCGGCTGGCTACGCGGCACGTGGAGCCTGCAACACTATCGACGCACGGGCGTGATGCTGGTGCTGATCGGCATGCTGATTGAAGCCATTTCCATTGCGTTACAGTGGCACGTCAAATGGGAGTTTCGCTGGGCAGGCTTCTTCCTGCAGGTGCCGCGTGAACTCAGTGCGCCGTTGCAGTCGCTGGGCTATGCCGCGCTGTGCTTTGGCTGGTGGCCGCAGCTTCAGCGTTTTCGCCTGACGCTGATGGTGAGTGCGGTGGGCAGAATGGCGCTTTCCAACTATCTGTTACAGACGCTGATTTGCACCACGTTATTTAACCACTTTGCGTTGTTCAATCACTTCGATCGCCTGCAATTGCTGCTGATTGTTCCATTGGTCTGGGCGGTTAACCTGTTGTTTTCTCTCTTCTGGCTGCGGATATTCCGCCAGGGACCCGTCGAGGCGGTATGGCGCCAGCTAACCGGATGGGGCGTAGAGAAAAAACCCGTGGAAGATGATGCTCATCACAAAGGTTAAAAAATTGTATGTAACCGTTTTCAAGCCTGTGACGGAATTCACGTAGAACGGGCCTTTCACCTGACAGAATAGACATCAGAATGCGTCTGGGTCAGGAAGGGCTATGCAAATAACAGGCTTCAGTGGTAATCGCTCATGATTACCATACGTGATGTAGCCCGCGAGGCGGGTGTTTCGGTCGCTACGGTGTCGCGGGTGCTGAATAACAGTGCGTCAGTGACCGGAGACACCCGCGAGGCGGTGCTGAAAACGGTTGCACGCCTCGGTTATCGTCCCAATGCGAACGCCCAGGCGCTGGCTACCCAGGTCAGCGACACCATCGGTGTGGTGGTGATGGACGTGTCCGATCCCTTCTTTGGCGCGCTGGTGAAAGCGGTGGATACCGTCGCCCAGCGCCTGCACAAACATGTGCTCATCAATAACTCCTATCATCAGGCAGATAAAGAGCGTCACGCGATTGAAGTCCTGATCCGTCAGCGTTGTAATGCCTTGATTGTTCACGCGAAAGCCATGCCAGATGAAGAGCTTGCTTCACTGATGCAGCAGGTGCAGGGCATGGTGCTGGTCAACCGTATTATCCCCGGTTTTGCCCATCGCTGCGTCTGCCTCGACAATGTCAGCGGGGCGCTGATGGCGATGCGTATGCTGCAACAGCACGGCCACCAGCGCATTGGCTACTTAGGCTCTGTCCACCCGATTGAAGATAACGACCAGCGGCGTGCAGGCTGGTCTCAGGCGCTGAGTGAGCAGGGCGTGACGCCCGTGGAAAGCTGGTGTGCCAGCGGTGAGCCGGATTTGCAGGGCGGCGAAGCGGCAATGGTGGAGCTTCTTGGGCGTAACCTGCAGCTGACGGCGGTGTTTGCCTACAACGACAGCATGGCTGCCGGAGCGCTGGCCGCGTTGAAAGATAACGGTATTGCGGTGCCACAGCAGCTCTCTGTCGTTGGCTTCGATGACATTCCCATTTCGCGTTACACCGATCCGCAGCTCAGTACCGTGCGCTACCCGATTGTTTCTATGGCAAAACTGGCCACTGAGCTGGCGCTGAAAGGCGCGGCTGGTGAGCTGGACAGCAGCGCGCAGCACTGCTTTATGCCGACTCTGGTACGACGCCATTCGGTGGCAACACGGCAAAATGTGGCGGCCGTCACTAACTCAGGCGAATCTACGATGTAACCGTTTCCAATCTGTGAGTAAATTCACAGTTAATTAACAAGGCCTTCTCTATGATGGCAGCGTCCTGCAGGGTTTGAAACATTATGTAACGGCGGATTGTCCCCTTGTGACGGTCAGTTGCCTTCCCTGCGAAACAGTTTTACACACAGCATTCAGGAAGCATTCCGTACAGGGAAGTCGGGTTTGATGATCATTATCGTCGGTGCCGCTGATCGTAGAATTAACATTTTTGCGACGCCGCCCACAAACTGATCGCCCCGTGCCTCGTCATTGACTGGCACGCGGCGTTGAGTACTACCCTACAAAAACCGGAGATACCATGAATAAGAAGGTTTTCACTCTCAGCGCCCTGGTGGCAACAATGCTGTTTGGCGCAACTGCTCAGGCAGCAGATACCCGTATTGGCGTCACCATTTATAAATACGACGACAACTTTATGTCCGTCGTGCGCAAGGATATTGAGAAAGAAGCCAAGCTCAACCCGGGCGTGCAGCTGCTGATGAATGACTCGCAGAACAGCCAGTCTACTCAGAACGATCAGGTTGACGTACTGGTTGCTAAGGGCGTGAAAGCGCTGGCCATTAACCTGGTTGACCCGGCTGCTGCTGCGGTTGTGATCAGCAAAGCAAAAGCGAACGACATTCCGGTGGTGTTCTTCAACAAAGAACCGACCGCGAAAGCGCTGGCCAGCTATGACAAAGCTTACTACGTCGGTACTGACTCTAAAGAGTCTGGCGTGAAGCAGGGCGAGCTGATTGAGAAACACTGGAAAGCCAATGCAGCCTGGGATCTGAACAAAGATGGTCAGATTCAGTTCGTGCTGTTAAAAGGCGAGCCAGGTCACCCGGATGCGGAAGCCCGTACCAAATACGTGATTGATACGCTGAACAAAGATGGCCTGAAAACGCAGCAGCTGCATCTGGATACCGCGATGTGGGATACCGCACAGGCGAAAGATAAGATGGATGCGTGGTTGTCTGGCCCGAACGGCAACAAAATTGAAGTGGTTATCGCCAATAACGATGCGATGGCAATGGGTGCAGTAGAAGCGCTGAAAGCACATAACAAGTCCTCTGTACCGGTCTTCGGTGTGGATGCGCTGCCAGAAGCTCTGGCGATGGTGAAATCTGGCGCAATGGCCGGCACCGTACTGAATGATGCGAAAAACCAGGCGAAAGCGACCATTGATATGGCGATTAACCTGGCGGCGGGTAAACCTGCCACCGAAGGTACCGATTACAAACTGGATGGCAAAGTGGTCCGTGTTGCTTATGTCCCAGTCGACAAAGACAACCTGGCCGACCTGCCTAAATAAGTACAATCTGATACGGATGCTGGTTCCAGCATCCGTTTTTCAGGCGTTGAATAAAACACCTTCAGCCGGGTAGAACTATGGGCAGCGATAACGTGCAAACACAGCGCGAGTTTTTACTGGAGATGACGGACGTCAGTAAGTCATTCCCCGGTGTTAAAGCGCTCGATAATGTTAATTTAAAAGTCCGTCCACATTCGATTCACGCCCTGATGGGGGAGAATGGTGCCGGTAAGTCAACACTCTTAAAATGCCTTTTTGGTATTTACAGTAAAGATACGGGGAGCATTCTTTTTCAGGGCGAGGAAATTAATTACAAAAGCTCTAAAGAGGCGCTGGAAAATGGCGTGTCGATGGTGCATCAGGAATTAAACCTGGTTCTGCAACGTACGGTTATGGATAACATGTGGCTCGGCCGTTATCCGAAAAAAGGCTTTTTCGTCGATCAGGATAAAATGTATCGCGATACCAAAGCGATTTTCGACGAGCTGGATATTGATATTGACCCGCGTGACAAAGTGATTTCGCTGTCTGTTTCTCAAATGCAGATGATTGAGATTGCGAAAGCTTTTTCCTATAACGCAAAAATCGTCATTATGGATGAGCCAACCTCATCGCTGACGGAAAAAGAAGTGAACCATCTGTTTACGATTATTCGTAAGCTGAAAGATCGTGGCTGCGGCATTATCTATATCTCTCACAAGATGGAAGAAATCTTCCAGCTGTGTGATGAAATTACCATCCTGCGCGACGGGCAGTGGATTGCCACTCAGCCGCTGGAAGGGCTGGATATGGATAAGATCATTGCCATGATGGTTGGGCGATCGCTGAATCAGCGCTTCCCGGATAAAACCAACGTACCGGGTGAAACCATCCTGGAAGTGCGTAACCTGACCTCACTGCGTCAGCCGTCCATTCGCGATATCTCTTTTGATTTGCGTAAAGGGGAGATCCTCGGGATTGCGGGCCTGGTGGGCGCGAAACGTACTGACATTGTGGAAACACTGTTTGGTATTCGCGAGAAATCAGGCGGTACGATTAAGCTGCACGGTAAGGCCATTAATAACAACAGCGCCAATGAAGCCATTAATCATGGTTTTGCTTTGGTGACCGAAGAACGTCGTTCTACCGGGATTTACGCATACCTTGATATTGGTTTTAACTCACTGATTTCGAATATCAGTAAATATAAAAACAGTATTGGTTTGCTGGATAACACCCGAATGAAGAGTGATACCCAATGGGTGATTGACTCGATGCGGGTGAAAACACCAGGACATCATACGTCGATTGGTTCGTTGTCCGGTGGTAACCAGCAGAAGGTCATTATTGGTCGTTGGTTATTAACGCAACCAGAAATACTGATGCTCGATGAGCCTACACGCGGTATTGACGTGGGGGCGAAATTCGAAATCTATCAGTTGATTTCTGAACTGGCGAAAAAAGGGAAGGGGATCATTATCATCTCTTCCGAAATGCCAGAGTTGTTGGGCGTTACCGATCGTATTCTGGTAATGAGTAATGGCCTGGCCGCAGGCATTGTCGAAACGAAGACTACCACGCAAAACGAAATATTGCGTTTGGCATCGTTGCACCTTTAATGATGTAAGGGCTGTTACTATGAAAGCAGTGAATAAGAAAAGTTTGCTCACCTGGCTGAAAGAAGGTGGGATTTATGTGGTGCTGCTGGTATTACTGGCCATCATTATTATCCAGGATCCAACGTTCTTAAGTTTAATGAACCTGAGTAACATCCTGACCCAGTCTTCGGTGCGTGTCATTATCGCGCTCGGTGTGGCGGGTCTGATTGTCACCCAGGGTACGGACCTGTCAGCAGGACGCCAGGTGGGTCTGGCTGCGGTAGTGGCCGCCACGCTGTTACAGGCAATGGATAACGCGAATAAGGTGTTCCCACATCTGGAAACCCTGCCGATTGCCGTTGTTATCGGGATTGTTTGTGCGATTGGTGCCGTGATTGGTCTGATCAACGGTCTGATTATTGCCTACCTGAAGGTGACGCCGTTTATCACCACGCTGGGCACCATGATTATCGTTTACGGTGTTAACTCACTGTATTACGACTACGTCGGTGCGTCTCCGGTCGCGGGCTTTGATGAGAAATTCTCTACCTTTGCTCAGGGATTCCTGCGTTTCGGTGACTTTAAACTGTCATTCATTACCTTCTACGCGATTATCGCCGTCTTCGTGGTGTGGATCCTGTGGAATAAAACCCGCTTCGGTAAAAACATTTTCGCCATCGGCGGTAACCCGGAAGCAGCACGCGTCTCAGGTGTTAACGTTCCGTTTAACCTGATTCTGGTCTATGCGCTGTCCGGTGTGTTTTATGCGTTTGGCGGGATGCTGGAAGCGGGCCGTATCGGTTCTGCCACCAACAACCTCGGCTTTATGTATGAGCTGGATGCGATCGCCGCCTGTGTGGTTGGTGGGGTGTCATTTGCCGGTGGTGTGGGTACGGTTGCGGGTGTGGTGACCGGGGTAATTATCTTTACGGTGATTAACTACGGTCTGACCTATATCGGTGTTAACCCTTACTGGCAGTACATCATCAAGGGCGGCATTATTATCTTCGCCGTTGCACTGGACTCGCTGAAATACGCACGTAAGAAATAATTCTACCGGGATAGCGGTTCGACCGAAACAGAAGGTCGAACCCTACAGAGTGCAGAAATTATAAGGGCTGACCTTTCTACGGGTCAGCCCTTTGTTATTTCTTCTTCTGTATCTCCAGCAGCTGCTCCGGGGTGACGGCCGGATAACTCTGGGCATCTTCCGGTACTTCATGCCGCGCAGGAATAGGCACCAGCGGCCCGAGGAAGCGCGGTTCACGCTTCATCAGATACAGATCGGCCAGTGCGCCCAGACGGGCACCCACTTCACGCATCCTCACGCTCCACATATTTTTTGGCGAGGGAACGGCATAACACTGGGCCTGGATCCCCATATGCAGGGCGATAAACAGGGCGCGCTCGCAGTGGAAACGCTGAGTGATAATGATGAAATCGTTGGTATCAAAGACTTTACGGGTGCGCACAATCGAATCCAGGGTGCGGAAACCAGCATAATCCAGCACGATATCAGACGGCGTCACGCCCGCGGCAATCAGGTCGCGGCGCATGGTCATCGGTTCGTTGTAGCTTTGCTGGGCATTGTCGCCACTCAGCAGCAGATAACTGACCTTTCCGCTGTTGTAAGCGTTGATCGCCCCCTGCATGCGGTAGAGATAATACTGGTTGATGACCCCGGTCCGGTAATACTTGGCCGTCCCCAGAACCACGCCGACCTGACGGTGCGGCAGCGCTTTCAGATTGTCATAGACGTAAGGTGCGGTTTTCCAGCTCATCCAGCGATCCAGGCCAAGCGCGGTCAGTACCACCAGGGCAATGATGATAATCAGACCATAAATCAGGCGTTTCAACATGCTGAATGGCGCTCGGGTTAGCGGTGGACAGAGGATTCAAGGCTACTTGAGCTGGAGAGGTGAAGCAAGTCACACTGTGCCGGATGGGCTTTTTTCATGCAATATGCCCTTCCAGGCTGCGTGTCTTATGCGCCTGGAAGGGAAATCACCGTATCAGATTGAGGTCCGACGATAATTACGGTACTGCGGCAGCCAGAAGTTGGCCGCGATAGCCTTCGACAACACATCTTCGGAGGTCACCACCGCCACGCCCGAAAGCTGTGCGGCTTTACCCACGGCCATGGCGATCAGTTTTGACACACCCTGAATATCTTTCACTTCAGGCAGCACCGGGCCAAAACCATCGTTGACCAGCGGAGAACACTCTGCCAGCGCCCGGCTTGCCGCCATTAGCATGCTGTCCGTGACGCGGGTTGCACCAGACGCAATCACGCCAAGGCCAATGCCTGGGAAGATATAGGAGTTGTTGCACTGGGCAATCGGGTAGGTTTTATCCTTCCAGGTGACCGGGGAGAACGGGCTACCCGTAGCGACCAGCGCGTTACCGTCAGTCCAGGCCATAATATCCTGCGGCGTGGCTTCCACACGAGAGGTTGGGTTCGACAGCGGCATGATGATAGGGCGTGCGCAGTGTTTGTGCATTTCACGCACGATCTCTTCGCTGAACAGGCCAGGCTGGCCGGATACACCGATCATAATGTTTGGCTGCGCGTTACGTACCACATCGAGCAGTGACAGCGAGTCGCTGCTGCTGTCCCAGCTGGCCAGATTTTCGCTTTTTTGCACCAGTTTGCTCTGGAAATTGAGCAGGTTTGGCAGCTTATCGGTCAGCAGGCCGAAACGGTCAACCATAAAGACGCGGCCACGGGCTTCTTCGTCGCTGAGGCCTTCAGACTTCATCTGTGCGATGATCTGTTCGGCAATGCCGCAACCGGCAGAGCCTGCACCCAGGAAGACGACTTTCTGCTCACAGAGCTTGCTGCCTGCTGCACGGCTGGCGGCAATCAATGTACCCAGCGTCACTGCCGCCGTACCCTGAATATCATCATTAAAGCAGCAGACTTCATCGCGATAGCGCTCAAGCAGCGGCATCGCATTTTTCTGTGCGAAGTCTTCGAACTGCAACAGCACGTTTGGCCAGCGGCTTTTCACTGCGTGAATAAAGTCATTAACGAAGCTGTTGTACTCTTCGCCGGTAATGCGCGGATGACGCCAGCCCATATACAGCGGGTCATTCAGCAGCTGCTGGTTGTTGGTTCCCACATCCAGCACTACCGGTAAGGTATAGGCCGGGCTGATGCCACCGCAGGCGGTGTAGAGGGAGAGTTTACCGATAGGAATACCCATCCCGCCGATGCCCTGGTCGCCCAGGCCGAGGATACGCTCACCGTCGGTGACCACAATCACCTTCACATTCTGTTTGGTGGCGTTTTGCAGCATATCTTCAATGTTGGCGCGGTTCGGGTAAGAGATGAACAAACCCCGTGCGCGACGATAGATCTCAGAGAAATGCTCGCAGGCGGCACCCACGGTCGGGGTGTAAATGATCGGCATCATCTCTTCCAGATGATTGTCGAGCAGGCGGTAGAACAGCGTTTCGTTGGTGTCCTGAATATTACGCAGGTAGACGTGTTTATCGTTATTGTTCTTAAAGTCCTGGAACTGACGCCATGCGCGCTCTGCCTGCTCCTCGATGCTCTCCACTGTTTCTGGCAGCAGGCCATTCAGGTTGAAGTCATTACGCTCTTCAATCGAGAACGCACTGCCTTTATTCAGAAGGGGGAATTCCAGCAAGATAGGGCCAGCATAAGGGATGTAAAGCGGTCGTTTACTTTCGTATTCGAGTTCCATGCAATTCATACTCTATTAGGATCGGAATGTTGTGGCGCCAATCCTAAAATAATTCATCTGAAAGTACAGCTTTTGTTAACACGTAATAACAAAAGCTGCGATCTTTCTCGAATTATAAAGACTCTTTTACGCTTTATTCAGCGAAACGGTGGTAAAACGCGTGCAACCCAGTGCTGCCAGTGTGGCTTCGGTGGCACTCTGCTGGCTCAATGTGGCATCCGGGGATTCGGCCAGAACGGCCTGCTGAATATCGCTCAGGCTATGTCCGCTGAGGCTGAGTAAGTTCAGCGCACCCTGCAACGGCGGCAGGCTGGGATTAAACGCCGCGTTTTCGGCATAACGCCCGGCAAAGATCGCGCCGCTGGCGGTTTGTAAGGCGACACCGCTCCAGGCTTTGCTGTAAGGCGCGTGACTGTGGCTGGCGGCGTTAATCGCCGCTTGCGCCAGTGCATCTCCGGCAGCGATAAAGCCGTGGTCGATGTCGTCCATTAGCAAGGTGGTGATGGCCAGGTCGCGCGGGCCAAAGGAATCCGGCAGATAGTCGCCCAGTGTTGCCGCAGCACGGCCAGGCAGTTCAATGGTCAGCCCGCTGCCGCTGTTCAGCTCATTCATAAACTGTCGGCAGTGGCCGCACGGCGTGTAGTTGACGGTGATGCACGCCAGTACGCTTTCACCCCGCAGCCAGGCATGGGTTACCGCACTCTGCTCGGCGTGAACGGTTTGCTGCAGGGTGGTACCGGCAAACTCCATATTGGCACCAAAGAACAGCGCGCCGCTTTTTCCACGTGCAATGGCACCCACTTTAAAATCAGACAAGGTGGCTACCGCGCAGGATGCCGCCAGCGGCAGCAGGGCAAAGGCCAGCTCGCTGTCGTTAAATCCGCAATGTTTTTTCAGCTCATCCGCCTGCTGTGCCGTCATAAATCCGGCGAAGTCATCCGCGGCCAGGATCGGCTGAAGTGCGCTTTGTAACAGGGTAGGTAGCGTGGCAAATGCCTGCTGGTAACGTGGGTGCATAGTGGGGCCTCTTTCGCTGAATGCAGCCCATGTTAGCGGGCCGGCAGCCAGTTATATGTGATCTAAATCTCTCTATCAATGTAATAAATGAAATTGATCAGCAAAATGCGAGACTTATCGCAAGTTTTAGCCCCATAACGCCATCAGTAACGGAAAAATAAACGGTGCCAGAAGTGAGGTGATAATCCCGCACAGCACCAGCGCCAGTGAGCTGAATGCCCCTTCCTGGTAGTCGATCTCCGCAGCACGCGCCGTACCCAGCGCATGCGAAGCATTACCAATGGCCAGACCGCGCGAGGATTTACTGCGTACCCGCAGCAGGTTAAGCAGCATATGGCCGAACACGGCACCCAGCACACCCGCCAGCAGCACGCAGATGGCGCTGATTGCCGGAATACCGCCGAGTGAGCCAGAAATGGCCATCGCAATCGGTGTGGTGACCGATTTGGGTAACAGCGTTGCAGCAATCTGTGGCGTAGCGCCTAACCACAGTGCAATGGCCGTACCGGACACCATCGCCGTAATACTGCCGACAAAGCAGACGCTGAGAATGGACTTCCAGCGCGTGCGGATCTGGTGCATCTGCTCGTACAGCGGCAGGGCCAGCGCGACGACCGCCGGTTGCAGCAGATCGTTCAGCAGGGCACTGCCCTGGAAATAGCGCGTGTAGGGCATTTGCAGCAGCAGCAGCAGCGGAATAATCACTGCCATCGCAATCAGCAACGGGTTGACGATCGACATTTTGACTTTTGCCGCCAGTTTGCGTGCGGCAAGAAACACCAGCACGGTCAGCGGCAGCGACCACCAGATATCACTCATCGTTTGCTCCTGTGCGCCGCTGGTGGCGGTCATTAAGGCGCTGTGACATCAGTCCAATGGTGACCAGCACAATCAGCGTGCTCACCACGCAGGAGATCACAATCGGGCCGAACTGGGCGGTCAGGATATCCATATCGTTCATTACGCCGACGCTGATGGGGACGAACAGCAGGGCCATATAGCGGATCAGCAGATGGCAGCCGGGTTTGACCCAGTGGATTGGCAGAAGTTGTGAGGCAAGTAGCGCAAACAGCACCAGCATACCGAGAATGCTGCCGGGAATGGCAACAGGCAGCAGGGCCGACAGGCCGCGACCGGCATAGAGACAAAGATAGATAATGATGAAAGCGCGCAGGTATTGCCATACAACGAGGAGAGCGTTGCGCATGATCAGATCCCAGATGGCGTAGGGGCCAGGCATGCCTGACCCCTACGAATTTACTTAACTTGCTGGCCTGGCTGAGCGCCGCTGTCCGGGCTGAGCAGGAAGATATCTTTCCCACCAGGACCCGCCGCCATCACCATGCCTTCAGAGATACCGAAACGCATTTTGCGTGGTGCGAGATTTGCCACCATCACCGTCAGACGGCCAACCAGCACCGCCGGGTCCGGGTAGGCGGCACGGATGCCGGAGAACACGTTGCGCTTTTCACCGCCAACATCCAGTGACAGGCGCAGCAGCTTATCGGAGCCTTCAACAAATTCTGCGTTTTCGATCAGCGCAATACGCATATCGACTTTGGCGAAATCATCGAAGCTGATGGTGTCCTGAATCGGATCATCCGCCAGCGGACCGGTTGCTGGCGCTTTCGCCGCAGCCGCATCTTCTTTTGAGGCTTCAATCAGACCGTTCACTTTATCCATCTCAATGCGGCCATACAGCGCTTTGAATGGCGCAATGCTGTGGCTCAGCAGCGGCTGCTGAATGCCATCCCAGCTCAGTTCCTGATTCAGGAAAGCTTCGGTGCGGGCAGTCAGCGATGGCAGCACAGGTTTCAGCCAGGTCATCAGCACGCGGAACAGGTTGATGCCCATTGAGCAGATCGCCTGCAGGTCGGCATCACGGCCTTCCTGCTTCGCCACCACCCACGGAGCCTGCTCGTCAACATAGCGGTTAGCCACGTCAGCCAGCGCCATAATTTCGCGCACGGCACGGCTGAATTCACGGCTGGCCCAGGCTTCACCAATGCTGGCGGACGCATCGGTAAAGGTTTTGTACAGCACCGGGTCTGCCAGTTCAGCAGAAAGCTGCCCGTCAAAACGTTTGGCAATAAAACCGGCATTGCGTGATGCCAGGTTAACCACCTTGTTGACGATATCGGCATTCACTCGCTGCACGAAATCTTCCAGATTCAGATCGATGTCGTCAATGCGTGATGAGAGCTTCGCCGCGTAGTAGTAACGCAGGCTGTCGGCATCCAGATGTTGCAGCCAGGTGCTGGCTTTAATAAAGGTGCCGCGTGATTTAGACATCTTCGCGCCGTTAACCGTGACATAGCCATGAACAAACAGGTTAGTCGGTTTACGGAAGTTGCTGCCTTCCAGCATTGCAGGCCAGAAGAGGCTGTGGAAGTAGACGATATCTTTACCGATGAAGTGGTAGAGATCGGCGTCCGAATCTTTCTGCCAGAACGCATCGAAGTCGATGTCGCCGCGCTTGTCGCACAGGTTTTTGAATGAACCCATGTAGCCGATAGGCGCATCCAGCCAGACGTAGAAGTATTTGCCCGGCGCATCCGGGATTTCGAAGCCGAAGTAGGGCGCATCGCGGGAGATATCCCACTGCTGCAAGCCGGAGTCAAACCACTCCTGCATTTTATTCGCCACCTGCTCCTGCAACGCACCGGAACGGGTCCAGGCCTGCAACATGGCGCTGAATTCCGGCAGATCGAAGAAGAAGTGCTCAGAATCACGCATAACAGGCGTGGCGCCGGAGACCACGGACTTCGGATCGATCAGTTCAGTCGGGCTGTAGGTGGCGGAACAGACTTCGCAGTTGTCGCCATACTGATCCGGTGCTTTACATTTCGGGCAGGTGCCTTTGACAAAACGATCGGGCAGGAACATGCCTTTTTCCGGATCGTAAAGCTGAGAAATCGTGCGGTTCTTAATAAAACCGTTCTCTTTCAGTCGGGTATAGATCAGTGAAGACAGCTCACGGTTCTCATCGCTGTGCGTCGAGTGGTAGTTGTCGTAGCTGATATCAAATCCGGCAAAGTCGGTCTGATGTTCCTGACTCATATCGGCAATCATCTGCTCCGGCGCGATGCCCATCTGCTGCGCTTTCAGCATGATTGGCGTGCCATGTGCGTCATCGGCACAGATGAAGTAAACCTGGTTGCCGCGCATTCGCTGGTAACGGACCCAAATATCTGCCTGGATATGCTCGAGCATGTGGCCGAGATGAATGGAACCATTTGCGTACGGCAGTGCGCACGTTACCAAAATTTTTTTCGCGACTTGAGTCATATTAAGACTTAGCTCATACCTGTTGAAAAAGGGGTTTAGATGGTAACCGATTGCCTGACCCTGCGTAAACAAGGGGTTCAACTCCCTGCGGTTTTTTCCGGCCGGTTACGTCAGTTCGGGCCAGATCTGATATGCTCAATGACATAAATGCAGGCAGAACAACCCGCAATATCAAGGAATACAGATGACTTCACCATCCCAGGGGCATCATTCCCCCGAAGCGCTACGCGCGATTGTCATGGGCGTGCTGGCCACGTTTGAACACCCCACGTTGCACCATAATCTCACCGTGCTGAAGGCGCTGCGCCACTGTGCGCTGCTGGATAACACCCTGCATATTGAACTGAGTATGCCGTTTGTCTGGCAGGGACCGTTTGAGAGCCTGAAAGCGACGGTCAGTGCCGATCTGCTGCGTCTGACGGGTGCGGTCGCGATTTCATGGCGTTTAACGCTGAATGTGGCGACGCTACAACGGGTAAAAAATCGTCCTGGCGTCAACGGCGTAAAAAACATTATTGCCATCAGTTCCGGTAAAGGGGGCGTCGGCAAATCGACCACGGCGGTCAATCTGGCACTGGCGCTGGCAGCGGAAGGGGCGAAAGTGGGTCTGCTGGATGCGGATATATACGGACCGTCGATCCCGGATATGCTGGGCGTTGAAGATCAGCGGCCAACCTCACCGGACGGCACGCATATGGCGCCGATTATGGCTCACGGCCTGGCCACCAACTCGATTGGTTATCTGGTGACTGAGGATAACGCGATGGTGTGGCGCGGGCCGATGGCCAGCAAGGCGCTGATGCAGTTGCTCAACGAAACATTATGGCCGGAACTGGACTATCTGGTGCTGGACATGCCGCCGGGCACCGGGGATATCCAGCTGACTCTGGCGCAGAACGTGCCGGTGACCGGCGCCGTGGTGGTGACGACGCCGCAGGATATTGCGCTGATCGATGCACGCAAAGGCATTGTGATGTTTGAAAAGGTGAATGTTCCGGTGCTGGGCGTGGTGGAAAACATGAGTATGCACATTTGCAGCCAGTGCGGGCACCATGAGGCGATCTTTGGTACTGGCGGTGCCGAAAAGCTGGCGGAACAGTATCACACGCGTCTGCTGAGCCAGCTTCCGCTGCATATCAGCCTGCGCGAAGACCTGGATAATGGTGAACCCACCGTTGTGCGTCGTCCTGACAGCGAGTTCACGGCATTGTACCGCCAGCTGGCCACACAGGTTGCGGCGCAACTTTACTGGCAGGGTGAGGTTATCCCGGAAGATATTGCTTTCCGCGCGTTATAACCCCGCTTAATACGCCATTCTGCGTAGGGACCGACCTTTTTTCCGGTCGGTCCGTCTTGAACCGCTACACCAGCCTGACGTGCCGCTGCTGAAATCCATCCACCATCGAATAATCAAAATCAATTTTCCCGCCGTCGAAAAGCTGAGTAATCAACGTGAAATCATTGTCCGGTGTGACATTGCAACGATGGTTAAGCAGGGTGTCCTGAATGGTAAACGAACGGTCACCGCGCGCGATACGCATCAGATATTGCAGCATATCGTATGCACGTACACTTACGCCTGCCTGCTCATGAGGGGGTCTGCTTGTCATCTGCTACGGCCATTTTCAGTGCTAAAACACCATTATAATCCGTTGTGTTTAATCGACGGCAAGCCGATTGTGTATTTTAGTGAAATCAGACGCAGCAACGTACAGCCCATAATCGCCAGCCAGGCGCTGTAAACCTGTGGGATCAGCCCGGCTGAACCGGTCAGCTCAATCGCGGCGCCGACGAGTGCGGTATTTGCCGTTACAGCACGTAGTGCATCAGCAGATATTCGCCCTGGTCGCTTTCGCCTTCGGCCACCACACGCCAGCCGTGCTTTTTATAAAACAGCTGCGCCTGCAGGTTTTCCGCCAGACATTTGAGTGCGCCGGTGGAGGTAAAGCTGTTTTGCACCGCCTGCAATAATGCACTGCCTGCGCCGCTGCCCTGCCAGTCCGGGTCGATAAACAGGCTGTGCAGGAAATTATCGTTATCCAGGACAGCGGCAAATCCGATGCGGTGGCCGTCTTCTTCCGCCACCAGCACGCGCTCGCCCCGCGTCACCCGGTCGAAATCCTCTAACTGCCATTGACTGTCATCCAGCCAGGTCCAGTTGGCTTTGCGCGAGGCAAGAAACAGCGTGCGTAAGAATGGTCGATCCGCTTCGGTAAAAAGACGGATATTCATGGGGGAAACTTTTTTCATGGGGAAACGCCTGCAACATAAACGCCGGGTGGCAACGGCGCCGAGTTTATCGCAAACACGTCATCTTTGATGAATAAAATAACGTACAGTTATGCGTCAGGGGATCCCGGCTAAGCGCAACAGGGCGGTCACCAGTGCCGCAGCGAGGATCACCAGGATCAGCGGGGTTTGACGCCAGGCGAGCAGTAGCGCCACAGCCACACCGGCCACCCGTGCGATGCCCGCAAACTGGACACCTTCGTAAAAGGTGTTTCCCAGCGCCACCGCAAACAGCAGCGTGGTGGCCGCATCGGACAAGAGCTTGCGCGCATTTTCAGACAGCGCCATACGGTTACCCAGCGTGGCCCCGGCAAATCGCATCAGCCAGGTGCCTGCGGCCAGCATCACAATACCGCCGATAATCAGTGTGGTGTCTGGCATTATTTCCTCCTCGCCAGCAGGCCTGCCAGGGAGAACAGCACGGGTAACCCAACAGGTGTAAAGGGAACCGTCAGCAGCGACAGCGCGGCACCGCAGGAGGCGCGCGTCAATGTGATGCGCGATTTCAGTGCCGGAAGCACCAGCGTCAGGATGATGGCGGGAAACACCGCATCAAGCCCGATGGCCTGCGTATTGGGCAGAAACTTCCCCATCACGCTGCCCAGCAGCGCCCCCATCGGCCAGACAAAGGCCACGCCGAGGCCACACAGCCAGAAGGCGGCTTTGCGCTGCTGCGCGCTGGATTGTGACAGACCAAACACCACACTTTCGTCATTCATAATATGGCACCCGAGCAGCGAAGACAGGCGCGAGCCGACCAGATCGCGCACCGCAATGCCAAAAGGAAAGTGCCGCGCGTTAACCAGCAGCCCGGCCACGGCAGCCGCCAGTGGATTTCCGCCGCCAGCGATGATGGCAATAAACATAAACTCGGAAGCCCCCGCCAGCACAAACAGGCTGGAGAACAGCGGCACCCACAGCGGGAAGCCATAGGCGGTTGCCAGAGAGCCATAAGAGATGCCGACCACGCCAACCGCCAGGCAGATCAGATAAATGGCTTTGCGCGTATCCGCACTGAGCGATGGAAAATGACGGGCAATCATAAGCGTTTTACCATGGCGAACAAAATTGCCATTATAATGAACGCAGAGTAAACTTGGGTCAACACGAACGTTTCGTTCGTTTTAACGAACGACCAGGTGAGAGATGACACAGCCCATTGCGATAATTGCACACAGTTTGATTCGGGAACGCACGCTGGCCGGGCTTTCGCTGGCTGAAGTCGCCAGACGAGCAAATATCGCCAAATCAACGCTTTCGCAGCTGGAAGCGGGCAACGGCAACCCCAGCCTGGAAACGTTATGGGCGCTGTGCGTGGCCTTAAATATTCCGTTTGCGAAATTGCTCGAACCGGCAGGTAATCAGACCCAGGTGATACGGCGCGGGGAAGGGATGAAGGTCTCAGCCGGAGAAGCGGACTATCAGGCGATCCTGCTGGCCAGCTGCCCGCCGGGCGCACGCCGTGATATCTATCTGTTAATGGCCGAGCCGGGTACTGAGCGCCTGTCGCAGCCGCATCTTGCTGGATCTGTGGAGCATATTATTGTCACCCAGGGGCGGGCGCTGGTGGGACCGAAAGAGTCCCCTGAAACGCTGGAACCTGGCGATTACATCTGTTATCCCGCCGATCGCGAACATATCTTCAAAGCGCTGGAGCCGGATACCCTGGCGCTGTTAGTGTCGGAGCAGGGCTAGGGTGGGCAAATGAGTTTACAACCCCGCTGCTGCTCCCTTATTCTGTCGCTCTCTCAGTGCATAACTGAGAACAAAAAACGATTAATGACTCGGGGTGCCCTTCCTTAACCGGAACCGGCTGAGACAAACCCGCATAACCTGAACTGGATAATGCCAGCGTAGGGAAGTCAGATGCCCGACCGGCATCGCCTTCTTGATCGCCGGTTGGGAGCAAACATGATCCAACCTGAACACCTGAGCCACGCTGATGTTGCCCATTCCCTGACGCTGTTTCAACAGCAATCCCCCCTGATCCACTGTATGACCAACGACGTGGTACAGACCTTTACCGCCAACGTGCTGCTGGCGCTGGGGGCTTCCCCGGCGATGGTGATCGATGCAGACGAAGCCGTGCAGTTCAGTGCCATTGCCGATGCGCTGCTGGTGAACGTCGGTACGCTGACCCGCAGCCGCAGTGAGGCGATGCTGGCCGCCGTTCAGTCGGCTAATGCCGCCGGACGGGGCTGGACATTAGATCCGGTGGCGGTTGGTGCTCTGGATTTCCGTACCACCTTCTGTCATCAACTCCTGCTACTGAAACCTGCTGCGATACGCGGCAATGCGTCGGAAATTATGGCACTGGCAAAACAGGCGGTCAGCGGGCGCGGCGTTGACAGCCAGCATGCGTCAACGGCGGCATTGCAGGCAGCCGAAGTACTGGCGGCTGAAACGGGCGCGGTGGTGGCCGTGACCGGAGACGTGGATTTTGTCACCGATGGCGTGCGCACGCTCAGCGTCAGCGGCGGGTCCCCGCTGATGACCCGCGTGGTCGGCACCGGTTGTGCGTTGTCCGCGGTGGTGGCCGGGTTTGCCGCGCTGCCGGGTGACCGCCTGGTGCATGTCGCCAGCGCTTGCCGCGTGGTGGCGCTGGCGGGAGAGCGCGCAGCCGCCGCAGCGCAGGGACCGGGTAGCTTTATCCCCGCGTTCCTCGATGCACTGTATCAACTGAACCCGGAGGCGCGGGTATGAAACGGGTTAACGCCATGACCATTGCCGGGACGGACCCGAGCGGTGGCGCCGGGATCCAGGCCGACCTGAAAGCCTTCTCTGCGCTGGGGGCTTATGGCACCAGCGTGATCACCGCGCTGGTGGCACAGAATACCACGGGCGTGCAGTCGGTCTATCGCATTGAACCGGCGTTCGTTGCTGCGCAGCTGGATTCCGTGCTGTCGGATGTGCGCATCGATACCATCAAAATTGGCATGCTCGCCGAGAGCGCCATCGTTGAGGTGGTGGCTGAACGGCTGAAACACACCCTGGTGCCCTGGGTGGTGCTGGATACGGTGATGCTGGCAAAAAGCGGCGATCCGCTGCTCTCCGCTGAGGCGGTCGCCACCCTGCGCGAATGTCTGTTACCGCAGGTCTCCCTGATTACGCCTAATCTGCCGGAAGCTGCCGCGCTGCTGGGCTGCGATCCGGCGCGCGATGAGGTTGAGATGCGTGAACAGGGCAGGGCGCTGCTGGCGCTGGGTTGCCAGGCGGTACTGATGAAGGGCGGGCATCTCAGCGAATCGGAAAGCCCGGACTGGCTATTTACCCGCCAGCGGGAGCAGCGGTTTACTGCGCCTCGTATTCATACGCGCAATACGCACGGTACGGGCTGTTCGCTATCGGCGGCGCTGGCGGCACTGCGTCCGCGACATGACGACTGGGTCTCCACGGTTCAGGCGGCCAAACACTGGTTGCAAGGGGCGCTTGAGCAGGCGGACTCGCTGGAAGTTGGCCACGGGCACGGCCCGGTGCATCATTTTCATCAATGGTGGTGACCACGCTGATCTGCGCTTTTTAGTGCGGTTCGTTCTGAAAAATGGAGTCAGCAATTTGCCTTAATGACGGTTTTGGGTCCACCCTGTTGAGGTCAGAGAAACTGACCAGCGGGCCATCTGATGGCCCCCTCACATTTTAACAGGAGTTATCATGACGGACATCGTACAGTTATTGGGCAAAGAAGCTGACTCTCTTTTGCAACATCGCTGCATGACTATTCCAGCGGACAACCTCTATCTTCCAGGGGCGGATTATGTGGATCGGGTGATGGTCGATAATAATCGTCCCCCGGCTGTTTTACGCAATATGCAAACCCTGTACAACACCGGACGTTTAGCCGGGACAGGTTACCTCTCTATCCTCCCCGTAGACCAGGGCGTCGAGCATTCGGCGGGCGCCTCCTTTGCCGCGAACCCGCTCTACTTCGACCCGAAAAACATTGTTGAACTGGCGATTGAAGCGGGCTGTAACTGCGTGGCCTCCACGTATGGTGTGCTGGCCTCGGTCTCACGCCGTTACGCACATCGCATCCCGTTTATGGTCAAGCTCAACCATAACGAGACGCTGAGTTATCCCACCCAGTATGACCAGACGCTGTACGCCAGCGTTGAGCAGGCGTTTAACCTCGGCGCTGTTGCCGTCGGGGCGACCATCTATTTCGGTTCGGAGCAGTCACGACGTCAGATTGAAGAGGTCTCTGCCGCCTTTGAACGCGCTCATGAGTTGGGGCTGGTCACCGTGCTGTGGGCTTATTTGCGCAATAACGACTTTAAAAAAGACGGGGTGGATTACCATGCCAGCGCCGACCTGACCGGTCAGGCGAACCATCTGGCGGCCACCATCGGTGCGGATATCGTGAAGCAGAAAATGGCAGAGAATAACGGCGGCTATAAAGCAGTGAAGTTCGGCCATACCGATGATCGCGTTTACAGCGCACTGACCACGGATAACCCTATCGACCTGGTGCGTTACCAACTGGCGAACTGCTATATGGGGCGCGCCGGGATGATCAACTCAGGCGGTGCAGCCGCAGGGGATACGGATATTGCTGAGTCTGTGCGTACGGCAGTGATCAATAAACGTGCGGGCGGCATGGGGCTGATTTTAGGGCGCAAAGCCTTTAAGAAAACGATGAAGGACGGCGTGGCGCTGATTAATTCGGTGCAGGATGTTTATCTCGCGAAAAACGTCACTATCGCCTAAACAAGCTATCTTACTGGCGATTTTGAACGCTGGCAGTGCTCTGAATCCTCACGTACTGTGTGTACGCTCCGGTTCATGCGCGCTGGCAGCGTCCAAACTCGCTGCGACGATAACGCTTGTTAATGGGATTTCTGTCGGTGAAACGGACTGACCGAAAAAGAGGGTAGCTACAGAACCCAGGTTGCCCCGAACCGTAGGGGGCGACCATTTTTTCCGGTCGCCCCGTGCCGATGATGTGCACCTGCCCAAAGTGGTCCCCTGCATCTTCACGTCAAAACGGCTCAAACCAGTCGCTGTTCTGCTCGGCAATCGGGGTGATGGAGAAGATCATCTCCTGCAAATGGCGGCGCAGCGCCTGTTCAGCGGCGTCGGCATCTTTTGCACACAAGGCCAGGTAAATCTGGCGGTGCTGCTCAATCAGGCTCTCTGGCGGTGACACTTTGCTTAACGTCAGAAAACGCACGCGGTCCATGGTGGCTTTGATATTTTCCACCGTCTCCCACGCCAGTTCACAGGTAATACTTTGCGCGATCAGTCGGTGAAACTCATCGTCCAGCAGGAGAAACGACTGGCTGTCGTGGCGATCGGCGGCCAGCTTTTGTAATTGCAGATTATGTTCCAGTGCCGCCAGCCCGACAGGTGTGGCTTCAGTCGCCGCACGGCGTACCACCGCGACTTCAACGGCTTCACGAATAAAACGACCGTCGGCGACGCGCCGGGCAGAGATCTTACGCACGAAGGTGCCGCGCTGCGGAAGAACCTGCACCAGGCCAGCTTCTGCCAGTTTGATAAAGGCTTCGCGTACCGGCTGACGTGAGACGTTAAAGCGCGTGGACACCTCTTTTTCCGACAGCAGTGAGCCTGGGTGGATCGCACAGGTGACGATATCCTGACGCAGAAAACGATAAATCTGCTGGTTGACCGGCTCACTGGCGGTGATGGTATAAACTGTCGACATTCGGCAACTTCCCTTTAGCGGCGGGTCAACAGCCTGCCCGCATATGGCGTGAAAGCCTTCAGTCTAATCAGGCTGGCGCATCCGCGCCAGAGTTAAACGCGGGCAACCAGTTGATGCACCGTTTGTTTTGCCCCCTGGCTTAACAGCAGGTGGTAGAAATGGTTAACCTGGCGTACAAACTGCGGGTTACCGGCCAGGTCCTCGCCAAAGACATGTTTCAGCCCCAGCAGGGCGGCCACGCGGGGTTCCCCTTCGGCGCTTTCTGCCACTCGTGTTGCCAGCTCGGCACGGAGGGGATCGTTGATCACAACAGGCTGTCCCTGTTCATCGTGCCCACTGACATAACGTATCCATCCGGCCACGCCAAGCGCCAGTAAATCGAAGTTGCTGTGATGCGCGAGGTGCCAGCGAATGCTGTCCAGCCAGCGCTGGGGCAGTTTCTGGCTGCCATCGTTGGCGATCTGCGCGGTGCGGTGCCTGATGGCACGGTTGCTGTAACGGGCAATCAGCGAGTCGGCGTAGGCCGTCAGATCAACGCCGGTGATGCGCAGCGTTGGTGCCTGCTGTTCCAGCATCAACTGGCGCGCCGCCTGTTTGAAATAGGGATCGGTCATGCAGTCACTGATGTGCTGATACCCGGCGAGGTTGCCGAGGTAGGCGAGGAATGAGTGGCTGCCGTTTAGCATGCGCAGCTTCATCTCTTCAAACGGCAGCACGTCAGCCACCAGTTCAGCTCCGGCCTGTTCCCATGCCGGGCGGCCGCTGACAAAGTTATCTTCAATCACCCACTGGAAGAATGGCTCACAGGCCACCGCCACCGGATCGTCACAGCCCAGTTTGTCACGTAAAGCGTGGTGGGTGTCATCGGTCATTGCCGGAACAATACGGTCGACCATCGTGGATGGGAAGGTCAGTGTCTGCGCGATCCAGTCGGCCAGTTCCGGTGCCTGCTGGCGTGCCAGCGTGGTGATCACGTTGCGGGTGACATGGCCGTTTTCCGGCATATTATCGCAGGACATCACGCTGAAAGGTGCCAGCCCACGTTCGCGACGACGACGAATAGCGGCGAGAATAATGCCCGGCAGCGACTGCGGCGCATCGGGGTGCTCCAGATCATGGCGGATTGCCGGGTGATCAAGGTTTAACTCACCGCTGGCGGGATGGTGGCAATAGCCTTTTTCCGTCACCGTCATGGAGACAATCGCCACGTCAGGCTGGCTGAGCGCTTCCAGCACCGCCTCAATACCGTCGGACTGGCCGTGCAGGGCGGCGGTTACTACGCCAACCACGCGCAGATTCAGCTGGTCATCGGCCATTTCGGCCACGGTGTAGCAGAGCTGCTGCTGGCGCAGGGCGGTAATCAATTCGCCGCTGTTAAGATTGATTTCGCAATATCCCCAGTCGCTGCCCTGCTCGGCGGCGAGCCGATCGCTACAGACGGCCTGGTGGGCACGATGGAAGGCACCAAAACCAATGTGGACCATGCGGGTACGCAGTGCGTGGCGGTTGTACTGTGGGCGTTCTACATCGGGCGGGAGGGTAGTAATAGACAACATAATGCATCCTTAGAACCAGACCCATCAGGCTATTTTACTTGCCATTTTAAACCTGGGCAGTGCTCAAAATCCTCACGTACTTCGTGTACGCTCCGGTTTTTCCGCGCTGTCCATGTCCAAACTGGCTGCGACAATCACGCCTGATGAGGCTGGTTTTTAGTTATTTGCGGGGGAAAACCCACCCGCGATAATCAGACGGACACCGGAGTATCCAGTTTCTTCGGCGGTTTAATCACAAACAGCACCAGGAGCGCACCCAGCGCGGCAACCACGCCCGCCAGCACAAAGGCGCTGTCAAACTTGCCGGTGTGCTGCACGATATAGCCAGTGACAATTGGCCCGACAATCCCGGAAAGGCTGCCGATCAGGTGGATAAATCCACTGATACTGCCGACGCGGCTTTTATGCACCACATCCTGAATAATCGCCCAGTAAATCGCCCCGGTGATGTAGAGGAAGAAGATGGAGACCGACATCAGACCGACGGCCGAAGTGACCTCTTTTACCGTACCGGCAAAGGCGACACAAATTGCAGCAGCCATTAACGAGACCACCAGCACAATTTTACGTGAAAGCAGCAGCTTGCCGGTCATTTTGAAGAGTTTGTCCGAGATGATTCCCCCGAGTGCCAGACCGACGAAACCGACAATCCACGGGATCATGGTGGTGATACTCATTGCCTTAATATCCAGCCCGTGCGCCTGCACCAGGTAGGCCGGGAACCAGCTGAGGAAGAAGAACAAAATGTAGTTGTAGCAGAAGAAAGCAAACGCCGTGACCAGGATAATCGGCTGACGCAGGTAGTAGCCTAAGCCGTGCTGCGACTGTGACAGTTCCTCTTCCGGGCTGAGCTGCTCGTCTTTCATCTGCGCAATCAGTGCGCGTTCACGTTCGCTGATTAATTTGCTTTTCAGCGGGTTGTCAGCGGCAATAAAGAACCACACAACCATCCAGACGATGCCAATTGAGCAGATAATGGCGAAGGCCGGGCGCCAGCCGAAGGCAAGGGCAAGGTAGCCGATGATCGGTCCGGCTACGGCGCCGCCAAGGGGCGATCCAGCGCTTAGCAGGCCCATCGCGGTGGCGGCCTGTTTTTTCGGGAACCAGCCGTTAATCGCTTTATTCGCCGAGGCACAGATCGGTCCCTCCGCCATGCCGAACAGCACGCGCAGGATCAGCATTGACCAGAAACCGGTAGCGAGGGCGGTAAAGCCGCAGAAGATTGACCACATTCCGACGGCGACGCCGAGGGTGATTGTCGGGCCGAATTTATCGGTCGCAAGGCCACCGACAAAGTTAAAGATGGCATAACCGAAGAAGAAGCTGCCGAAAATCAGGCCGAACTCTTCCGCATTCAGCATCAGATCTTTTTCAATCATTGGCACGGTCAGGGACAGCGCCACCCGGTCAAGGTAGTTAATCATGTAAACAAGGAATAGCAGCAGTACTATCGTCCAGCGCAGGTTCTTAAACATTTTTGTTCTCCGCACATTATCTTTTTTATGGGTAGGGTAGAGGTTGTTGCCGGGCGTCACCCCGGCTTTAGGGTTAATTCATACTGATAATCACCTTGCAGCAGCTGCGCGGGTCCTTCTCGAACAGCGTCATCGCCTGTTCAATCTGGCTCAGGGGCAGCGTATGGGTTACCAGTTTTTCTGGCTGAATCAATCCCTGCTCCATCCACGCGATAACCTGCGGGAAGCGGTGACTGTTCAGCCGTGAAGTAAACAGCGACAGCTCTTTGCTGGTCAGGCTTTGCTGCGTCAGGGTGCAGGCTTCACCAGAGAAGCCCAGCAGGCCGATGCGTCCGGCAGGAGAGGCCAGCGCGGCGGCTTCAGACAGAATTGACGGGTGGCAGGCTGCATCAATAATCAACGTGGGCTGCACGCCGTTGAGCTGTTCTGCCAGCGGCGTCGTGCTGTTGTTCAGTGCCTGGTCTGCACCGTTTTCCCGTGCCATCGTGAGGCGCTCTTCCAGACGGTCAGCGACAATCACCGTCTTCACGTTGTAGACGCCTTTCAGCACCTGAATCGCCGTCAGCCCCATCGGCCCGGCACCGTAAATCAGTGCCACATCATCGGGAACAGGCTTGAGGAATGCGCTGATATTGGCCGCGATGGTAAACGGCTCGACCAGGCTGGCCAGCGTGTCCGGTATTGCCTCCGGCAGAACATAGGCATTCGCCGCTGGCACGATGGCGTAATCGCTGAAACCGCCATCGCGATGCACACCGATGACCTGCAATTCGCTACAGACATTTGGCCGACCTATCGAGCAAGGGTAGCAGTGACCACAGCTGACCACCGGATCGACCGCCACGCGCTCACCGATGCGGGCGCTGTCCACACCGTTGCCTGTTGCATCAATCAGGCCGAAAAATTCATGACCGATCACACGCGGATAGCGGGCGAACGGGTTATGGCCGTGCCAGATATGCACATCCGATCCGCAGATGCTGGCATATTTCACTTTGACCCGCACTTCTCCAGCTGCGGGTTCTGGCAGGGGGCGATCCTGCAACTGCAATTCGCCCGGGCGTTCAATGACCACGCTTTTCATGTTGTGCTCCTTACCAGTTCCACAGCGTGCCGTCTTCAAGACGGGCGACAGGCAGATAGGCGGGTTCATAGGGGTATTTCGCGGCCAGTTTTTCGTCGAACTCAATACCCAGCCCTGGTTTATCGCCCGGGTGCATATAACCGTTATCGAAGCGCCAGCTGTTCGGGAACACCTCCAGCATCTGCTCGGAGTAACCCATATATTCCTGTACGCCGAAATTCGGTACCCACAGGTCAAAGTGCAGCGCCGCCGCCATGCAAATCGGCGACAGATCGGACGGACCGTGCGAACCGGTACGCACCTGATACAGGGAGGCGAAATCCGCAATGCGGCGCATGCCGGTGATGCCGCCTGCGTGCGTAATGGTGGTACGGATGTAATCGATAAGCTGCTCTTCAATCAGCTGTTTACAGTCCCAGATACTGTTGAACACTTCCCCGACCGCAATCGGTGTCACGGTGTGCTGACGGATCAGGCGGAAGCTCTCCTGATTTTCTGCAGGCGTCGGGTCTTCCATCCAGAACAGGCGATAGTCTTCGATGCTTTTGCCGAAGCGGGCCGCTTCAATAGGCGTCAGACGATGGTGCATGTCGTGCAGCAGGTGCTCGTCAAAGCCGAATTTATCGCGAATGGCTTCAAACAGTTTCGGGGTGAAATCGAGGTATTTCTCCGTTGACCACAGCTGCTCTTCCGGGCGTGCGCCTTTGGTGGCCGGTTCGTAGGCTTCGCCTTTGCCTTTTGCCATCCCGTAGGTGGTTTTCATTCCCGGTACGCCGCACTGGGCGCGAATCGCTTTGAAGCCCAGCTCTTTGTGCTTCGCGTAGTCGTCCATCACTTCGTCAATGCTGTGCCCGGTCGTATGGCAGTAAACCATCACGCCTGTGCGCGATGCACCGCCCAGCAGTTGATAAACCGGCATATTGGCCGCTTTGCCTTTGATGTCCCACAGCGCCTGGTCTACGGCAGAAATAGCGGACATGGTGACCGGGCCGCGACGCCAGTAGGCACCCTTGTAGAAGAACTGCCAGATATCTTCGATCTGATGCGCATCGCGGCCAATCAGCTGTGGGCACACGTGATCTTTCAGGTAAGACGCCACCGGCAGCTCACGGCCATTCAGCGTCGCATCACCAATACCGGTCAGTCCCTGGTCGGTGGTGATTTTTACGGTGACAAAGTTTCTGCCTGGGCAGGTGACAAACACTTCTGCGTTAACAATTTTCATTCTGAACCGCCTTGTACGCCAACAATGGTGAAAAAATACTCTCATAACGTACTACCATACAAGTTGTGCGTGCGGGATTCGCGAGGAGGATCACATTTCGTTGGTGGAGCATGAAGATGAAAAAAAGCGCCCAGGGGCGCTTTTTGTGAGCGTGATAAGTCAGCGCTATTCGCTACTGGGTGCGTTTTGCCTGAGCGCTGGCCTGTTTTGCTCTTGCGGCCAGAATGGCATCTCTTGCTTTAAGGTCATCACGAAATCTTTGAGCGCGTCTTTCCAGCGCCTTTTGCAGTGCAGCTTCCTGCTCTTGTTCATAAATAGCATTGCGGCGTACGTATGACATATCCCCTCCTGTTGGGCTGAAAACCTGACTCTAACGTATTTCCTTTGGCAAAATGCTTCCTGACGATACGTTGATAGATACGTGATAACTTCTCGTCATTTGCCAGAAACACATACATACCAGCATGATACTTCCTGTAGTGTGCAATAAGTGCTCTTTCTACATGACGTATAATAGGAATGGCTGAAATATTACCCTCTGAGGGTTTCACGAAATACGCATCAGATGCAGAACGTTGGCGGATATCGAAATTCACTTCGTACACGCCGCGTTTACTCAGCGTAAAGCCTTCTTGTAAGCAGATGCCAGCATCATATATATGCTTTATTTCCTGAATTGATATCACATAATCGATATTTTTTGATGAAAAATCATTGAAGTAGGTCACCCGGTTAGTGTGAAGGTAAAAAGGTTGAAATTCCATTTTCGTCACCGCCTTATTTATCCGTAATAAAAAATTTAACTATTTTCATTTCACCGAATAATAACGACAACGTTTAATGATTTCCTCTAATCAGGCCGGATTGTTGATTATTTTGGAGACATGCCGCAAAAATTCACCCTGGCGCGGATAACGGCAGGGTGAACGAAGTATTGAGCAGGAAATATTATGCCAGTAATTCACAGGATGGCGGCAGACGGCATTCCAGCGCATCCGGCATGACCTCAATGCGAAATTCTGTCCCGCTCAGGGGTTCACCATCGAGATTAAAGGTCATCTCGTTTGGCGCGCGAATAGTCAGCCACGGCAGCGAGGCGGTGATCAGATTCGGGTTTTCTTCGTTACTGGTCAGTTTATGCACCAGCGTCGGTAACAGCTCCTGCGATGTGGCGATGCTCAGTTCCAGTTTGCCATCGTTAATCAGCGCCGTTGGGCACAGGCGCTGACCGCCGCCCGCCTGACGACCATTGCCAATACCGATCACCAGCGCGTCTCCCTGCCAGTGAAAATCCGGGCCTTCCAGCGTGCAGCTGTCGGCTTTCAGGGTATCCATGCGCATCAGCCCATGAATAAAGTAGGAGACGCCACCCAGTGCGGATTTCAGTTTTTCCGGGGTTTCAGTGGTAATGCGCGTACCGAACCCGCCAGTCGCCATATTGATAAAGTAGCGATCGTTATTCACCCGCGCGAGGTCAATGGCCGTGGCTTTCCCCTGGATGGCAAGACGCAGTGCGTTTTCCATCTCCATCGGGATACCTACGCTGGTGGCAAAGTCATTGGCGGTACCCAGCGGCACCAGGCCCAGCACAGGACGGCATTCAGGCGATAATCCGGCGAGCGCTGTCGCCACTTCGTTAATGGTGCCATCGCCGCCAGCGGCAATCACGGTTTCAGCCTGCAATGCCACCGCTTCGCGCACGTAGCGTTCGCCGTCACCGTGCTCCCAGGTCACGCGCACTTCCAGCGGGAAGCCCTCATCGCGCAGTGTCGTTATGGCCTCACGCAGCGCTTCATTGCCTGCGCTTTTACCATTTAAGATTGCCAGCGTAAGTGAATGTTTTTCCATTTTTGATCCCTGAAGGCGTTTGCGGTTTGCATCAACATATAGCATACCCTGCCGCAGAGGGTTACCTCAGGTCGAAAAAGCGCGGAGTTTTCTGAAAAAATCGAGGGGACTAAAAAAGAAATGACCCTCACGGGGGAGCCGTGTGGGCCGAATAAGGTGGTATCTGACCCTATCTTTTACGCCGCAGTGGCGTTGGCTGCGTTTACTCACCCCAGTCACTTACTAGTGTAAGCTCCGGGGGATTCGTTCACTTGCCGCCTTACTGCGCCGCAAAATCTATGGGTCATATAATGCTATTTGGATTTGTTCGTTAGGAGCGGGAGCATCTTAACGAAGTTAATGAGATGGTAATGTGATCGCATTCTAATATCAGTAACATCATGTAACTTCTTTCGCCAACTCTACCGCATGCGGATTGCGGGTGGTGGTGCCGGCGAGGTTACGCATCAGCAGGGCATACTGCAGATCCATCTCTTCCGGCAGCGGCAGCCACACCAGATGACCATTGCCCGGCGCCACGTCAATCGGCTGCGCTTTGCCATTTTCCATCTGCGTCAGGGTGAAGTTGATATTTCCCGCTGGGGACATCAGTTCCAGGCTGTCGCCGACGCTAAACTTATTCTTCACATCCACCTGCGCCAGCGCACCACGGCGTTCACCGGTAAACTCACCGACAAACTGCTGGCGATCGGATACCGAGTAGCCTGCGTCATAGCTCTGATAGCTGTCGTGTGTATGACGGCGCAGGAAGCCTTCTGTATAACCACGATGCGCCAGGCCTTCCAGCGTTTCCAGCAGGGCAGGGTCGAAAGGCTTCCCGGCGGCGGCATCGTCAATGGCGCGGCGATAGACCTGAGCGGTACGCGCGCAGTAGTAGAAGGATTTGGTGCGTCCTTCAATTTTCAGCGAGTGAATGCCCATTTGCGTCAGACGCTCAACGTGCGCCACCGCACGCAGATCTTTCGAATTCATAATATAAGTGCCGTGTTCATCTTCGAAGGCGGTCATATACTCGCCAGGGCGCATGGCCTCTTCGATCATAAACACTTTGTCCGTTGGCTGCCCGGCACCCAGCGTCGGCTCGACATTCTGCACGGCAATCGGCTGCTGGCGATGCACAATATTGCCAATTGCATCTTCTTTGCCTTCCTGGACGTTATATTCCCAGCGGCAGGCATTCGTGCAGGTCCCCTGATTCGGGTCGCGTTTGTTGATGTAACCGGAAAGCAGGCAGCGGCCAGAGTAGGCCATGCAGAGTGCGCCGTGTACGAAAATTTCCAGCTCCATCTCCGGCACCTGCTGACGGATCTCCGCGATCTCTTCCAGTGACAGTTCGCGTGACAGAATCACCCTTGTCAGCCCCATCTGCTGCCAGAACTTCACCGTGGCCCAGTTGACTGCGTTGGCCTGGACCGACAAATGGATGTCCATCTGCGGGAAGGCTTCGCGCACCAGCATGATCAGTCCGGGATCGGACATGATCAGCGCATCCGGCTGCATATCAATCACCGGTTTCAGGTCACGAATAAAGGTTTTCAGCTTGGCGTTGTGCGGCGCGATATTCACCACAACGTAGAATTTTTTTCCGAGCGCATGGGCTTCATTAATGCCCGTTGCCAGATTTTCATGGTTGAATTCGTTATTGCGCACGCGCAGGCTGTAGCGAGGCTGACCGGCATACACGGCATCTGCGCCATACGCAAAAGCGTAACGCATATTTTTCAGTGTACCGGCCGGAGAAAGCAGTTCCGGTTTGTTCATTGTGTTCTCAGTCTGATGTCAGGTCAGATATTGCGGTGATGGTGGTTTCTGTGCGGCACGGGTCAGGCATGCCTGACCCCTACAAATAACGCAGGGCGGGGGCATGCCTGATTTCTACAAATAACGTAGGGGCGAGGCATGCCTCGCCCGGTATTTTATCTGGCGGGGATTGTAAGGCGGTGATTGTCTGGGGAAATTGATCTACATCAAACGACAGATATCTGCTTCCCAGCGATATCCCATGCCGTAGACGGCACGGATAAACGGCTGGTCGGCATCCAGCAATTCCAGCTTGCGGCGCAGGTTCTTAATGTGGCTGTCGATCGTACGGTCAGTCACCACGCGATAGTCGTCATACAGATGATTCAGCAACTGCTCGCGTGAGAACACTTTGCCCGGTTCCTGGGCCAGGGTTTTCAACAGACGGAACTCCGCAGGCGTCAGATCGAGGGGTTTATCGTCCCAGCTCGCCTGGAAGCGATTTTCATCTACCTTCAGCAGCGAAACCTGCCGGGCTTCTTCCGGGGTGCGCTGGCAGCGTTTAAGAATGGTTTTAACACGCGCCACCACTTCACGCGGGCTGAACGGCTTACAGATGTAGTCATCAGCGCCAATTTCCAGGCCGAGCAGGCGGTCAATCTCTTCAATCTTTGCCGTGACCATCACCACAGGCAGGTCAGAGAAACCGCGCAGCTCGCGGCACACGGATAAACCGTCCAGCCCTGGCAACATCAGATCCAGCAGCACCAGGTCGGGTGAATGCTGTTTTACCCATCCGAGCACTTCATCACCGCGCAGCAGATGATGGGTACGAAAGTTAGCGGCCTGCAGGTAATCGATCATCAGTTGGCCGAGTTTGGGTTCGTCTTCAACGATTAAAATCAGCGGAGCGGGCGTGTCGAGCGTCATAGTAGGGTCGCCATTGTCAGTGAGTCTTATACGGCAAGTGTACCGTAATTCGCACGCCACCTGCATCGGAGTGATCCGCAACAATGGTGCCGTCATGCGCTTCAACAATATTATGGCAGATAGCCAGCCCCAGTCCGGAGCCACCACTGGCGCGATTACGCGAGCCTTCAGCGCGGAAGAAGCGCTCAAAAATCTGCACCCGCTGTTCATCGCTGATGCCCGGAGCGCTGTCATCAAAGTGCAGCACATTGGCATTCGCGCGCTGTTGCAGCGTGATATGCAGAGTGCCGCCGGGATCGGTATAGCGCAGGCTGTTTTCCATCAGGTTGGTGAACAGCTGCATCAGACGGTCCGGGTCGCCAAACTGGGGGGCCTGGTCGGGTAACGTCAGCGTCAGGTTCAGCGGGTGTTGTGCAAAACGATGGCGGAAATTGCCGGACACCAGTTCCAGCAGCGGGACGAGGTCGGTCTCGGTTTTGCGATAGGCCAGCGCCCCTTCATCCGACAGCGACAGCTGATGAACATCGTCCACCAGTTTGGTCAGCGTGGCGACCTCGCCCTGTAAGGAGACAATCGACTCCGGGGTCAGTTTACGCACCCCGTCCTGAATCGCCTCCAGTTCGCCGCGCAGGATCGCCAGCGGCGTGCGCAGCTCGTGGGAGATATCGGCCATAAACGCACGGCGCATTTTTTCATTTTTCTCCAGCGTGTTGGCGAGGCGGTTAAAGTCCTGCGCCAGCCTGCCCAGCTCATCGCGGCTGGAGGCCTGCACCCGGCTGGTAAAATTCCCGGTCGCGAGGTGATGCGTTCCTTCCACCAGGCGCTTGACCGGTGCCAGTAGCCCGCGTGACAGCAGCCAGGTGACGGCGGCGGCCAGCAGCATGGTCAGACCGACGATCATCCAGCTGGTGCGATTCTGCTGCTGATCGAAATTAATGTCGGCGCTGCGCGTCAGGCGCTCAGATGGGGAGCCAATCACCCAGCCGACCACCTTGCCGTTGCTGGTGGTAATACTGCGGCGGGAACCCTCCTGCGGCACCGGTGCGCGCGGGCCAATCATCACTTTATACTGCTGGTCGATAATCCAGAACTGGGTGCGCCAGCCGTGCGGCGGGAGCTGATTATTGGCATCCGGGTTTTGCTCCAGCGAGCGCAGGATATTGAACACCAGCTTGTTGTTGTTACGCAGGAAATCCCAGTTGCCATGTTGTTCATACTGATCGGCCAGCGCATCGCCCAGCAGCGTCAGCCGCTGCTCATTGCCGCGTTTGATATAGTCGATAAAACCGTGTTCGAAGCTCAGACGGACGCCCCAGTGCATGGTGATCAGCACCAGCATACAAGTGGAGAAGATTGCCGCGAAAAGCTTGGCGGTGATGCCGATACGTAATTTTGCCAGCATTAAGGCTTTCTCCTGCGCGCCGGAAGCGTATTAGGGGACGTCTCTTTGGGGACACGCCAGAAAACAAAGACCGGCAGGGCGATGATCAGCGCCATACACAGCCAGGTATAGATAAATGTCTCGGCGATTTGCGGGCCGACGCTCACCGTTCCCTGGGCGAAGGTGCCCAGCAGCAGCCCGGCCACGGTCACGCCGATACTCATCGACAGCTGCATCACCATCGACAGCAGGCTGTTACCGCTGCTGGTAAGGTCGTCAGGCAGCTCTTTCAGCGTCAGCGTATTCATGGCAGAGAAGCGGATAGCGTTGACCATCCCCTGTAAAAACAGCACGACAGGCAGCAGGGCGTGCCAGCCCATCAGCGCCACGGCAGGGAACAGCACCACCACCAGGGCCAGCGCCAGCGTTGAACCCATCAGCACATGGCGGTAGCCAAAGCGGTTGACGATCTGTACCACGATGCGCTTCATGCCCATATTGCCCAGCACCATCGGGATCATCATTAACCCGGCGTGCAGCGGGCTGTAACCCATGCCGATTTGCAGGAAAATGGGTGTCATAAACGGCAGCATACCGCTGCCGATACGTCCGGTCAGGCTGCCAATCAGGCCAATAGAATAGATGCGATTGTCGAACAGTTTCAGGCTGAACAGTGCGCTTTCATTGTTACGCGCATGCAGCAGATAAAACAGCAGGCTGAAGACGCCGCAAAGGATCAGCAGGCACAGCAGCAGCGGGGACATCCCGCTACCGCGCTGGCCGTCGAGTGCCAGCGTCAGAGTCGCCATCCCGGCTGCCAGCAGAAGATAGCCGGTAAAATCGAAGCGCCGGGTTTGCAGGGTAAAGTTTGACATTAATGTGAGCGTGGCAATCGCCCCGATAATGCCGACCGGGATGTTGATCAGGAAAATCCAGTGCCAGCTGGCGTACTCGACCAGCACACCGCCCAGCGCCGGGCCGAGCAGCGGGCCAATTTGCCCCGGCAGGGTAACGAAGGTCATCGCGGCCATATATTCGGCGCGCGGCACCAGCTTCATCACCGTTAAGCGACCCACCGGCACCATCATGGCTCCGCCGATGCCCTGCAATACGCGTGACAGAATCAGCTGGTCCAGCGTGGTGGAGAGCGCACAGCAGAGCGAGCCGACGCTGAACAGCACAATGGCGCTGAAGAACACATTACGCACCCCGAAGCGGTCTGCCAGCCAGCCGCTGATCGGCAGCATCACGGCCACCGTCAGCACGTAGGAGACAATCACCGAATGCATATTCAGCGGGCTTTGATGCAGGCTGGCCGCCATCGACGGCAGCGCCGTATTGACGATGGTGGTATCCAGCGTCTGCATAAAGAAGCCGAGGGCAACAATCCACAGTTGCCAGCGTACGGAGGCGGGAGGGGCGGTCATGGCATCAGCTTTCCCCGGTGACGGCATCGAAGCGCGGTTTACGCCGCAGTTTGTCCATGTACATATAGACCACCGGGGTGGTGTACAGCGTCAGGAGCTGGCTCATGACCAGCCCGCCGACAATGGTGATCCCCAGCGGCTGGCGCAGTTCAGCACCGTCACCGCTGGTCAGCACCAGCGGCAGCGCACCAAAGAGCGCGGCAAGGGTGGTCATCATAATCGGGCGGAAGCGCAGCAGGCTGGCCTGGAATATCGCATCGCGCGCCGTCATCCCGCCGTTGCGCTGGGCGTCCAGCGCGAAGTCGACCATCATAATGGCGTTTTTCTTCACGATGCCGATTAGCAGCAGGATGCCAATCAGCGCGATCAGGCTGAACGGCGCATTAAACAGCTCCAGTGCCAGCAGCGCGCCGACCCCTGCTGAGGGCAGGGTGGAGAGGATAGTCAGCGGATGGACGTAGCTTTCATACAGGATCCCCAGCACGATATACACGGTGGCAATCGCCGCCACAATCAGCCACAGCTGGCTGCTTTGCGTTTGCTCAAACACCGCGGCCGTGCCGGAAAAACTGCCGCGCACGCTGGACGGTACACCCAGCGAGGTGACGCTACGGTCAATGGCTGCTGAGGCCTGCGACAGCGACACCCCTTCCGGCAGGTTAAAGGACACGGTGGAGGCGGCAGATAATCCCTGATGATTGACCGACAGCGGCGAGTTCGCGGGCTGCCATTTGGCAAACGAGGAGAGCGGAATAGATTTCCCCTCGCTGTTGATCACATACATCTGGTTGAGGGCGCTGATATCCTGGGTGTAGCGCGGATCGACCTCCATCACCACTTTGTACTGGTTTAGCGGCTGATAAATGGTGGAGATCTGCCGCTGTCCGAAGGCGTTATTCAGCAGGTTATTGACGTCGGCGACATCAATGCCAAGCCGGGACATGCTGGCACGATCGTAGGTCAGCGCCATCTCTGAGCCTTTATCTTCCTGGTCTGAGTTCACATCAGCCAGCTCGGGCAGGGCGGCAAAGGCGCGGCGGATTTTCGGCTCCCACTCACGCAAATCATCCAGGTTGTCTGACAGCAGCGTGTACTGATATCCGGCATTAGACTCACGCCCGCCGACGCGAATATCCTGCACCGCCATCAGAAACAGGTTGGCACCCGGTTCTTTTGCCAGCTTGCCGCGCAGGCGGGCGATCACCTGCTGCGAGTTTTCGCTGCGCTCACTGAGCGGCTTCAGTGAGATAAACATCGAGCCGCTATTGGTGCGCGAACCACCGGTAAAGCCCACCACGCTTTCCACTGCCGGATCGGCGTGGACGATGCGCATAAAGTCTTCCAGCTTGCCGCGCATCGACTGGAACGAGATGCTCTGGTCGGCCTGAATAAAGCCCATCAGACGCCCGGTGTCCTGCTCCGGCATAAAGGTTTTCGGGATGGAAATATACAGATAAATGGTCAGCCCGATGGTGGCGAGAAACACCAGTAGCGTCCAGCGTGCGTGGTCCATCACCCGGTGCAGGGTGCGGCCGTAGCCCTGTTGTACCGCCAGCAGCACGCGGCCAAAACCGCGAATACGCGGCTGCGCATGTTGGGGTTTATTACGCAGCAGCCAGGCACACATCATCGGTGTCAGGGTGATGGATATCACCAGGGAGATGGCGATGGCCACCGAGAGTGTGACGGCAAACTCTCTGAAAAAACGGCCAATAATGCCGCCGAGCATCAGCAGCGGAATAAACACCGCCACCAGCGAAATGCTCATCGACACCACGGTGAACCCGACCTCGCGCACCCCCTGTAACGATGCCTGAAGCGGCTTCATGCCGGCCTCAATATGGCGCGAAATATTCTCCAGCACCACAATCGCATCGTCGACGACAAAACCGGTCGCCACGGTCAGCGCCATCAGCGACAGGTTGTTCAGACTGAAGCCACACAGATACATGGCGGCAAAGGTACCGATCAACGACACCGGTACGGCCACCGCCGGGATCAGCGTGGCACGGCCGGAGCGCAGGAAGGCAAACACCACCAGGATCACCAGACCCACGGAGATTGCCAGCGACTGCTCCACCTCGTGCAGCGAAGCACGAATGGTCGGAGAGCGGTCCTGTGCCACTTCCAGCTGGATCGAGGCGGGAATAATCTGGCTTAACTCAGGGATTTTTCCACGTATGCGGTCAACGGTATCAATGATATTGGCTTCCGGCGCTTTACGGATCAGCACCAGAATGGCCGGGCGGGCGTTAGACATCCCGGCGTTGCGCACATCCTCGACCGAGTCGGTGACCGTGGCAACGTCCTGCAAGCGCACCGCTGCACCGTTGTTGTAATGCACCACTAATGGCTGGTATTCGGCGGCGGTTTGGAGTTCATCGTTGGTTTTCAGCCACCAGCGCTGGTGATTATCTTCAACGGCACCTTGAGGCTTACGCACGTTGGCGCTGGCGATGGCGGTTCGTACCGCATCCAGCGAGACGCCCTGATGGAACAGCGCTTGTGGATTCAGTGCCACACGCACCGCAGGCAGGGAGCTGCCGCCGATGGTGACATCGCCCACTCCGTCGATTTGCGACAGTTTTTGCGCCAGCTGCGTAGAGGCGTAGTCATACAGCTGACCCGGCGACCAGCTGTCTGAGGTCAGCGTCATGATCATAATTGGCGCATCAGATGGGTTAGCTTTGCGGTAGGTCGGTCGGCTGGGCATCCCGGTCGGCAGCAGGCTCTGGGCAGCATTGATCGCCCCCTGTACATCGCGTGCCGCGCCGTTGATATCGCGTTCGAAGTCAAACACCAGGATAATCCGCGTGCTGCCAAGCGAACTGGTAGAGGTCATTTCACTGATCCCGGCAACCCGGCCCAGCGCACGCTCCAGCGGCGTGGCAACGGAGGACGCCATGGTTTCCGGCGAGGCACCCGGCAGCGAGGCGCTGACCACGATCACCGGAAAATCCACCTGCGGCAGCGGGGAGACCGGCAGCAGACGGAAACCGAGGATCCCCGCCAGCAGGATCGCCACGGTCAGCAGGCTGGTGGCGATGGGACGATGAATAAACAGGGCGAAAAATTTCACTCTGCCTCCCGACGTGCCAGGCGGCGGGTTGCGCGCGACAGACGATCAAACAGCAGGTAGATCACTGGCGTGGTAAACAGCGTCAGCACCTGACTGACAATCAGCCCGCCGACCATCGCGGTGCCCAACGGACGGCGCAGTTCTGCACCGACCCCGGTGCTCAGCATCAGCGGCAGGGCACCAAACAGTGCGGCCAGGGTGGTCATCAGGATCGGACGGAAACGTAGCAGACAGGCCTGATAGATAGCCTCATACGGCGTCATGCCCTGTTCACGTTCCGCCGCCAGGGCGAAGTCGATCATCATGATGGCGTTCTTTTTGACGATACCAATCAGCAGAATAATGCCGATGATAGCAATCACATCCAGCTCACTGCCGCTCAGCAACAGTGCCAGCAGTGCGCCGACGCCCGCCGTCGGCAGCGTGGAGAGGATTGTCACCGGGTGGATCAGGCTCTCATACAGCACGCCGAGCACGATATACATCGCGACAACTGCCGCCACAATCAGCCACACCGTACTGGAGAGCGCGGCCTGGAAGGCGAGGGTGCTGCCCTGGAACTGCGTCATGATTTCAGACGGCATTGAGAGATCTTTTTCCGCCTGGGTGATGGCATTCACCGCCTGCTCCAGCGAATAACCCTCGCTGACGTTAAACGAGAAGGTGGTGGACGGGAACTGGTCGAGGTGATTGATGCTCAATGCGCCATGACGCTGCTCAACGCTGGCAATGGCGCTGAGTGGCACGCTGCCGCCATCGGTGCTGTTCAGACGAATGGATTGCAGTGCGGCCAGGCCCGGTGTGGCTGCCGTGTCATGCTCCAGCACCACGCGGTACTGATTGGCCTGGGTATAAATGGTCGATACCAGCCGCTGACCAAAGGCGTTATACAGCGCGTTATCCACATCGGCCAGTGAGATGCCGAGGCGGCTGGCGCTGTCACGATCAACGCGGATATAGGCTTCCAGCCCCTGATCCTGCCAGTCGCTGCTGACTTCTTTCAGTTCCGGCCGCGTGGCCAGTTCGGCCTGCAATTTCGGCACCCAAAGGCTCAAAGAGTCCAGCGATCCGGCCTGCAACGTGAACTGATACTGAGTGCGGCTGGCCTGCGTATCAATCGTCAGGTCCTGCACCGGTTGCAGCCAGAGGTTAATGCCGGGGATTTTCGCCGTCTGCTGTTGCAGGCGGGCAATCACCACCGGGATGCGGTCGTCACGTTCATCCAGCGGTTTCAGGTTGATTTGCAGTCTGCCGCTGTTTAGCGCGGCGTTGGTGCCGTCCACACCCACGAAGGAGGTCAGGCTCTGGACCGCCGGGTCCTTCATGATCACCGACGCGACTTCCTGCTGGCGCTGCGCCATATTGCTGTAAGAAACCGACTGCGGAGCCTGAATGGTCCCCTGAATAATGCCGTTATCCTGCAGCGGGAAGAAGCCTTTGGGGATCACCAGCCACAGCAGCACGGTAAGCGCCATGGTGCCGAAGGCGACACCCAGCGTCAGCCACTGATGTTTCAGAACCTTCTGCAACAGGCGGCCGTAGCGGGCAATAATCCGTTCGAAGATGGCTTCACTGGCACGCGAAAAACGGTTCTGTTTGCGCAAAGACTCAACGCTTAACATGCGCGCGCACATCATCGGCGTCAGCGTCAGCGACACAATGGCCGAGATCAGGATCGCCACCGCCAGGGTGATGGCAAACTCGCGGAACAGGCGGCCAACAATATCCCCCATAAACAGCAGCGGGATCAGTACTGCAATCAGCGAGAAGGTCAGAGAAATAATCGTGAAGCCAATTTCACCCGCCCCTTTCAGCGCGGCCGTCAGCGGTTTTTCGCCTTTTTCGATATAGCGTGAAATGTTTTCGATCACCACGATGGCATCATCGACCACGAAGCCGGTGGCGATAGTCAGCGCCATCAGCGTCAGGTTGTTGACCGAGAAACCGAAGAAATACATCACCGCAAAGGTGCCCACCAGCGACAGCGGCACGGCCACGGCGGGAATAATCGTTGCCGCGACGTTACGCAGGAACAGATAAATAATCATCACCACCAGCGCCAGTGCCAGCAGCAGTTCAAACTGTACGTCGTGGACGGAAGCACGGATATTGGTGGTACGATCGGTCAGCAGCTTCACGTCCACGGACTTGGGCAGAGAGGCGGTGAGGGCGGGCAGCATCTGACGAATATTGTCTGCGGTGGCGATAATATTTGCCCCCGGCTGACGCTGGATATTCAGCACAATCGCAGGCTGGCGGTTAGCCCAGGCCCCGAGCCAACTATTTTCAGCGCCTTGCTCGACGGTTGCCACATCCCCGAGCCGCACCGGTGCGCCGTTCTGGAAACTGACAATCAGCTGGCGATAGCCTTCGGCGGTTTTGATCTGGTCGTTGGCGGAGAGCGTAATCGAGCGTTCCGGGCCATCCAGGCTACCTTTTGCTGAGTTGACGTTGGCATTGCTGATGGCGGTTCGCACCGTTTCACTGGTGATATTCATTGCCGCCAGCGCCTGAGCGTTCAGTTTCACCCGTACGGCCGGGCGTTGACCGCCGGAGAGAGTCACCAGCCCGACACCGGAAACCTGCGATATTTTCTGCGCCACACGGGTTTCCACCATATCGGCGACCTGAGTCATTGGCAGGCTGGTGGTGGTGACGGCGAGGGTCATGATCGGGGGATCGGCCGGATTAACCTTGCTGTAAACCGGCGGGTTAGGCAGGTCGGACGGCAGCAGGTTGGTGGCGGCGTTGATCGCGGCCTGCACTTCCTGCTCGGCCACATCCAGCGGCAGCGTCAGCTGGAACTGAAGGGTGACCACCGAAGCACCGCCGGAACTCTGCGAAGCCATCTGTTTCAGGCCAGACATCTGACCAAACTGGCGCTCCAGCGGCGCGGTAATCGCCGATGTCACCACATCCGGGCTGGCCCCAGGATACAGTGTAACCACCTGAATGGTCGGATAGTCGACCTCAGGCAGCGCCGAGACGGGCAGGGCGCGATAGCCGATAATCCCCGCCAGCAAAATGGCGATCATCAGCAGCGTCGTGGCGACCGGGCGTAGAATAAACTGGCGGGATGGACCTCCGCCTGGTGTTTGGGGCATGACCTGCATCAGTCGCTGGCTCCCTTCGCCGGTTGGGCGGCTTTACCGGACGTCAGGAGGGTGGACTGTGGGGCGACCACTTCCACGGTTGCACCGTCGGTCAGACGATCGATACCGTCTGTCACCACTTTCTCACCGGCTTCCAGCCCGGCTTTAATCACCACTTTTTCGCTGTCCTGGAATTCAATTGTGACGACTTTCTTACTGACCTTGTTGTCACTGTTGACCACCCAGACAAAGCTGCCCTCGTTGCCCATTTGCAACGCAGCGGCCGGGATGACAATCGCATCCTGCAAGGTGCTGACCTTCAGGCGGGCGTTTACAAACTGATTGGGAAACAGGCGGTCGTCCTGATTGTCGAAGCGTGCTTTCAGCTTGACGGTGCCGGTGGTGGTATCAATCTGGTTATCCAGGCTCAATAGCGCCCCGGTGGTCAGCCGCGTTTTATTGCTGCGATCCCAGGCTTCTACCGGCACTGCGCCCTGTTTTTGCGCGCTGAGGATGGCGGAAATATCATTTTCCGGCAGGCTGAAGATCAGGTCGATGGGATGCGTTTGCGCGATCACCACAATGCCGGTGGTGTCGCCGCTGCTGACATAGTTACCAATATCGACCTGCTTCAGGCCCACGCGTCCGTCAATCGGTGACGTCACGCGGCTGTAGGTGAGGTTGAGCCGGGCGCTGGCTACGCTGCCTTCATCGGCTTTGATGGTGCCCAGGGTTTCACTGAGCAGCGAACGCTGGGTATCCAGCTCCTGCTGTGAGACCAGGCTGGTTTTCGCCAGCTTCTCATAGCGCGCCAGATCGCGGCGTGCATTCGCCAGCGTGGCTTTACTTTTTGCCAGCTGTCCTTCGGCCTGAATCAGTGCGACTTGATAAGGGCGCGGGTCGATCTCCGCCAGCAGTTGCCCGGCTTTCACTTCCTGGCCTTCGTTAAAGTGGATGGCGATCAGATCGCCATCGACGCGGCTGCGCAGTGTAACGGTGTTTGCCGCCGTCACGGTGCCCAACCCGGAAAGATACTGCGGCACGCTCTGACGAACGGCGTCGGCGGCCTGGACCGGAGCCATCGCGGCGCCCATCGCGCCACCGTGCCGCCCACCGCCGCGGTTACCTTTGCCACGGGATTGCTGTGCGCCTTCGGCAGGCTGTGCCTGGGCAGCGCTACTGTGGCTGTGCCACCAGTAACCGCCACCCGCGATCAACGCAACCGCGATAACCAGAGGGATTAGAGGGAAACGACGCGGTGTTTTCATGTTTTTTTTGCTCTCAGTGAATCTGGTGAATACCCAGGCAGGACAAAAAAGTGCCCCGAATCTTATAAGAATAGCGAACTTCAACCGCTGAAAAATGAAGGAATTAAGAATAACGGGTTAGCGATACGCTGTCGCGTGGGCATGAAATGATTTTAATCACTTCTCGCAAATTCATTACCATTATTGAACCAAGCCTGTTCCGGGTTCTTTGTTAGACTTATGCCCTGTTTTATTGGCTTCCAATCAGGAGAATCATTATGAGTACTTTAGAACATCGCCAACTGGGCCGTTCGGCGATCCAGGTTCCGACGCTGACGTTCGGCGGCAATGTGTTCGGCTGGACCATTGACGAAAAGACCTCGTTTTCTCTGCTCGACGCGCTGGTGGAGAAAGGGCTGTATTTTATTGATACCGCTGATGTGTATTCACGCTGGGCACCCGGTAACCAAGGGGGTGAATCGGAAGTCATTATTGGCAACTGGCTGAAAAAAAGCGGTAAGCGCGACAAAATCGTGCTGGCGACCAAAGTGGGTATGGATATGGGTGACGGAAAAACCGGTCTGGCGCCGAACTATATTCGTCAGGCCGTCGATGCTTCGCTGGCGCGTCTGCAAACGGATTATATTGACCTGTATCAGGCGCATCGAGACGATGCGGATACGCCATTGCAGGAGACGCTGGCGACCTTTGACGCGCTGATTAAAGAAGGTAAGGTCCGTGCCATCGGTGCCTCAAATTATTCTGATGACCGCCTGAGAGAGGCGCTGAAAATCAGTGCCGAAAATGGGCTGGCGCGTTATGAAACTCTGCAGCCGGAGTACAACCTTTACGATCGCGCAGGCTATGAAAGCGGGCTGGAGCAGGCCGCGAAAGAGCACGGTCTTGGGGTGATTAACTACTATTCTCTGGCCAGCGGCTTCCTCAGCGGGAAGTACCGCAGTAAAGCAGATGCCGCCAAAAGTGCTCGCGGTCAGGGCGTGGTAGAGAAGTATCTGAACGATCGTGGTCTGAAGATTGTGAACGCGCTGGTACAGGTGGCAGAAGCCCACCATGCTTCGCCTTCGCAGGTCGCGCTGGCGTGGCAGATTGCCCGTCCGTCAATTACCGCGCCGATTGTCAGTGCCACGTCACTGGCACAGGTTGATGAGCTGGCAAAAGCGGCGGTATTGACGTTGAAAGATGACGATTTACGTCTGCTGTCGGAAGTGAGCAGTTATTAAATTTTCGGTACCTGCGGGCTGACCGAAACAGAAGGTCAGCCCCTACGGGATCAGGCATTTGCTGTAAACGGGTTGTCCGAAACAGAGGGGCAGCCCCTACGGCACCGTGCTCACCCTAAACCGTAGGGGTCGATCATCTTTTCCGATCGACCCGTGCTGATGGTATACACAGTGGTCAGGTCCGCATTACACGGGCTGACCGAAACAGAAGGTCAGCCCCTACGTGCAATTTAACGGAACATCACCTGCGCCCAGCGTGCCAGACCCGCCGTGACAGAACCGAAGTCATCTCCACTTGCCAGCGGAATATCCGGTAACTGCTGTTGCAGTGCTGCACGCAGCACTGGCGAGCGTGCGCTGCCACCGGTCAGGTAAATCACGTCAGGACGCGTACCGCTGGTGTTCAGTGCCAGCGTCACCTGCTCCTGAATACGTTCCAGTGGCTGACTGATGGCCGCCTGAAGGCCCGCCACGTTAATCCCGGTTTCCAGCCCATTATCAATAAAGTGCATTGCGGTCATCACTTCATCACGATCTGACAGCGCAATTTTGCTCTCTTCCGCTGCCCGCACCAGACGATAGCTCAGACGCTGCTGCCACACTTTCAGCAGGCGCTGCACTTTTTGCGGTTCGGCCGCGTCACGGATCAGATCCTGCAACTGCTTGCGGGATGCCGTGGCATAGAAGTCGCTCTGTGCCGGAACGTCGTTGATGGCAACGGCATTCCACCACGGCAGAGCGGGAAGCCCGGTGCCTTTGAGGGTTTCACCGCCGAGGCCGAGCAGCGGCATCAGCTCTTTAAAGGCCAGCATGATATCCAGATCGTTGCCACCGACGCGGCAGCCACTGTGGCCCAGCAGGCTGTCGCCACGGTCGGCTTTATCGTGCCACTGCGGTCCCATCAGCAGCATGGAGCAGTCGGTGGTTCCCCCGCCGATATCCACCACCAGCACGCGCGTCTCTCTCGTCAGCGTGGCTTCAAAATCCAGACCCGCCGCGACCGGTTCAAACTGGAAAATCACATCCTGGAATCCGGCGCGGCTGGCCGCGCGTGCCAGAATGCCCTCAGCCTGTTGGTTGGCTTCATCGCCGCCCAGTCCCTGGAAGTTAACCGGACGACCAATCACCGCCTGGGTCACGCTGTCATTCAGTGTGCTTTCTGCTGTCTGGCGAATATGCAGCATGGTGGCGCACACCAGGTCTTCAAAGAAGGCGACCTGCTGGGGCTTCAGCCCACTGGCCCCGAGGAAGGATTTGGGTGATTTCACAAACCACACGTCTTCCGGGTCATCCATATACTGTGCCAGCGAGGCAAGGCCGAATTTGACGCTGGCAGGCAGAACCTCAATATCCTCTTCGCGGTTAAACGCCAGCGCGCGACGTAACAGCGCCTGGTTTTCTGCCTGCGGGGTCGGTACCTGGTGATGACGGAACAGCCATTCGCTCACCGCATCACGGGTTGGCGCACACAGCATTGAGGGTAAATAAGGCGAGCTCTGCTCTAACGGCAGCAGCTTAGGGGCGCCGTTTTCCATGATGGCAATAGAGCAGTTTGCCGTACCGTAGTCGAAACCGATAAACATCGTTTCCTCCGCTGAGTGTGAAAAAAGGGGCGACTTTAGCTTGAGTGTGTTGGCGGTGCAAGCAGCAAGAGTGGGTTTACGCCAATGGCTTTTATATATCTGCGTGCTTTGTATAGAATCACGCCTTTCACAGGGGAGCACCGTCTTGTCATTTGACAGGGGGGCAGGGAGAAATAAATGGACTGGTCTGTACTGATATTATTGCTGGGGTTAATGCTTTCGCCATTGATGCTGGGGATCACTGCGCTGATTTTGCTGATCCGCAGTCAACATATTCGCTCACGCTGGGTTCTGCTGGCGATGGTGCTGCCACAGATAGTGATTGGCGCACTGTTATTGTGGCCCGGTGGCCTGATTGTAGTGGAGTTTTCCCGCGATATTCTGCAGTGGCTGGTCACACTGATTGCCTGGCTGACGCTGTTTCTGGCGCGCTGGCAGCGTCGGGGCACCGTGCCTGTTCAGGCTCTGGTCACCGGCTGGCTGCTGTTTATCGTTCTGACAGCGACCTTCTATTTTCATCCCTCCAATCAAAGGACCATGACCTGGAAGCGTAACGAGCAGCAGATGCAGCAGAATCTGGTGTTGCTGGAGCAGGGCGCCCGTTCGCAGCTGGACAGGCTTTCGGATGAGCGTGCGCGCGAGCTGTTTTATCGGGCGGCGGCAAAAGAGTACCCTGAACAGACGCTGCGCTATTTTATCCGTCGCGGTCTCTCGCCGCTGGATAAGGGCGAAAATGGCTATAGCGCGCTGAGCAATGCGATTGAGAGGCATAATGCCGACGCGCTGAAGCTGTTCCTGTCGGTGCTCACCCCGGCACAAATCCAGTCATTATCCTTCGATTATGATCCGCTGCGTAACCTGCGTCTGGATCCGCCAGGGAGTGAGGCCGATCAGCGGCAGTTCTATGCCAGTATGGCGCTGCTGCTGGCCGCGCGCCCGGACTGGGTCCATCCGCGCGACAAGCACGCGCCCTCTTATCTGACGACGACGATCTTCAACGGCAACGGTCAGAGTGCGAATTTTTTACTGGGTTATCTGCCCGCACCGGAAGGGATTTGGCGGCTGGCAATGCTGGCGCTGAATGAGGACACCCCAACGCTGATGGCTGCGCTGCGTGAGCAGCCATTGCTGCTGGAACAAACCTTGTCGGATGGTGAAGGGCGTAGCCTGAGCCTGATGGCGTGGATGATCAAGTATGCCCCGCCACAGACCCGCACCGCGCTGCTGAACAGCAAATTAATCGTCTGGGATCACTACCAGGAACCTTCACCACGCGACGGGAAGGGCGTAATGACCAATACGCTGATTGACGAATCCCGTGGCAACTGGCGTTTCCGTGACGAGTCACCCAGCGTGTTACAGCAGGTGCTGGCCAGTGCGATTACCCAGGGTGTGACGTTGTCGCCCGCACAGATGCTGGCGGTGTTTCGTTATGAAGATGAACCGAAAACGCTCGCCGTCATGCGCAAGGCAGGGTTGCCCTGCGGCCCACTGATGTCGGCCAGCGCACAGCTGCTCACGGATTCTGCGCAGGACACGAAAGTCCGGCGCTGGGTCAGTGAGTCCTGCCTGCGTCAGCCCGGCGGACAATAACGCGGGCAATGAGGGGATTTATTTTATCGCGAAGTAGCTGTTGAGCAGCAGCGTCGACAGCGGCTGGCGCGGCGCGATCACCTCGCCCCAGACGACATCAATGCCAATGGTCGACAACGTATTCAGTGCGCCCGGCAGTTTGACCGGGCCGGCAAGGGTGCTGATGCCAAGGCGCTGAGCGTGGCCGTGAATAATTGACACCATCATTTCGTCCATCAGGTTGCAATGCACGTTGGCGACCAGCTCACTGGCCAGGATCAGATAGTCGATCTCCTCGGCCGGTAGCTGGTTAAACGCATCAAGATTGCGGCCAAAATCGCGCAGCACAATGCGGCTTCCTGCTGCACGCAGGCGGGCAATGTTCTGGTGCAGCACGACATCATGCTGGCTCAGGACATCGGCGTTGATCGAAAACCAGATGAGATTGGCCGGGACGTGATAGCGTGCAAACTGTGCCAGTGTCTCGCTGATAAAATGCTCATCACGCAAACCAAAACCAGACATTGGTAGCGCCAGCGTTAACCCTTTGCTCACTGCGCCCTGCGCATAATGCTGGAAAAACTCTCTGATCAGTTTACGGTCAAGTGCCACAAACAGGTCACCATCCTGTAACCCGGTACGGAAGCTGGCCTCCTCAATTTCATGCCCTTCCGGGGTAAACAACTGCATTTCCGCCAGATAGAAGCTGGTGGCGTGGATTTTTCCCGGTGGGGCGGCGGCCCAGACTTGCAGGCGCATCGGTTGCTGGGCAATGATCTGTTCATTTTCAATGCGGCTCATCACGGGTTTCAGGCGCTTCAGCAGGTGTTTTTCGTACACTGAAAGCTGGCCGCGTCCATTATTTTTAGCGTGATAGCAGGCGAGGTCGGCCTGTGCCATTAGTTCGCTGGCGCTGGCGTTCTCCGGGCTGATATGCGTCAGGCCTGCGCTGGCACCAACATGATGCAGGCGGCCTTCCCACAGGAAATCATATTCATTCACGGCGTGAACAATACGTGTGACCACCTCACTGGCTTGCTCCAGCGAGCAATCTGGCAATAATGCACCGAATTCATCACCGCCCAGACGGGCCAGGAAATCGCTGGTGCGCAGATGCTGCTGCATCACGCCGGAGATTTCACGCAACAGTGCGTCACCTGCTGCATGGCCCGCGGTATCGTTGACCGCTTTAAAACGGTCAAGGTCGATAAATACCAACACATGTTGCTGCTTTTCTGTGCAGGAAAGGGTCAGGCGTTTTAACTGATGCTCGAAGCTGACACGGTTGGGCAGGCGGGTCAGCATATCGTGAGAGGCGCTGTAGCTCAGACGCTTCAGCATCGCACGCGATTCACTGACATCCTGAATGACCATCACGCTGCCGATATTTTCCCCATTCAGCGTTTTCAATGGCGACAGGCTGTAATGTATTGCGAACTGCTCGCCGGAACGGGTATGCAGCACCAGCTCGGTATCAAGATCGCCGGGTGTTTTTTGCTGTGGTAAATCGCACAGCAGCAGATTTTCGCGCTCAGGTCCCTGGCTGCCCTGGGTAATACGCAGAATATTGCTGATGTGTTGACCCGACGCCTGATGTTGCAGCCAGCCGCTCATTTTTTCCGCCACCGGGTTCATAAAGATCACACGCATCTCTTCATCGGTGCTGATCACGGCTTCACCGATAGCATCGAGGGTAATATGCATGCGTTCTTTCTCTTCATAGAGCGCATCGGTCAACTGGCGCAGCGGGGTAATATCCTGATTGATGCCCAGCATACGTTCGACGTTGCCTTTTTCGTCCAGCACGATGCTGCACTGTGAGCGGATATTGCGTATGCCGATATCAGTCTCAATGCGGAACTCAATATCCACGGCGGTGGCATTTTTAATTGCATTGTCGAAAGCGGTGATTGCCTTATCGCGGTCGGCAGGGTGCAGGCTGTTTGCCCAGGTCAGATAGGTGGCCTGCGCATTGATGGGCAGCTGATAGATCTGGAACATGCGCTTATCCCAGCTCATGGTCCCGCTTTGCAGGTCCCACTCCCACACGCCAATACCGCCAGCTTCATTAGCCAGGGTGATGCGCTCCATCAACAGCTGATTGACCTTCTCGGTTTTCTTCAACTCGGTAATATCTTCAATCTGCGAGATAAAGTAGAGCGGGTGGCGTTCATTATCACGGACCAGCGAAACCGCCAGTAACGTCCACAGAGTCTGCCCGTCCTTACGGAAATAGCGTTTCTCCATGCTGTAACTTTCAATGTCACCTGCCAGCAGGGCTCGCACCTGAACCAGGTCAGCATCAAGATCGTCCGGGTGTGTCAGCTGCTGAAAGGTCATCGCATAGAGTTCTGCAGGCGTATAGCCCAGCAGTCTGCACAGGGCTTTATTCGCCTGTATCCACTGACCGTTGGTGGAGACCAGAGCCATACCAATCGCTGAATACTCCATCGCGTGACGGAAACGGGTCTCACTTTCAGCAATATGTTTGCGCTCTTCGCGAAACGAATGCATCACCAGCGTCATTATATGGCTGGGGATCAGCGCCAGCAGGAAGGGCACCCACGGCATGGCGGTAAGCAGACGGGCATTGGTGGTGTCCGCTGGAATAAGATGAAGTGCCAGCATCAGCGACATCATCGAAATAGTCGCGAGGTAGATAACAAAGGCTTCAAAGCGTGGCAGGCGCACCGCACTGTAGAACAGGATCACGATAACGAAGGTGAACGGCCAGGGGAAATAGCGCAACGTCAGCCAGCACAGGGAAAGGGTGAGCACCAGGGTAAGCAGCGTTTCAAACAACACATTCTGGCGCAAGTGACGGCGAACATAATCAGGCTGCCACAGCAGGCATACCGGCCCCAGGGCCAGCATGCCGATGACCTCGGAAATCGTCCATGTGGTAAAGAAGTTAAATGAGACATGGTCGTTGATATCCAGCAGCCAGCTTGCCAGCAGCCCGCCTGCCAGTGGGGTAAAAATGCCGACGGAAACGACCATCTTGCACCAGCTAAGCAGGGAGTTGAGCGGCGCACGCCGGTCAAGCAGCTGGCGTAGCAACGACCCGCCAATCAATGCCTGTAAAAGATTAACCAGGGGGAATTTAAGATTGGAGAACGATGTTCCCAACACCACGGCGTTAGCGAAGGTGACACCCAGCACGCAGCCCACCAGAAGCAGAGGCAGCTCGCGCGAAGGATTGCGGAAAACCACCATCGTCATCAGGGCGGTGGAAAACCATAGCGGTGAAATCTGTCCGCTGACTTTGATCAGTTCCAGGCAAAAAAAGGTGACGACAAAACTCAGCAATCCCAATAGCAGACCGTGAACACAAAGTGGGCGGGAGAGGGCTACTCGTTGTAAAGTTTTTGTCGTCATCACATATCCAGCACAGCGCCGATATAGGCGTAATCTCAATCTCTAATACCATGCTAGCATAAGAAATAAGCGATGCAGCGGCAAATGGGCAATCAAAAGATCGTCTTATTCGGACGATTGAACGGGCGCTATCCCGCGCCTGAGGGCATTTTTCGCCATTACCGGCGCAATTTGAGCAACTCCTCGCGGGTCCAGGCGTGGTCGATACCGGCGATCTGCACAGACAGGCGTTGCAGGAACTGTTGAGTGGTGGCGATGCGGCCATGACCAATCAGCAGCAGCGGCACCAGCAGGGCAATGCTCAGTTGCCACAGTGAGAATCCGCGCGGGCGGATATGGCGCTGGCCTATCAGGAATGCGCTGCTCAGTGTAAAGCCGAGGATCAATCCGCAGATCACTTCACTGACGGAGTGATAATGTAATACCAGACGCGAGATGCCCACCATCAGCGGGATCAGATAGCCGACCGCAATCGCAGCAGTACGCCAGATCGTCGGCAGACGCGCACTCAACAGCCAGAGCATGACCGGCCAGAGGGTCGCAGACATTGCGCTGTGGCCGCTGAAGCCGGTGAAATTGAAACGGGCGCTGCCAATACCAAACCCCAGGAAGGCGATTTTTGACAGGCTGACAACCGCGCCTGCGGTGCAGAAGGCCAGCAGCCAGTACCAGGCAGTGCGTTTATTGTCGCTTTTCCGGTGGAGTAAAAACGCCATAATGGCAGCGGTGGGGATCAGCAACATGCTGTCGCCAAAGTAGGTTAAAATATGGACAATATGCCAGGCCACACGGTTTCCTTTTTACTGTTTTTCTGTCCATCAGTTTAACGATGAAAGTGATTGTCGCCTAACGGGAAAGTCTGAAAAAGTTGCAGGCGCTTTTTGCTGGCATCAGCAGGGCTAACTCCCTATAATTGCGCCCGCTATGCCCTTCATATTTCAAGCCGCAGGTGCGTTTTTTGGCGTTTTTGCCTGCACCTCGAAATCTGCCGGGTTATGCTTACCCTTATATTGTCTCAGAACCAGGTCTTTAATATATGACTGACAAGTCGCATCAGTGCGTCATCGTAGGTATCGCAGGCGCTTCAGCCTCGGGAAAAAGTCTTATTGCCAGTACGCTGTATCGTGAAGTCCGCGACCGCGTGGGCGATGAAAATATTGGTGTCATCCCCGAGGATGCCTACTACAAAGACCAGAGCCACCTCACCATGGAGGAGCGGGTCAAGACGAACTACGATCATCCCAGCGCCATGGACCACAATCTGCTGTTGCAGCACTTGCAGATGCTGAAAGCCGGGCAGGCGATTGAGCTTCCCGTGTACAGCTATGTGGAACATACCCGCACCCAGCAAACCATCTGCCTTAAACCGAAGAAAGTGATCATCCTTGAGGGGATTTTGCTGCTGACGGATGCGCGGCTGCGTCAGGAGATGAACTTCTCTATTTTCGTTGATACCCCGCTGGACATCTGTCTGATGCGTCGTATGAAGCGCGATGTGAACGAACGCGGTCGCTCCATGGATTCGGTGATGGCACAGTATCAGAAGACAGTGCGCCCGATGTTCCTGCAATTTATTGAACCTTCAAAACAATACGCTGACATCATTGTGCCGCGTGGCGGCAAAAACCGTATTGCCATTGATATCCTGAAAGCGAAAATTAATCAGTTCTTCGAGTAATCGAAGCGTCTGTGGAGTGCACCATGAGATTATGTGACCGCGATATAGAAGCCTGGCTCGATAATGGCAAACTGGGCATTGATCCCCGCCCACCGGTTGAACGTATCAATGGTGCCACCGTTGATGTCCGCCTGGGCAATCAGTTCCGCACTTTTCGCGGTCATACAGCTCCTTTTATTGATTTAAGTGGACCGAAAGACGAAGTCAGCGCCGCGCTGGAACGCGTGATGAGCGATGAAATTGTGCTGCCGGAAGGCGATGCATTTTACCTGCACCCCGGTGAACTGGCGCTGGCGGTGACGCTGGAGTCGGTAACGATACCTGACGATTTGGTGGGCTGGCTGGATGGGCGTTCTTCACTGGCGCGTCTCGGGCTAATGGTTCACGTGACTGCTCACCGTATTGATCCGGGCTGGCAGGGCCGGATTGTGCTGGAGTTCTATAATTCAGGTAAACTGCCGTTAGCTCTGCGTCCAGGCATGCTGATTGGCGCACTGAGTTTTGAGCCACTGTCGGGGCCCGCAGCGCGCCCTTATAACAGCCGCCAGGATGCGAAATACAAAGGTCAGCAGGGCGCGGATGCCAGCCGTATCGACAAAGATTAAATACCCGGCATCATTCAAGCTGCAGATGCGTTGGCTTCACCCGCTCGCCCCGGTCACATAGTTATCTATGCTCCCGGGGACTTACGGGCTTGCCGCCTTCCTGCAACTCGAATGATTTAGGGTATAAGCAGCTACATTTCTTTGATTTCAGGCTGCAGAAAATGGTTTAAGGAGAGGCATGAAAAGATTTATCACTACCCTTGCCATACTTTTAGTGGTGATGGTGGCGGGTATGACCGCACTGGTCGTGCTGGTCAATCCTAATGATTTTCGCGCCTACATGATCCGCCAGGTGGAGCAGCGTAACGGCTATCAACTGGCGCTCAATGGCGATCTGCGCTGGCACGTCTGGCCGCAGCTTAGTATCCTTTCCGGGCCAGTTACCCTGACTGCACCGGGCGCCGCGCAGCCGGTTGTCAGTGCGCAAAATATGCGCCTGGACGTCAATCTGCTGCCGCTGCTTTCCCACCAGCTTTCTGTCAAACAGGTGATGCTGAAAGGTGCCGTGGTGCGCCTGACCCCAGACAGTGAGAGCCAGCGTCCGGCCGACGCGCCGATTGGCCCCGCCGATAAAGGCAATACTTCATCCGTCAGTGATGTTACGCACGGCTGGAAGTTCGACATTTCCCATTTGCGCATTGCGGATAGCCTGCTGGTCTGGCAACAGACCAACGGAGAGCAGCTTAACGTCCGCGATTTCAATCTGGCGCTGGATCAAACCCAGGCGCGCCGTGCGCATATCACGCTGAGCAGCCGGATTAACCGTGACCAGCGCGAGCTGCAGCTCAATCTCGACAGCGATCTGGACATTACCGATTATCCCCGGCGTATCGGAGCGGTGATCAATCAGTTTGATTATCAACTGAAAGGTGCCGATCTCCCTCAGGATGGCGTAAAGGGAAGTGCCCAGATGAAAGCCCACTGGACGGCGCTGACCCAGCAGTTCAGCCTGGAGGAGATCAACCTCAGTGCGAATGACAGTCAACTCACCGGCACGGTATCGGGTTCACTCGGCACGCGCCCTCAGGTGGTGGCCAGTCTGCACGCGGCCAGTCTCAATCTGGATGCCCTACTGGGTCTGAACCAGGTTGCGGCGGGCGATGCCACGGGGACTGAAAAGCGTTCAGGTCCTGCGCCAGTGATTGCCACACCGCCAGAACATGATAATGCCAATTCACCGCTTAATGCGATGGATGGTCAGCTTGCTCTGATGGCCGACAAACTGAACTGGCGTGGACTGGAGATGAACAAGGTGCAGTTGGACGCATCCAGCAACGGTGGATTACTGACGGTGAAAACGTTCAGTGGTCAGGCCGCTGATGGCAGCTTCTCTCTGCCGGGAACGATTGACGTGCGTAGCGCACAAACCAAAGTGGCATTACAACCGGACCTGAAGCAGTTTGCGCTCACGCCGTTGTTGAAAGGGCTTGAGTTGCCCAATAACGTCAGCGGAGCGCTGTCGCTGAAAGGGGACTTCCACGGTGAGGGGCTGACCGTAGATGCCTTTAAGCGGCAGTGGCAGGGCAAGGCAGAGATGAGCATCCTTGATGCGCAGTTTGCAGGTCTGAACTTCCAGCAGTTGATCCAGCGCGCGGTAGAAAATAACAGTACCAAAGTGCGCGGTCAGAATGACGACAGCCAGCCCAATCTGCAACAAATCCAGGGGAGCGTGGCGCTTAATAATGGCGTGTTTGATTTTGGTCGCCTTGATGCCCGTTCGGATCAGCTGAATTATACCGGCGCTGGCATGATTGATGTGGTGAAAAGAACGCTGGATATCCGCTTTGGCGTGACGGTGACGGCAGGCTGGAGCGGTGACAGTACGCTGGTTCAGCGCCTGCAACAAACGCCAGTGCCTTTACGTATTTATGGTCCGTGGTCTGCGATTAACTATAACCTGAGAGTCGATCAGGTACTGCGTGACCAGATCCGTGATGAAGCCCGCCAGCGGCTGAAACAGTGGATTGAGCGTAACCCGGATAGCAATAACAAAGATGATATGAATAAGCTGCTGAAAGGTCTGTGATTTTGTAGGGGTCGACCCCTGAGGTATCCCCATAAAGTCAGACCGGCATGACGAGCGGTCGACCAGTGACGCTGGTCTGCACGATTGTCCAGGTCAACGTCAAGGGCGTTTCGCTTTCCCGCTGCGCGGGCTGAGCGACCCAGGGTGGGCAGTCGCCCCCTTCAACGTCAAAATCCAGGTCAAAACCCAACCCGAAAACAACTCAGAACGCGTAGGGGCGGACCTTCTTTTTCGGTCCGCCCGTGATGTTGAGCAGGGTGCGGCCCCTGTTTTACGGGGCGATCGGAAAAGATGATCGTCCCCTACACCCGATCACAATGGCCCCGGACCTGAAGCCAGACTGCCAGCCATTCATTTTTGTGGGGATCCCTCAGGGGGCGACCATTTTTTCTGGTCGACCCGGCACCGTCCGATGGCATTACACGCCATCATTCTGCGGTATAATCTGCACCTTCTGCACGCGGTGGCTGTCAACCTGCAATGTACGGAACAGGTAATCCCCCACCTGGACCTCTTCCCCTGCCTGCGGTATGCGCTGCAAATGCTCCATCAGTAATCCTGCCAGCGTCAGATATTCGCGTTTCTCATCCAGTACCAGCGGCAAGTGCATCGCCAGGTCGTCGAGCGGCATATGACCATTGGCGGTCCAGCTACCGTCGGCATTCTGTTGAATGTCGTAGCGCGGATCGATCTTCTCCCCTTCGTTTGGCAGATTCCCTGCGATGGTTTCCATCACATCACTCAGCGTCACGATCCCCTCGACCGAACCAAACTCATCAACGACAAACGCAAAATGGGTTCGGGCGGTGCGGAACTGCTCCAACGCAGGCAACAGGGCCAACTGCTCGGGGAAGATCAAGGGCTGGCGGATCAGCGCGCGCAAATCAAGGTCATTGCCATGCAGCGCCTGCTTCAGCAGGTCAATAACATGTACCACCCCGAGGGGTTCATCGCTGTTTTCAGTAATGATCAACCGCGTATGCTGATTATTGTCCAGCAGCGCCATGATTTTTTCCGGCGACTCTGCCAGGTCGATATGCTCAATATCATGACGCGAGGTCATGATGCTGCGAACGCTGCGCTGGCCCATTGCCAGTACGCGCGCAATCATCATGCGCTCCTGCTTGTTGAAGATCGCTTTGCGCCCGGCATTATCGGCAATCAGTGATGAGGTCTCCGCATCCAGTTCCGCCTGCTCGTGGTGGCCGCGCAGCAGCCTGAGTACCGCTTCTGCGGTGCGTTTACGCAGCGGCGATTTTGCGGAGAGGAAACGGCGACGGTTAAACTGTGCCAGCTGATTCAGGGCTTCAATAATCACCGAGAAACCGATGGCGGCGTACAGGTAGCCTTTCGGAATATGATAGCCAAAGCCATCGGCCATCAGGCTGAAGCCGATCATCAGCAGGAAGCTGAGACAGAGAATAATGATGGTCGGGTGACCGTTAACGAAACGTGTCAGGGGTTTACTTGCCAGCAGCATCAGGAAGATGGCAATAATCACCGCCGCCATCATAACCGCGAGGTGATCAACCATTCCCACCGCGGTAATCACTGAGTCCAGCGAGAACACCGCATCCAGCACCACAATCTGTGCCACCACCGGCCAGAATCGTGCCCCACGTTTTTGCGGGCCTTCCTCTTCATCCTTACCTTCCAGCCGCTCGTTCAATTCCATCGTGGCTTTAAACAGCAGGAATACACCGCCGACCAGCATGATCAGATCGCGGGCACTAAAACCGTGGCCGTTGACGCTAAACAGAGCATCGGTCAGTGATGACAGCCAGGAGATAGAGGCCAGCAGGCCCAGACGCATCAGCAGGGCCAGCATCAGGCCAGTGACGCGGGCACGGTCGCGCAGTGCCGGAGGAAGTTTTTCCGCCAGGATGGCAATAAACACCAGGTTATCAATACCCAGGACCAGTTCCAGCAGGACTAGCGTGACCAGGCCGGCCCAGATTGACGGGTCGGCGATCCATTCGAACATTGTTTTCACCTGAACAGCATATGAGATCATCAATGATGAGTCGGAATCGTCACCATTTCAACCAGTAATCCGGGCGTATTGTCTTATGGCATCAGGGATGGACGATAAATCAGCTTTATCGCCGGATTAATAACCATCGGTTACCGAAATTCTTAAACTGTTTCTTTTCAGGATTAATCGTATAGGGCCAGATTGATTAAAGAGTAATACTTATAACCTGAATACACGGAAGTAGGATAATTCTTAATTTTCGACAGGGAATTAATCTTAATTTTACTGTGAGAGGAGTAGGGCAATGAGTGGTACTGACGCAACAGCAACGTAGTCTTATTCCTAAAAGAAGGTACGGGCGGGGGGAGCCTCTTGTAAACAGGCCAGTTATAACTAGTATAGCAACGTGTTACTGAATGTCTGCGTGGATGTTGTATTTAGCGCAGTACTGACGGATTAAATGTTGATTTATGTGAATGAAGACACATTTCCGTTGATAAAAACGCTAAAACCTGACGCTAAAAATGGCAGGTAAACAACATGAAACGGCAACATTTTACAGCGCATTGGCAGCTACAAGCCAGGGGCGGTAGCGTGTCCTGACGAGTCTTGAGACTGTTCAGGAAGCGCCGCGGAACAGTAAACGTTCATGTTGATTTTCTTGCCAAAATCTCTAGCCGCTATGCCAGCTACGATGACCTTTTTGTCAGACTCCCTAAATAAGTTTCCTGTGAAATAACTGATGTGTTGATTAAATACTCATCTCACCAGGTCAGAGACCAATAAAACACAGGCTTCCTAAGATAAAAATTACGAGTTAACTATGCGCGATATTGAATTTACCTTTAAAGGGTTGTTAATAAAACTGTCATTGGCTCTCTCAGATCTCATCTGTTTTAATGCGGCACTGGCTGTGGCCATTTTGCTCATTAATAGTTTTCCTGGTGATATTCTGTCAGATATACCTGCCATCGATTTCAAATTGACTATTGCTACACACATTATGCTTTCTGTTGTTTGTGTGGGGTGGTTCTGGGTGAGATTACGCCATTACACTTACCGCAAACCCTTCTGGTTTGAGTTAAAAGAAGTCTTCAGAACCGTCTTAGTGTTTTCGATTATTGCACTGTCAGTGAGCGCATTATCTAAATGGGAATTGTCCCGTTGGATATGGGTATTAACCTGGCTGCTGGCGATGGTGATGATCCCGGTCGGACGTGCCGTGGTGAAACGGGTGCTTAATCGTAACAATCTGTGGAAAAAACAGTCCATCATTTTGGGCAGCGGTAAAAATGCCGAAGAAGCGTATCAGGCGCTGCAAAGCGAAGAAGTGATGGGCTTTGATGTGGTGGCCTTCTTTGATGTGGATGGCAGCCAGCCCGCTCATGAACTCTTCGGTATCCCGGTCGTGAAAGACGAGCAGGCGCTATGGGCAATCGTGAACAGCGAAACGCAGTTTATCGTGGCAGTAGAATATGAACAGAGCCAGTCACGCGACCTGTGGCTGAAAAATCTGGCCAAACATAACTGCCGTTCCGTTTCCGTCATCCCTTCACTGCGTGGCGTGCCGCTTTATGGCACAGATATGGCCTACATCTTTAGCCATGAAGTGATGATCCTGCGGGTGAACAACAATCTCGCCAAGCGCACCTCGCGCTTCCTGAAACGTACCTTTGATATCGTTGGCGCGCTGGGGATTATCACCATGCTGTTGCCGGCCTTAGCTGCACTGATCTTTATGGTGTCACGCGATGGTGGGGCACCTATCTACGGCCACGAACGCGTTGGCTTCAAGGGCCGCAAATTTAAGTGTCTGAAATTCCGCTCTATGGTGGTGAACTCGAAAGAGGTGCTGGAAGAGGTGCTGCGCACTGATCCGGCAGCCCGTGAAGAGTGGGATAAAGACTTTAAGCTGAAAAATGACCCGCGCATTACCCGCGTTGGACATTTTATCCGTAAGACCAGCCTTGATGAACTACCGCAATTATGGAATGTCGTGCGCGGTGAAATGAGTCTGGTGGGGCCACGTCCGGTGATTGAAGCCGAACTGGAACGCTATGCGGGTGATGTTGATTACTACTATATGGCTAAACCAGGCATGACCGGATTGTGGCAGGTGAGTGGACGTAATGATGTTGATTACGAAACGCGTGTCTACTTCGACTCCTGGTACGTGAAAAACTGGTCACTGTGGAACGATATCGCCATCTTGTTCAAAACCGTCGGTGTGGTTCTGAAACGTGATGGGGCGTATTAAAACAAAGCAGGGGGCCTTACAAATACAGTGCCTGATTAGAAGTCTTAGCAATTTTTAGACGCTACACAGCGGCGGTCTCGCCATTCACATTCATATTACTGATAGCGATAAACCAGATGATTAAAATCAAAACTAAATTGATACCCCTGCTGGTTTCAGCAGCATTCCTTTCCGGTTGTACTATCGAGCCGGGCAGCCACCTTTCCACCACGGGTAAAGATGTTGTCAAGCAGCAGGTCAGTGATTTTGACATCGACAAATACGTTAATGTCTTCCCGCTAACGCCGGGTCTGGTTGAACGCATGCGACCAAAACCGATTGTGGCACAGGCAAATGAAGCCCTGCAGCGTGAGTTGCAGGCTTATGAGTATCGCATTGGCGTTGGTGATGTTCTGACGGTAACCGTCTGGGATCACCCGGAACTGACCACCCCATCTGGTCAGTATCGTAGCGCCAGCGACACCGGTAACTGGGTCCATTCTGATGGCACTATTTTCTACCCGTATATCGGTAAAGTCCGTGTAGCCGGTCGTACGGTGCAGGAAATCCGTGATGAGATCGCCCGCCGTCTGTCGCAATACATTGAAACCCCGCAGGTGGATGTCAGCATTGCGTCATTCAAATCACAAAAAACCTATGTAACCGGTGAAGTGACCACGTCTGGCCAGCAGGCGATCACCAACGTGCCGTTGACCATTCTTGATGCCGTCAACGCCGCGGGCGGGTTAACCGCCAACGCCGACTGGCGCAACGTGGTGCTGACGCACAACGGCCGCGAGCAGCCTATTTCATTACAGGCGCTGATGAAGAACGGTGACCTGTCGCAAAACCATCTGTTGTATCCCGGCGACATTCTTTATGTGCCGCGTAATGATGACCTCAAAGTGTTCGTTATGGGTGAAGTTAAACAGCAGACCACACTGAAAATGGACCGCAGCGGCATGACGCTGTCGGAAGCGCTGGGCAATGCTCAGGGCATGGATCAGACCGCTGCTGATGCAACGGGTGTCTTTGTGATTCGTCCAACCAAAGGACCTAACCGCAGCAAAATCGCCAACATCTATCAGCTCAATACTAAAGATGCCGCCGCGATGGTAATGGGTACCGAGTTCCAGTTAGAACCTTATGACATCGTTTATGTCACCTCTACGCCGCTCACCCGTTGGAACCGCGTGATTTCACAGCTCGTTCCAACCATCAGCGGTGTTTACGATGCGACACGTACCGTGCAGACGCTTCATAACTGGTAACCGTCGGAAAACATTATGATTAATTCAATCTTAGTTGTTTGTATCGGAAATATCTGCCGTTCCCCCACCGGGGAACGCCTGCTGAAATCCGCACTACCTGAGAAGAATATCGCATCCGCGGGATTGGGGGCCATGGTCGGCCACGCTGCTGACGACACTGCCAGCAGCGTGGCCGGTGAAAATGGTGTGTCACTGCACGGGCATGTGGCACAGCAACTCACGTCAGGCATGTGCCGGGATTATGATTTGATCCTGGTGATGGAAAAAAAACATGTCGACCAGGTCTGCCGCATCAACCCTTCCGTACGTGGCAAAACCATGCTGTTTGGACACTGGATCAATCAGCAGGAAATCGCCGACCCGTATAAGAAAAGCCGCGATGCCTTTGAGGCCGTGTACGGAATCCTTGAAAACGCTGCCCAGAAATGGGTCAACGCATTAAGCCGATAGTTGGGACTTCCATGAAAATAAAAAGTAAGGCACCGTCAGCGCCTCAAGACGATTCAAACGGGTTTGATCTGGCGCATCTTGTGGGACAGTTCATTGACCATCGCTGGATAATCGTTGCAGTAACGGCGTTATTTATGTTGATGGGCACGCTCTATAGCCTGTTCGCCACGCCGATTTACAGTGCGGATGCCATGGTGCAGGTTGAGCAGAAAAATGCCAACACCGTGTTGAACGACCTGTCGCAGATGATGCCGAATGCACAACCCGCCTCAGCGACTGAAGTGCAAATCGTGACCTCACGTATGGTGTTGGGGAAAACGGTGACAGACCTCGGACTTGATGTGCTGGTGCAGCAGGACTATTTCCCGGTTATCGGTCGCGGCCTGTCACGCATGATGGGCAATAAGCCACAGCAGATTGCTATTTCACGCATGAAAGTGCCGGCCATCTGGGATAAACGCCAGGTAACGATCGAAGTGGATGGCCCGGACAGCTACACCGTCAGCAAAGATGGCGATGAGCTGTTTAAAGGTAAAGTTGGCCAGTTTGAACAGCACGGCGATGTCACCATGCTGGTTAGCGACATTCAGGCAGAGCAAGGCACCAGCTTCACCGTGTCTAAACTGAGCGACCTGCAGGCGATTAAACTGATCTTCAATAACCTGACCGTTGCGGATATGGGTAAGGATACCGGCGTGCTGGGCCTGACCTATACCGGTGAAGACCCGGTGTTAATCAGCCAGGTGCTGAACCAGGTGATTAACAACTATCTGTACCAGAACATTGAGCGCAAATCAGAAGAAGCCGAGAAGAGCCTGGCGTTCCTGAAGGAGCAGCTGCCTGATGTTCGCCGCAAACTGGATGTCGCCGAAGACAAGCTGAATACTTTCCGTCGCCAGAATGACTCCGTTGATGTGTCGCTGGAGGCGAAGTCCGCGCTCGACTCTTCTGTCAGCATTCAGACGCAGCTGAACGAACTGACTTTCCGTGAAGCGGAAGTGTCACAGCTGTTTAAGAAAGATCACCCGACTTACCGCGCATTACTGGAAAAACGGGCGACGCTGGAAGATGAGCAGAAAAAGCTGAACGGCAAAATCAGCCAGATGCCACAGACTCAGCAGGAAATCGTGCGTTTAACGCGTGATGTGCAGGCAGGGCAGGAAATCTACATGCAGCTGCTGAATCGTCAGCAGGAACTGAGTATCAGTAAGGCCAGTACCGTGGGTGATGTCCGCATCATCGACCATGCGGAAACCGCGGGTACACCGGTTGCACCGAAAAAACTGTTGCTGATTCTGGCCAGTCTGGTGGCAGGCCTGGTGGTATCGGTGGGTCTGGTGCTGCTGAAAGCGCTGTTCCATCATGGCATTGATAACCCGGAACAGCTGGAAGAGCTGGGTCTGAGTGTTTATGCCAGCGTACCGCTTTCCGAATGGCAGCGTAAGAAAGATGCCGAAGCACTGGCAAAACGTAACCTGAAAGGCAAAACAGACCCGCACAACACGCTGCTGGCACTGGGCAACCCGACGGACCTCTCCATCGAAGCGATCCGCAGCCTGCGTACCAGCCTGCACTTCGCCATGATGGAAGCGAAAAACAACATTCTGATGATTACCGGTGCCAGTCCGGGGATCGGTAAAACCTTTATCTGTTCTAACCTGGCCACGCTGGTGGCGAAAGCCGGTCAGAAAGTGCTGTTTATCGATGGCGATATGCGTCGCGGTTATACCCACGAACTGCTGGGTGCCGAGAGCAAAAATGGCCTGTCGAATATTCTGTCCGGTAAGACGCCGTTCAGCGCGGATCTGGTGCAGCACGGTGACTTCGGCTTTGATTTCATCGCGCGTGGACAAGTGCCGCCTAACCCGTCTGAGCTGCTGATGCACAACCGCATGAATGAGCTGCTTGACTGGGCCAGCAAGAACTATGACCTGGTGTTAATTGACACCCCACCGATTCTGGCTGTGACCGATGCATCTATTATCGGCAAGCTGGCGGGAACCTCTCTTATGGTGGCGCGTTTCGAAACCAACACCCTGAAAGAAGTGGAAATCAGCTACAAGCGTTTCGCCCAGAACGGTATCGATATTAAAGGGGTGATCCTCAACGCCGTGGTACGTAAGTCAGCCAATGCCTATGGCTACGGTTATGACTATTACGACTACAGCTACAAGCAGGATGCGAAAAGCTAATATCCCTGAGGAACCTTTATACCGAAAGGGTAAAGGTTCCTTTTTTTGTGGTGAGTGTTTGTTTGTAACCGTTTAAAAGGTGCCTGGCAATGAAGGATATTCTCTTTTCGATCGTCATTCCTGCATATAATGCATCCGAATCTATCGTGACCACGCTGGATTGTGTGGCGGCGCAGAGTTACCAGAATTTCGAAGTGATCATCGTGGATGATAAATCGGCCGATGCCGATAAACTGGCCGCGCTGGTGCAGTCAGAACGTTACCGCCAGCTGAAGATCAATCTGGTGCTGTCGCAGGAAAAGTTGAACGGCTCCGGTGCGCGCAACAAAGGCATCGAACTGGCGACGGGCGATTACATCAGCTTCCTCGATGCGGATGATGAGTGGCACAAAGATAAGCTGGCAGAAAGCCTGAAGCTGATTCATCAGCTGGAAGGGCAGGGCAAGCAGAAGTTCGTGATTTACAGCCAGGTCAACATTATTCAGGATGGTCAGTTCCTGAAAGTGCTGCCGTTGCAGCAGGTCGGGCGCAATGAAACCGTGGCCGAGTATCTGTTTGGCTGCTACGGCTTTATCCAGACCAGCACCATCGTGCTGAAGCGCGAATACGCCCAGGACATCCGCTTTGATCAGAAGTATATCCGTCACCAGGACTACGACTTCTGCATCCGTGCTGACAAACTCGGCTACGAGTTTGTGATGATTGACCAGCCGCTGGCTAACTATCACCTGGTCACCAAATTTGGTTCTAAACATAAAGGCGAGTCGGTGAAGTATTCCTTCTTCTGGCTCGACAACATGAAACCGTACCTCACCCAGCGTGATATTCACACCTACAAAGCGTACAAGCTGCCGCTGCGATATAAAATGGACGGCAAATCGTTCCAGGCCAGCCTCAGCTTTGCCCGCTACTTTTTCTTAACCAATAAAGATAACCGCACTTACTTCCTCAATCGTGTCAAAGACAAACTTCGGGCCAGGCTCGGAGGGAAGTAACGTGAGCAGAAGAATAATAATTGGGTGGGAAACGCTATGGCAATATATTGGATAGTCAGTTACAGCATACTGATTTTATGTTTCTTTGAACTGGCAACGATTAACCAGGCGAATGAGCCGAAAATGAAGCGCGTGACCACCTACTTCTTCTTTATTGCGGTGGTGGCGCTGATTATGTTTGCGGGCTTCAGGGGCCCCAACTCCGGCATTGATGACTGGCAGTATCTGGGGTTCTTCTACGACTTCTCCCGTCAGTCCAGTATCAGTGGTTATGAAACCGTGGCGGATATTTACCGTTACGAAAACCTGTTTATGTTACTGGCGTGGGTATTGTCGTGGTTCACCCATGAAAGCTACTTTTTCCTGCTGTTTGTCAGTTTTATTGCGGTATCAACCAACGCCTGGATTTTCAAAAAGTATTCGCCGTTGATCCTCTGTTCGCTGTGCCTTTACTCAGCGCATCTGTTTATCAACAAGGATATGAACCAGATTCGTTTCGGGCTTTCCAGCGCCTTCGCCGTGGCCTGCATCTGTTCGGCCGCCGGGCGTAAATATTTTCTGGCGTTTGTCTTTCTGGCGTTCAGTACCCAGTCGCACTCCACGGGTTATGCGGTACTGATGGTGCTGCCGTTCCTGTTCCTGCGTGAGCGTAAATACTTCGGTATTGCGATGGTGCTGGCGGCGATCCCGCTCGGTCTGATCGGCGGGAAAAAGCTGTTCCTGGACTCACTGGGGATTGTTCCGGTGATCGGGGACCGCGCAATGGGCTACAGCGGAACGGTATTTGATGCAGCCTCGCCGGTCTTTGGCCTGGCGAACTTAAAAAATATCGCCTTTATTGCCTTCTTTACGGTGGTCTATTTTAACCGGCCGATCAAAGAAGAAGATCGCATTGCCTACATTCTGTTTATCGCTTACTCGGCCGGTGCCGCCGTGCGTATCGTTTTCTCGGACTTCTCCATTATCGGTGGGCGCGTCGGGAACCTGTTCCTGCACTGTGAACCGTTATTGCTGGCGTTTTTGATGATGCGTATCCGTCACACGCTGCTTAACTTTGGGCTGTTGTTTGCCATGACCTCTTATTATCTGGCCTACAACACCATTCTGTCGGTGCAGTCGATCAACGGTTACAGCATTGCGCCGTTATTCCGTCTGTTTTAACGCAAGCGGGCGAGGCGTGACTCGCCCGTAATCTTCGACAGAAATATTTCCCAGGGGTCAGGCATGCCTGACCCGTAATAAAAATAGGGTATCAGATGAATAATCAAATCGGCACGGTAGGGATTATTATCCCGATGTACAATGCGCGCGCGACGGTTTTGCGGGCGGTGCAGTCGGTGATTGATCAAACGTATACCGACTGGCGGATCTATCTGATTAATGATAAATCCACCGATGACTCACTGGAATTTGTGCAGCAGCATTGTACGGACCCGCGTATTACCATTCTCAGTAATGACGTTAACCTCGGTGCAGCAGAAACACGCAACGTGGGATTAAACGCCGCGACGGAACCTTTTATTGCCTTCCTCGACAGTGACGATGAGTGGGTCAGCGATAAGCTGATGTTGCAAACCGCCTGCCTGGCGGCCGGTGATGACCTGGTGATCAGTGATTATAACTACCAGTCACGCACCAAATCATACGATGTTCGCTACGGTAAACCTGCGCTGCTGAAGGATAACTTCGTTAAAAAGCAGTTCCGCATCTGCTTCTCTTCTGTTTGTTATCGTCGCCCGGCGCGTCAGGTGCTGTTTAAGAAGAAAGGGCATGAAGATTTCCTGTTCCTGTATGAACTGTTCGATCAGTACAAGCAGGCACGGGTGATTGATAAAAATCTGGTGACCTATTACGAGATGGGGGATTCCCTGTCGCGTAATAAAAACAAAGCGGCGAAATGGCACCTCGATCTGCTCAAGTTCATTTATAAAAATAATCCGCTGAAAGTGTATTACTACTACGTCTGGTACATGGTTAATGGCGTGTTGTTTACCTTAAAACATCGCTGATCTGAGGTGGTTGAAATAATGAAAAAAATCGTACTGGTCATCAAGGATGCGTATTCCTATGCCGGAACTGAGAATATCTGTAACTTCATGTCAGAATGCTTCGGTGAGCAGCATGAGGTGACCCTCTATTCACTGGAAGGATCGGGAGAACCGTTTTATCCTTTCAGCCAGGTACAGCAGATTATCAGCTTCGCTGGCGAAAAAAATCCGCTTAAGGCCGCCGTAAAACAGATCCAGCAGCAGCGGTTCGATGCGGTATTTCTGATTAGCATGGGCCGCCTGAGCGTGATGTTTGCGCTCTACAGCATGATGACCCTCAAAAAGAAAACCGCCCGCGTCTACGCCTGTGAGCATGTGGCGATTAACTCCTTCAGTAAACCGATCAAACTCCTCAAGTATCTGATGCTGCGCTATTACGATCGTGTGATCGTACTGACCGACAAAGACCATCAGGTGTTCAACGGCTGGAATATCGCCAGCAAAACCATCCCCAATCCTGTGGTGTACAAAAACCTTCAGCGCACAACGCGGCATTATCGGGCGCTGGCGGTCGGACGTCTGGATCATCAAAAAGGTTTCGACCTGCTGCTGGATGTCTGGCAGGGCTTTGTTGCCACCAATCCTGACTGGACGCTGGTGATTGCCGGTGACGGCGAGCTGAAAGATGAGCTAGTCGCGCAGGCCGCACGGCTGAACATCAGCGACAGCGTGAATTTCGTTGGCCGCGTCAGCAACATCAACGACTACTACCGCGACAGCGATATGGCCCTGATGACCTCGCGCTACGAAGGTCTGCCGCTGGTGCTGCTGGAAGCCAAGTCCTGGTCACTGCCTGTTGTCGCCTATGACTGCCCGACCGGGCCGCAGGAAATTATTCACCATCAGCAGGATGGCTTCCTGGTAGCGATGAACGACAAAGCGTGCTTCATCGACAGTATGAATCAGATCGCCCATGACGATGACCTGTTCTATGCCATGAGCGCCAGTACCCAAACCACGGCCCTTAAATTCGACGGCCGCGTGATTAAAGAGAGCTGGCTGTCCCTGGTGTAAGGGCAGTTAAGGTTCTTATTGAGTATCTCTGGACAGCCATTTCCTGCCTGCTTTGCAGGCTCCAAAAAATTGACCACGGGATAACACCAATGAAAAGAAGAGAATTACTCACGGCGTTCTCGTCGATTCTTGCAGGGCTTTCTGTCAGCTCAATTTCCAGTGCGGCAGCGGCGAAAAGCGATCCTTCTCTGGCGCTAAAAGGGATCCCATCCGGTGAACTGCCGAAGGGCGATGTGCCGATTCTGACGCCGGAAAATGTCTACACCATGCCAGACCAGTTCTGGAAGAATTTCAACGGTAAATTGTATATCGGTAAAGCGGGCACTGACCCGACTCAGTCCGGTAATCTGATTAACCTCTATCTGCGCGATGCCTCTGGCAACCTGTCACAGATTCAGCAGCCGGTGGCGCTGAATAAAGGTAACTTTGAGCAATTTATTAATGATAATGCGGCGTTAATTGCCGATCCTTCACATTCCATGGCGGTGGTTGATGATGGCGGAAACACGCTGTTTAACATCCCTGACGTGACCCGTGGCGCGAACAATTTCAGCCAGCGTCTGGCGCAGCCCGCCGGGTATCAGCTGATTGGGGAAATCCCCTCGGTTGACGATCTGCGTAAAACGCGCCCGCTGTTTAGTGGCGCAAAAATTAAGCTGAAAAGCTGGCATGACGGGCTGGAAGTGGGCGGCGGCGAGTTTGTAGGCACACTGGAAGCCGCGAAAGACGACGGCGGGGTGACGATCTCCTCCGGTGCGGATTACCACTGGCGCCGCGTGGTGGAAGACTTTAACCGCCTGACGCTGTTTGACTTCGGTGCGATTGCCGATGGTAAAACCGACAGCGCACCGGCTATCAAAGCGATGTATCAGTGGGCGCAGGATGCGAACCAGCAGATCTGCCTGCAATTCCCTGCGGGCACCTTCTTCGTCAGTGCCTGTGACTTCTCCCAGCTGCAGACGCGCTTTTTCCGCGTCTCCGGTGCGATGGTTAACTTTGGCTATTTCCCGGCCACCACCCTTGTTTCTGACGGTGATTCTGACTTTGTTTTCAAGGTCAACACCCGCTGGGTGGAAGTCAGCAATCTGCAATTTAACGGTCGCACCGACACCCAGCCGAACAAGCAGGGCTTCTTCGATAACCAATGCGAAGGCGGCCAGTATTTCCGTGGTGCCTGCCTGCGCTTTGTGCGCGTCGGTGGCACGGCAATTAGCCTGATGGATACCCTCGATTGCAAAATTGATCAGTGGTATGCGCTGCGCTGTAGCGGCGACGTGATCAAATCCGTCTGGTCCAATGCACCGAAAGGGAAATGGGATCACAGCACGGCCATCGAGCTGTCCAACTTTAACGCTCAGTACTGTACCGACGGCAAGGTGCTGAACCTGCAACGCTGCGGTCAGTCGCTGATCCACAACGGCTGGATTGAACATACCGAATTCCCCGGCGATATCTCCAACGGGCAGTGGATCATTGATGCCCTGAGCCTGGAAACCTGTAAGAACCCGCTGATTGCGCACAACTCGCGCCTCAATATGCGCCAGACCAATCTTCAGGCCGGTAGCTGGATTGACAATTCTCTGGCGGAAGGCGAGTGGCTGGGCGCCTGGGAGCGCGGCTCTACGCGCGTGGAATCCTACGGCGTGGCGGTGGATGGCAGTATGAAATACAACTACCTCACCTCACGTTTTCGCATTGAAAACAACAGCGACCAGCAGAAGTGGGTGGAGCTGGGCAATATCTATACCCCGGATGTCGGCGATGCCTGGGAGATTGAAATCTTCGGTCAGTCCTCCTTCAGCAACGGCAGCGGCAATGCGCCGCTCAACAAAGTGGTGGGTGACAAAACCACCGGCGGAAGGGCGATTGTCAGCCTGCAACGGAAAACCCACAAGTTTGAAGCGTCATGGCATGCCGAAGGGGCCAGCCCGGTGCTGGATGTGATGATTGTGACGCCGCACGACACCGATGTGCGGGTGTTTGTCAAAATTGATGGCTGGGTCGCTTCAGCGGGTGTGTTGATCAAAACCACCGCCAAAGACCGCTTCAAGACCGGCCGCTGCGCACGCTTCGACAGCAGCATGGCCTTTGGCAAGCCGCCGTCAGGAAAAGATGTCAGCCGTGCCAGCCAGCGTTTCAGCCTGCATAACGGCAAGGCCGGGATCGGCGCGAATGAGGCGGGGGATTTGCTGATGGCTTCCCGTCCACTCACCGCCGACCAGGTCAATACCGATCACCCGGAAGGCTTCGTTTCTATCGTGCTTAACGGCAAACAGGTCGCCATTCCGTACTTTTCACTGAAATAACCGTCAGTTTTCCGTTAAGACCAGGCAATTTCAGAGTTATCAGGCTGTTTTTCCTCGGGCAGGACAGGCAGCCTGTTTTAAACGATTCAGCAGCATTGATGGGCTTAGCCTGTAAAAATTACAAAAATTTTTCTGGAGTAGTTATGAAGATTTTATTAGTTGGCAATCATACATGTGGAAATCGTGGTGATGGCGCTATTTTACGCGGGATTATTGATTCGTTGAACCTGGCAAGGAACGATCTTGATATTGATGTTATTAGCCGTTATCCAACCAGTTCTGGTTACCTGCTCCAGCAAGACATTTTGCCTGATGCGCTCTTTTTGCAGACCAAAAAGGGCAAAAACAAGATCGTCGATAAGATCAAACGCCGCCTGATGCCAAAAATCATGATGGCGCACATCGCGAATAAGGGTGTGTTCAAGCTGTTTCCTGTACCGCAGTATTTGCAGGAATTTAGCGACAACCTGAAGCAGTACGATGCGATTATCCAGGTCGGCGGTTCGTTCTTTGTCGATCTGTACGGTCCGTTGCAGTTTGAGCACTCACTCTGTGCGCTGCTGGCGAAGAAGCCGATCCATATGATTGGTCACAGCGTCGGTCCGTTCCAGAAGCCGCGTTTCAATGAAATTGCCAACTTCGTGTTTGACCGCGTCGACAGTCTGGTGCTGCGCGAAAGCGTCAGCCTGGAGATGATGAAGCAGGGCGGTATCACCACCGGGAAAGTGGTAAAAGGTGCTGATACCGCCTTCCTGGTCCGCGCACGTGAGGTGGCAGATCCGGGGCATAACCTCGTTCACTGGCAGCAGGTGATTGGCCAGCAGAAAACCATCGCCATTACCGTGCGTGAACTGGCGCCCTTTGATAAACGCCTGGGTGTCACTCAGCAGGAGTACGAAGCGGCGTTTGGCCGGGTGATCAACGCGATGATTGCACGGGGTTATCAGGTTGTCGCCTTCTCTACCTGTACCGGCATCGACAGCTATAACAAAGATGACCGTATGGTGGCGATGACCCTGAGCGATCATATTGAGCAGAAAGATAAGTACCACGTGATTATGGATGAGTTTAACGACCTTGAGCTGGGCATCATGCTGGGTCAGTGCCATCTCACGATTGGCACCCGTTTACACTCCGCGATTATCTCAATGAACTTTGGGACGCCCGCGGTGGCGATTAACTACGAGCACAAATCTCTGGGCGTGATGAACCAACTGGGGCTGCCCGATATGGCCAGCGATGTGAAGAGTCTGATGGACGGCAGCATTATCACCCGGGTGAATAATGTGCTGGATAATTATGATGCGGTGAAGCAGCAGGTGGATACCGCTGTGGAACAGGAACGGATCCTGGGTAACCGTATCACTGACGACGTGGTCAAACGCTTAGGGTGAGCCAATGAAACTGACATTTTTCACGATGCGATTTCCGGTTTCCTCGGAAACCTTCGTACTGAACCAGGTAACGCACTTTATTGATATCGGCTACGACGTTGAGGTCATTTCGGTATTTCCGGGTGACCTGGTCAACCGGCACGGTGCGTTTGACCGCTATAATCTGGCTGAGAAGACCCATTATCTGCTGCCGGAAGAGAAGGTCAGCAATACGGATAAGCTGAAACAGCGTCTGCAAATCGTGTTGCCGAAAATTCTCAATACCGCCACGTTAAAATCCTTCAATATCGGGCGCTACGGCGCCCAGTCCAGCAAGCTGCTGTTACCGGCGATTGTTGCCGCCAACAAAACCCCCTTCGTTGCCGATGTATTTTTGGTGCACTTCGGTTATGCCGGGGCGCTCGCTAACAAACTGCGTGAGCTGAAGGTGTTGCAGGGCAAACAGGCGACCGTGTTCCACGGTGCCGATATTTCACGCCGCCATATCCTCGACGAGCATAAAGAAGACTATGCGCGCCTGTTTACCCAGACCGAGCTGCTGCTGCCTATTAGCCATCTGTGGGAAAACAAGCTGATCAGCATGGGCTGCCCGGCGGAGAAGATCCATGTGACGCGTATGGGCATCGAGCCGGAGAAATTCAATCTCAAAATCAGGGATTCGCTCCATCAGCCGCTGCGCATTCTCTCCGTGGCGCGCCTCACCGAGAAGAAAGGGTTGGGCGTGGCAATCGAGGCCTGCAAAATCCTCAAGGCCCAGGGCGGGCAGTTTGAGTACACCATTGTCGGTAACGGCGACCTCGAAGAGGAACTGCGTGCCACCATCGCGGCGGCCGATCTGGCTGACTGCGTGAAAATGGTCGGCTTTAAGCCGCAGGAAGAGATCAAACGCTATCTCGATGAAGCCGATATCTTCCTGCTGCCGTCCCTGACGGCAGCGGATGGTGATATGGAAGGCATTCCGGTGGCGCTGATGGAAGCCATGGCCGTTGGGCTGCCGGTGGTGTCCAGCGAGCACAGCGGTATTCCTGAACTGATTGAACATAATGTCTCCGGCTGGCTGGCACCCGAGGGCGATGCCGAAGCCCTGGCCGCCATTCTGCTGAAGCTGTCACAGGGTGAGGCAGATGTCGCACCGGTGGTGGTGGCCGCACGTCACAAGGTGGAAACCGAATTTAACCAGCACATCGCTTACCGCGAGCTGGCAGAGATTCTGGAGCGATTAGCGTGAGTAGTTTAAAAAATCAGGCCGTATGGCTGTTTGGGGGGACCTGTTTCGCCGCCGTGTTACAGGTGATACAGCTTGGGGTGCTGGCGCGTAAGCTGGAAACCCACGAACTGGGCATTCTGGCGATTATCAACGCCATTCTGGCTGTGGCAATGGTGTTGCAGGATATGGGGATGAGCAGCTACATCGTGCATCGCCAGAACATTACTCGCAAAGAGCAGAGCACCATCTACTGGGTGAACGTGTTACTCAGCCTGCTGACCGGATTGCTGTTGATTGCCATTGCCTGGCCGATTGCACATTTCTACCACATCCCGGAACTCACCGGGCTGATTATGCTGACCAGCATCAACTTCCTGGTGCTGGGATCGCTGTCGCAGTATCAGGCGCATTTCGTTAAAGCCAAACGCATGGTGCTGCTGGCGAAGATCGAAATGGTCACTAAGTTTCTTGCCTTTGTGCTGACGGTGGGGCTGCTTTACTACTCGCCGCTCAATGTCTCCGCGGTGATCCTTGGCCTGTTTGCCAATGCCGCGATGCGCATTCTGTGCATGATCTGGTTTGGTGAGAAGTCCTGGCGGCCGACTTTCGAGTTTGATAAATCGACGTTCTTTAGTTCGATGAAGTACGGTGTGTATCAGCTGGGTTCGCAGACAATTAACCAGTTACGTACCCAGGCCGACTCCCTGATTGTCGGTAAAGTGATGGGGGCGGAAATGCTCGGGGTGTACTCGCTGGCGAAAGAGCTGGTGCTGCAACCCCTGAAACTGGTGACGCCAGTCATTAATCGCCTGGCACTACCACGCTTTGCTGAGAAACAGCACGAGCCAGCGCAGTTGCAGAAGCTGTTCCTGAAAGGCACTTTTGTCATCATGCTGTTCAGCAGCCTGATGTACCTGGCGATTGGCATCCTTTCTCCGGTGGTGGTGCGCGTGCTTTATGGCCCGGCGCATGAGGCGGTCGGGCATCTGATCCCACTGATGCTGCTGTTCGGTATGCTGCGTCCGATGGGGGGATTGACCGGCGCGATTTCTCAGGCCAACGGCCGCACCAACGTTGAGTTCTGGTGGAACGTGGTGGCGAGCATCATCGTGGTGATGGTACTGGCAACGACCTGGATCTGGCCGAACGTCTGGTATGTGGCGCTGACGCTGTCGATTTCTCAGGTGCTGATCTCCGGTTTTGCCCATCCGTTCTTCATCAAACCGGTCATTGGCATTCCGTTCCTTCCTTACGCGCGCCAGTGGATGTCGGTGGCGGTGGTGTTTGTCGGGATCATGGCATTGGTCAGTTATTACGACCTGTTTATCCGACCGGAATGGTTCGCCGGTATCTTATAAGTCGGTAATAAATATAAGGTCACCTGGAGGGTGGCCTTTTTTATGGCTGGCCCTGGCTGCTTATTTTTCAGATTAAGATTATACTTGTGAATCATCTCTTTAATGCATAATCAGTGAACGTTTTTTACTTCATTTATATGGAAAAAATATGACCAAGCTTAAAGCAGTTATCCCAGTTGCGGGTCTCGGTATGCATATGCTCCCTGCTACAAAAGCCATTCCTAAAGAGATGTTACCTGTTGTCGACAAGCCGATGATTCAGTACATCATCGACGAGTGTGTCGCTGCGGGTATCAAGGAAATTGTCCTGGTCACTCATGCATCCAAGAATGCGGTTGAAAACCACTTCGATACGTCCTATGAGCTGGAAGCCCTGCTCGAAGCGCGTGTGAAACGTCAGCTCCTGAGTGAAGTGCAGTCTATCTGCCCGCCGGGTGTGACGATCATGAACGTGCGCCAGCCGCAGCCGCTGGGCCTGGCCAACTCCCTGTTATGCGCCCGCCCGATGCTGCACGATCAGGCTTTCGTGGTGGTACTGCCGGATGTGCTGCTGGATAACGCCAGTGCCGATCCGCTACGTTACAACCTTGCCGCGATGGTGGCACGCTTTGAAGAAACGGGTCGTAGCCAGGTACTGGCGCACCATATGCCGGATGTTGACCTGTCGGAATACTCCGTCATCACCACCAGGGAGCCGCTGGACTTCCCTGGCAAGGTAAGCTCTATTGTTGAGTTCGTGGAAAAACCAGATCAACCACAAACGCTGAACTCCGACCTGGCTGCGGTGGGTCGCTATGTGCTGTCTGCAGATATCTGGGCCGAACTGGAAAACCTTGAGCCAGGCGCCTGGGGCCGCTATCAGCTGACCGATGCGATTGCCAACCTGAACAAGAAGCAGCCTGTTGATGCGCATCTGCTGAGCGGCGACAGCTTCGACTGCGGTCGTAAACTGGGCTACATGAAAGCATTTGTGACCTGGGGCCTGCGTAACCATGCTCAGGGCCGCGAGTTCCGTGAAGAAATCCAAAAAATTCTGGCTAAGTAATCTCATTGATAATGACCGCGCCGGGCGTGGTCTGAAGGAGTCAACATGGCAATTTTAGTAACGGGCGGGGCGGGCTACATCGGTTCTCATACCGTGTTGTCGCTGCTGCAACGTGGCGATGATGTTGTCGTACTGGATAACCTGAGCAATGCCTCTCGCGAGTCGATTAACCGTGTAGAGAAACTGACGGGCAAAACTGCCACCTTCTGCGAAGGGGATATCCTCGACCGTGCCTGCCTGCGCGACATTTTTTCCAGCAATAGCATCAATGCCGTGATTCATTTTGCCGGGCTGAAAGCCGTTGGCGAATCCACCCGCAAACCGCTGGAGTACTACCAGAATAACGTTACCGGTACGCTGGTGCTGCTGGAAGAGATGCGCGCAGCTGGCGTGAATCAGTTTATCTTCAGCTCTTCTGCTACCGTCTACGGTGCCGATGCGCCGGTTCCTTATGTGGAAACCACGCCGATTGGCGGCACAACCAGCCCGTATGGCACCTCGAAGCTAATGGTTGAGCAGATCCTGCGCGACTATGCCAAAGCGAACCCGGAATTCAAAACCATCGCGCTGCGTTATTTCAACCCGGTGGGTGCGCATGAGTCTGGTCAAATTGGCGAAGACCCGAACGGTATCCCGAACAACCTGCTGCCGTATATTGCTCAGGTGGCCATTGGCCGTCTTGAGAAACTGGGCATATTTGGTGGTGATTACCCAACGAAAGATGGCACCGGTGAACGCGACTATATTCACGTAATGGATCTGGCTGAAGGCCATCTGAAAGCGCTGGATCATATTGCTGCGGTTGATGGCTATAAAGCCTACAACCTCGGTGCCGGGGTAGGGTACTCGGTGCTGGAAATGGTCAAAGCCTTTGAAAAAGCCGCAGGCAAGCCTGTGCCTTACCAGATCTCACCGCGCCGTGATGGCGATCTTCCGGCGTTCTGGGCAGATGCCTCGCTGGCGGACAAAGAGCTGGACTGGCGTGTTTCACGCGGTATCGATGAGATGATGCGCGATACCTGGAACTGGCAGTCGAACAATCCTAACGGATATCGTTGATTAAATTAGCTTAAGTATTATACAAAAAACTCCCGTCTCAGGGAGTTTTTTGTTTTACTGAGCACAGGGAGGTTGTTTTATATTTCAATCGCATCAGGTCCAAAAAATGACCTGAAGCGATGAATACACTGAAGTTGTTTTAAAAACACGCACATTTTGCAACGCAAGCGTACATTATCCAACCAAAAAAACACCGTAAGTCAAAAACCGGGTAGATTAAGCTTGTGCCGTCGTAGGCTAAGTATGAGAATTACCCCTCTTTACGTTAAGGCATATGTGAAATTGTTTCTGGGAGTATTCCTGGGAAAATGGAACGCGTCTCATAGCATAGTCCGACTACGCTTATAGGGGCGACTGCAAATAGAGCGATCTGGCAGCTATAGTCAGGGGCGGTAGCGTGGAGTCTGAATAAAAACATACTTATACTTCGTGAGCGCGGATACTAATATGCAAGATATCGTTCTCCTTTTTCCAGGCGCGTTAGTGCTGCTGTTTATGGCTCGTAAAGTCGCGCGGCGTGTCGGATTAGTCGATAAACCCAATGCACGTAAGCATCACAAGGGCAGTATCCCGCTTGTGGGCGGGGTGTCCATCTATTTTTCGATATGGTTACTGTTCGGTCTGCAACCAGGGTGGCTGCCAGAATTTCCTGCCTATATGTGCTGTATTACGCTGCTGCTTATCGTGGGGGGACTTGACGATCGTTTTGACCTTCCCGTATTACCGCGTGTGCTTTTACAGGTGGGAGTTGCAGGCATAATGATGTTGCAAGGGCTGTATCTCTCTTCGCTGGGCAACGTGCTGTTTGGTTATCCGCTGGTGTTGGGGGCTGCCGGCTACATGGTGACAGTGTTTGCCGTGATCGGGGCGATTAATGCATTCAATATGGTTGATGGCATTGACGGCCTGTTGGGGTCACTTTCCTGTGTTACTTTAGGAGCGTTGGGAATTGTTTTCTGGTTAGGGGGAAGCAATAACATCGCCAAGTGGTGCCTGAGTCTTATGGCTGCTTGCCTGCCCTATATACTTCTTAACTTGGGTATCCCGTGGGGCAAAAAATTCAAAGTGTTTATGGGGGATGCTGGCAGCATGTTGATAGGGTTTACCGTGATCTGGTTACTGATCGTCGCCAGCCAAGGGCCAGAAGCTGTCATGTGGCCGGTGACAGCACTATGGTTGATAGCAGTTCCTCTTATGGATATGATTCGCGTGATGATGGCGCGAGTGAAAAAAGGCTGTAGTCCATTTAGACCTGATAGAGAACATTTTCATCATATACTATTAAGGTGCGGATTTAGTGCGCATATCTCGCTATTCATACCAACAGTTCTATCAATAGCCTTAGCAATGATCGGTATATTTATCGAGAAACTAAACGTTTCTTCATCAATAAGCTTTTTTTTAATATTAATTATTTTCTATTTATATCTTAAAATTATTAATTTGCTATCAAAAATATCAGCAGCTAAGAATGATAATATTTCCATGACTGTATGAAATAAATTATTTGGGGGGGCTATTTCTTAGTGTGGTGTAAATCCGTATATAAAACCTCTCTCTGTCCGATATTGTTAAATTCCTCTCCTATTAGGAGTGCATGCTTTTAGCCATTATTGAATCAATGGATGCTTCTTTTTCGGTGGTTTTTTCTACTCCTTCGAAGAGTTTTAATAGAGTCGACAAGCGATTTACTTTTTTATGTGTGATAACGCTAACAATCTGCCAGTAAGATTAAGTGATTCGAGAGCGCTAGTGAACGCAGGACAGACATACAGACTAAGCTAACGTAAAAATAATAAAGTTTTAATAAAAATTGATTTGTTAAAGTAGATGTAATTTTCAAATGTAATATCATCTAGTAGTGAACGTTTTTTTGTTTTTAAGTAATGTTTTTTTAATGTCATCGGAGCTTATTATCTGTGTATGCAAAAAATAATAAAACAATCGTTATAACTGCAAATACAAGCTGGTATGTTTTTAATTTCAGAAAAAATACCATCATATCACTGTTGAAGCAGGGGTATAATGTTACTGTACTTGCGCCACAAGATGATTATACTGATCGTTTACTTACATTAGGTTGTGAGTTTAAACATATTGATATAGATAAGAGCGGTACAAATTTCATCAAGGATATAAAAAGCATTGTACAGTTTTACAATTTTTATAGAAAAAATAGAGTCTCCGCTGTATTGAATTTCACACCGAAAAATAATATTTACAGCACCATTGCTGCAAACATGAATGATATTAAATCGATTAATAATATCGCAGGTTTAGGGGCTGTATTTGTTAAAAAAAATCTACTGACCTGTTTGGTGAAAAAACTCTACAAATTTAGTCAAGAGAGAGCGACTTTCGTTTTCTTTCAAAATAAAGAAGATAAAAAAATATTTGACGAAGCTAATATCAATATCTCTGGCTTTGATATCTTACCGGGATCGGGTGTCGATCTTACCCGGTTTGGGCTGTGCGAAGTAGCTGATGATGGAAGGGTTGTTTTCGCTCTTGTTGCAAGATTACTGATTGAGAAAGGTATTTTTGAATATGCACAGGCCGCTAGTAACTTGAAAGCAAGATATAAAGATGATGTGCGTTTTTTACTGATCGGTTTTACCGATGCTAGTAATCCAAGATCCGTCACCAGAGAACAGATTGAATTCTGGGTTAATGAAGGTAATATTGATTACTCAGGACCTGTCGATGATGTTGAGTCAATTTTAAAAAATGTCGATTGTATTGTCCTTCCATCTTATTATCGTGAAGGTGTACCAAAATCTTTGTTAGAGGCGGCTGCTATGGGTAAACCTATAGTCACTACAGATAATGTCGGTTGTCGGGACGTAGTAGATGATGGCATCACGGGATATCTTTGCCAATCGAGATCGGTAGCTGATCTTTCAGAGAAAATGGAAATGATAATTAATCTCTCTCATCAAGAAAGAGTTAACATGGGATTAAGAGGTCGGGAAAAAATCGAAAACCAGTTTGATGAAAGAATCGTCATTGATAAATACCTGGCTATTATTGAAGATGTTTGTAACTGAATTTCACTATATACAAAAACGAGAGGTTCATGAGGGAGACATACATCTATGTATATAACTTATGAACATACGCTAAGCATTTTTTAATGGCAAATTGCTGCCAGATGATAAATTTTTAAAGAGGTTTTATGAAAAAGGCGCTGATTACAGGAATTACCGGGCAGGATGGCTCATATCTTGCTGAATTGCTACTGAATAAAGGCTATCAGGTGCACGGTATTATTCGGCGTTCATCGTCATTCAACACCCAACGCGTAGATCATATTTCTCAGTCTGAAAACGTCACACCTGAAAACTTCGTTCTTCATTATGGTGATTTGACCGACTCTTCTAATTTAACTCGCTTGATTAAGGAAATCGAACCTGACGAGGTTTATAATCTGGGTGCGCAGTCACATGTTGCTGTTTCTTTTGACTCTCCTGAATATACTGCGGATGTTGATGCTATCGGAACACTGCGTATTTTAGAAGCAATTCGTATCTTGGGCTTAGAGAAGAAAACTCGCTTCTATCAGGCTTCCACTTCAGAGCTTTACGGGTTGGTCCAGGAAACACCACAAAGAGAAACTACACCGTTCTATCCGCGTTCCCCTTACGCAGTAGCAAAACTTTACGCATACTGGATTACTGTTAACTACCGTGAAGCTTACGGTATGTATGCCTGTAACGGTATCTTGTTTAACCATGAATCACCTCGTCGTGGTGAAACTTTTGTTACCCGTAAAATTACCCGTGTATTAGCGAATATTTCACAGGGTCTGGAGTCATGCCTCTATTTGGGGAATATGGACTCTTTACGCGACTGGGGGCATGCCAAAGATTACGTACGTATGCAGTGGCTAATGTTGCAGCAGGATCAGCCAGAAGATTTCGTTATTGCAACCGGTAAACAAATTTCAGTAAGGGAGTTTGTGCGTATGTCGGCGGCTGAACTGGGTATCGAACTGGAGTTCCGGGGCAATGGTGTGAACGAGGTGGCTGTGGTGAAGGCTATCCATAACATCGAATATACTGCAGTTAAGGTGGGTGACACTATTGTCCGGGTTGCAGAAAAATATTTCCGCCCAGCCGAAGTCGAAACCTTGCTGGGTGATCCAGCTAAAGCCAAAGCTAAATTGGGCTGGGTACCGGAAATCACTGTCAACGAAATGTGTGCAGAGATGATTCAGAACGATTTGAAACAGGCTAAATCAATTGCATTACTGAAAGACCATGGCTATGACGTGTCTATATCCGTTGAAAATAAATAAGGTATTATGGTGAAGATTCTCCTTACTGGCGCAAGAGGTATGGTTGGGAAAAATATTCTTAACCATGATAAGGCCAAAAATTACGATTTTATGAACCCTTCAAGTAAAGATCTCAATTTACTTGATAAATCTGAGGTTGATAAATTCCTTTCTGAGCATAAGCCCGACTTTGTTATCCATGCGGCAGGTGTAGTAGGTGGAATTCAGGCGAATATCAATAATCCGGTTAAATTCTTTGTCGAAAATATGTTGATGGGCATTAACCTGATTACCGCAGCTCGAGAGAGTGGTGTTCAGCAGCTGATGAACATGGGAAGCTCATGTATGTATCCTAGGAATATCGAGCATGCGCTTAGTGAAGACCTGATTCTTAAAGGTGAACTAGAGCCAACTAATGAAGGGTATGCATTAGCAAAAGTCGCTGCTGCACGTCTTTGTGAGTATATCTCGAGAGAACATGTAAACCTGGAGTACAAGACTATTATCCCCTGTAATCTGTATGGTAAATACGATAAGTTTGACGAAACTAACTCTCATATGATTCCTGCTGTGATTAGAAAATTCGTTGTGGCTGTGAAAGAGAAAAGTGAATTCGTCGATATCTGGGGCGACGGTGAAGCGCGTCGCGAATTTATGTATGCTGAAGATCTTGCCGATTTTGTCTTCTATGCCATCGATAATTTTACTGTAATGCCACAAAATTTAAACGTCGGGCTAGGCCATGACTATTCAATTAATGATTACTATAAAACGATTGCAAAAATTACCGGGTATAAAGGGACTTTCAAGCACGATCTTACCAAGCCGGTTGGAATGAAGAGAAAGCTTATCGATAACACATTATTGACTGAGTTCGGTTGGAAAAGTAAAACTGATCTCTCACAAGGTGTTGCCAAAACATATCAGTACTTTTTAGATGAGATAGTAAAATGATCAATTTTCCTTTAGCAAGTAGCACGTGGGATGATAAAGAGCTTAGTGCAATCCAGCGCGTCGTTGATTCAAATATGTTTACAATGGGCCAGTCTGTTAAAGATTACGAGAAGGATTTTGCCCGGTTCTTTGGCTCTAAATATGCGGTGATGGTCAGTTCGGGATCAACGGCTAATCTACTGATGATTGCTGCACTATTTTTCACTAAAGTGGCCAAACTGAAGCGAGGTGATGAAGTTATCGTTCCTGCGGTATCCTGGTCAACCACTTATTTCCCACTTCAGCAGTATGGCCTGAAAGTGAAGTTCGTTGATATTGACAAGGAGACTTTAAATATTGACCTCAAAAAACTTGAGGCAGCAATTACCAATGAAACTAAAGCTATCCTTACCGTCAACCTCTTGGGTAATCCAAATGACTTTGATGCGATTAATGCGCTGATAAAAGGTAAGGATATCTTCGTTCTTGAAGATAATTGCGAATCGATGGGTGCGACCTTCAATGGTAAGCAGGCAGGGACACACGGAATAATGGGAACCTTTAGTTCCTTTTTCTCGCATCATATCGCCACAATGGAAGGTGGGTGTGTGGTGACAGATGATGAAGAACTTTACCATATTTTACTCTGTATTCGTGCGCATGGCTGGACTCGTAACTTACCTGAATTTAATCATGTTTCAGGCCAGAAGAGCAGCGATCCTTTCGAGGAGTCATTTAAGTTTGTTCTGCCAGGTTATAACGTTCGCCCTCTTGAGATGAGTGGAGCGATTGGCATCGAGCAACTAAAAAAACTACCAGGTTTTATTAATGTGCGTCGCAAAAATGCAATTTTGTTCAAACAACTTTTCAGCGATCACGAATACATTGATATTCAGCAAGAGACCGGTGAAAGTAGCTGGTTTGGTTTTGCGCTGATCCTGAAAGAGAATGCAAAAGTGACTCGCGCTGAACTGGTAAAAAAACTCGTTGAAGCCGGCGTGGAATGTCGTCCTATTGTGACGGGCAATTTTCTCAAAAACGAAGAGGTTCTCAAGTTCTTCGATTATACAGTCTCCGGTGAGATCACCGATGCAGAGTACATTGATAAAAATGGATTGTTTGTAGGTAATCATCAGGTCGATTTAAGCAAAGAGATCAGGTATCTACATGATTTGCTTAGGTAATTATTTTTTATAAAATTAAGGTGAGCACTTATTGATGCTCACCTTATTATTTATAATCCTATCTTAGATTGGCTCTATAGTAAGTTAAGATAAAATGATGATCCCAAAGAAATTTAAAGGCTTTATAATAAAAAAATTAATTCCACCGGTCGCTGAACAATTCTTAGGGCCATTGATACTCTTCTTACTGACACCTTACATCATCACCACCCTCGGCAAAATAAACTATGGACTATGGGTGCTGCTCATTGCTGTATCTATGTTTTCCCAAGTTGCCTGTTTAGGAATTACCGCCTGGATAGCGAAAGCTATTTCTGAGTCACTGGCTCTTAATCATTTTCAAAAAGTAAAAGAAATTGTGTCATCATCGTTTGCTTTGATATTGACAATATTTTCTGCGTTACTGATAGGCACTTTTATCGCCTCTTCTTTCCTCAATGGGGAAACGATAACAGCAACATTTATTATGCTTTGTGTTGTATCAGGCCTATTTAACGAAATTGATAATCTTTTCACTAATGCAACAAAAGGCTATGAGTTATTTCACTATTCTTTTTCGATGGAAATCATCGGCAGAGTATTCTGGGGTGCTACTGTTATACTTGGTGTCTACACTCATCATCTAATGCTCTTCACCTGTTTTGCTATAGTACTAAAGGCACTGGTAAAATATATCTTTTTCTCATTATTCGTCATCCGATCAACCATTTTTCCACTTTTCAGCTTTCAAGCATTTAGAGCGAGATATATCGAGTCTCGCTGGATGTTTGTCCAGCTTGTGGGAGGAACATCGCTTAGCTTATTCGATCGTTTGCTAATTCCTGCTGTTCTAGGCGTGAACAAACTGGCTTCTTATACTCCTTGCATTCAATTGGCGCAGCTCGCTTTCAGCGTACCGGCAGCGGCGAACCAAATCCTAATGCCTATTTTTTCGCGTTATTACTCATTAGGTAAATTTCCCAACAAGTGGTTCGCCATGGCTATTACCGCTGCAGTGCTATCAGCGTTACCATGTCTTGTTCTGTTTTTTTTCAGCCAGCAAATATTAACATTGTGGATATCAAAGTCATTTTCTGATGAAAACTATATGACGTTGAATGTACTCTCCTTGTCCTACGGACTACTTTCCTCTCTCAGCATATTCCATTTCATTATGTTAGGTATCGGTGAGTCCAAGTTTGTTGCTAAGGTGAACTTGTTCGCAGGTGCTATGACAATGGTCGCAACGGCGATTGCTGCTAATTTTGGTGTGAATTACATTGCTTATGCGAAATTCATTTATCCATTAATGCAGTTAAATTACCTCCCCGGAATTTTAAAACTTTGGAAGGTCAATAGGGGGGTAAATGGATAAGGATTTTTTTGTTAATTTTATTGAAGTTACATTGGCATTAGTCGGTGCATTAACACTGATAAAAAAGTTGCCCTGTATTAGAATAAGTTACAATCACCTTATTTTTATTTCAATGTTGGTTTTTATTGCTTTTATTGCAGCATTTAATACCAATGGTGAGTATCTATTTGGCGTAGTTAAGTTAGCTATGTGTTGTTTTTTAATCTATTTTAGTTATCATTTTAGTCGATATTCACCAATGATTTTGGTGTTTTTTTTAATTGCCTGCTCCATTCAGAGTTTTTTTGTTACAGGGCATCTCGATAAATTCAGCTTTTTACCTGTGTCATTTATTTCTCTTATTTTGGTTTCGGTTTATTCAAAGGGCGACAATCTTAAAGGTCTGCTTGTTTTATGCATTTTGATTGATGTTTTGCAAAGTGTGTATACCAGTTATCGTGGGCAAATTTTATTTTGCATACTGGCATTCTTTTGTATTTTTTTGAAATTTTCGATCAAAAGGAGAATGACACTTGTCTTTGTCGCGGTACCATTAAGCTATCTGAGTGTCATGTACTTACTTGGTCTATATTTCTTTTCTTATCGTGAGCCGATTTTATCTGCTACCAGTAGTAATATCGAACGCTCAAGTATGATTTACTGGGGTGTTAATAAGTTTTATGACTTCTTAGTAAGTGCACCTACAGTAACGTTCTTCCAGGAAAATGCTGGGCAGTATAAAGCAGTTTACCTAATGAATCCTGCAATTCCGAATGATCCACATAGCTTTCTTATTATGCTTTTTGTTTTTTTTGGTTTCATTCCGACTGTAATGATTTTCCTTTTTTTAATTAGAATGGTGAGTAAAACAACACAACGAATTTCATTTATTCCGGGACGCAGAGCAGATTTTGTTTCTTTAGCCTTTCTTCAGGCAATAATTATATTTTCCATGCATCCTTTTAATTCCTTTTCCAGAGTGTTTTTCTCTTTAACCTTTGGTGTGTTTCTTGCTTTTGGAAGTGGTAAGTATTTTAACGAGGTTCAGTGCGATGACAAACAAAAAGATTAGTATTATTATTGCAACCTATAATGTAGCGGTTTGCATTGAAAAATGTCTTGATAGTATTTTAGAACAAACCTTTGAAGATTTCGAGATCGTTATTGTTGATGGTGCCTCAACAGATAATAGTTTGAATATTATAAGAGGTTATACCGATCCTCGCATCAAACTCGTCTCTGAACCTGACAAAGGAATCTATGATGCATGGAATAAAGGCCTCTCGCTATCGTGTGGCGAATGGATAAATTTCATTGGCGCTGATGATTGTTTCAGTACACCTACTTCCTTGAAGGTACTCGTTGATGGTATTCCTCAGAGTAACAATGCTCCGATTATTTATGGGACAATTCAGTCTGAAGGACCCGGTGGTGATATTACTGGTGGCAGCGGTGAACCTTGGTATAATTTATTCTCTCCTGCCTTCAATTATATAAGATGTAAGTTGCCGATACCTGTTATGAGCGCTATATATTCACGTGGATTTATCAAAGATGAGAAGTTTGATCTGACTCTTCGTGTCACTGCGGATGCAGACTTACTACTAAGATGCCTTCGCCTGTGGCAAGGCAATCCTCCACATTTTATTGGTGCTGATACTCCTATCGTTCGTATGGGGTACGGAGGTATTTCAACCAACAGGAATACCTACATTCTTACGTTGAAAAATTCCCTACAGACCAGAAGAAATAATGGTATATCAAATTATAACCTGGCAATTTTCATTCGCATCGTTAAAGTCTATTCTATTATTGCCGTCGGGAAGGTCTTTGGTGATTCCATACTGGCTAATTCTCTGGCTAAATATCATTTCCTGAAAAAGAAAATCAGGAAAGTGAGTTAAATGATATGAATATTATTTATGTTATTACCGGTATGAGTGTCGGTGGGGCGGAAATGCAACTGGCATTGCTGGCAGCGAAAATGGTTCAGCGTGGGAACCGAGTTTTAATTATATCTTTATCCGGAGAAGTTCAGGTTGCGGTTGATGATAAAATTACCATCAAAAGCTTAAGTATGTCGAAAAATCCTCTGAGTATGGTCTCTGCGCTATTTAAAGCCTCGAAAATTATATCTGAGTTCAAACCTGATATTGTACATAGTCATATGTTCCATGCCAACGTACTTTCACGGCTGCTTCGTTTGTTTAAATCGTTTCCAGTTTTGATATCAACGGCCCACAATTCTAATGAAGGTGGCGCATTAAGAATGTTAGCATACAGGCTGACAGAAAATATCCCTGATCTCTCTACGAATGTCAGTCCTGATGCCGTAGCCGCCTTTGTGAAAAAAAAAGCTGTTTCAGCGGGTAATATGGTTGCTGTCTATAACGGAATAGATACTAATAAATTCAAATATTCTCATTTTTTAAGAGAGAGCATCCGAAGCGATCTGTCAATAGACGTTAATACTGATGTGATTTTTAGCGTCGGTCGCTTGGTTGATGCCAAGGATTACCCAAACCTTATCGATGCATACAATCACTTGGTGAAAAATAACCTACTGATGAATAAGACTAAACTTGTCATCGTTGGTACTGGCCCTTTAGAAGCTGCATTAAAAAGTTTGGTTGAGGATTATGATCTTTCAGCAGATGTGCTTTTCCTGGGCGCACGAGACGACGTAGAGCAGCTATTCAATATTGCTGATGTATTTGTCCTTGCCTCACAGTGGGAAGGCTTCGGCTTGGTGGTGGCAGAGGCCATGGCCTGCAATAGACTAGCCATTGGCACGGACTCAGGCGGGGTTAAAGATGTGATCGGTCCATGTGGCATGCTTGTCCCGATTAAAAATCCTGTCGCCCTTGCGGAAGCAATTGCTCACTACTTGCAACTCCCTTTAAGTGAGCGTGATGCGCTCGGTTATGCCGGGAGAAAGCGGATAGAAAATAAATTTTCAATTGAATTAATTGTAGATCAATGGATTGACATCTACCTAGAATTGATTGAAAGAAAAGTTAACTCTTAACGTTTACTATTTTAAGTGTAAATATGACTAACAATATTCTTCCTGTAATTATGGCAGGTGGCTCTGGGAGCAGGTTATGGCCTTTATCCCGAGCGCTTTATCCTAAACAATTTTTATCATTAACCTCTTCTTCGACCATGCTCCAGGACACCGTGGAGAGACTAACGGGGATACCTCACTCCGATCCGATGTTTATCTGTAATGAAGAACATCGTTTTGTGGTGGCGGAACAGCTTCGCAAGGAAAACATCGCCTATCGCAGCATTTTGCTTGAGCCTGAGGGGCGAAATACCGCACCGGGCATTGCGCTGGCGGCGTTCAAAGCAATTAATGAGGGGGAAGATCCGCTGCTTTTAGTGCTAGCAGCCGATCACCTTATTGAAAACACACCGGCATTTCAGCATTCTGTGATGAGTGCTGTAGTCCATGCAGCCAATGATAAATTAGTAACTTTTGGGATCGTTCCTCATTGCCCGGAAACGGGTTATGGCTATATTCGCCGTGGCGATAGAATTGATGATATGTCGTTTATGGTGAGTGAATTCGTTGAAAAACCGGATGTCGTTAGAGCCACAGAATATGTTGATTCAGGAAATTATTACTGGAATGGGGGCATTTTCTTATTTAAAGCTTCAGTTTATCTCAATGCCCTGAAAGAGTTATCCCCTGATATCTATGACAGATGCTCACGGGCCATAGCCGGTGCTCATAATGATCTGGATTTTACTCGCGTTGATAAAACGGAATTCCTCAATTGCCCGAATGTATCTATTGATTATGCCGTTATGGAGAAATCCCTTAGCACTGTGGTCGTGACCATGGATGCACAATGGAATGATATCGGTTCCTGGTCCGCCCTCTGGAGTGTCAGCGACAAGGACGTTGATGGGAATGCACTGCGCGGTGATGTGATGGTCGATCAATCAACCAACAGCTACATTCACTCTGAAAGTCGCTTGGTTGCCGTTGTGGGGGTGAATGACCTGATCGTAGTTGAAACTAAAGATGCGGTCCTGGTTGTCGATAAAAATAATACCCAGAACGTCAAAAACATCGTTGAATTATTAAAACAAAAAGGACGGTCTGAGTATTTGCAGCATAAAGAAGTTTTCCGACCATGGGGCCATCACGATACCATCGCTGAAGGGGCGCGTTATCATGTTAAAGCCGTTACCGTTAAACCGGGTGAAAAAACGGCAACGCAACTACATTACCATCGTGCAGAGCACTGGGTGGTGGTTTCAGGAACGGCAAAAGTGACTAAAGGTAATCAGACCGTCCTGATAACAGAGAATGAATCTATTTATATCCCAGTAGGTGTGGCTCACTCGGTAGAAAATCCGGGCAGTATCTCTCTGGAATTAATTGAAGTTCGTACTGGTGTTTATTTGAATGAAAATGATGTAGTACGAATTGAGGAATATGGAGCAGGATATTGATATGCGTTCACTGACATGTTTCAAAGCGTATGATATACGCGGAAAACTCATTGATGAGATTGATGAGGAGATTGCTTACCGTATTGGAAGAGCCTATGGTCAATTGTTAAAACCTGAGACGGTTGTAGTCGGTAGTGATGTGCGTTTAACTAGTGAATCTCTCAAGATGTCACTGGCGAAAGGTCTGCAGGATAGCGGTGTTGACGTCCTTGATATAGGTCTTTCTGGCACTGAAGAGATCTATTACGCGACCTTTTCTCTCGAACTTGATGGCGGGATTGAAGTTACCGCGAGCCATAATCCTATTGAATATAACGGTATGAAGCTAGTTGGCCCACAGAGTCGGCCTATAAGTCGTGAGAACGGGCTTGCGGAAATTCAGTTACTGGCCGAAAGCAATGACTTTTCCGATTTAGTGGGTAAAAGGGTTGGAAGATATAAAAAAATTAGCGTTTTTGATGATTATGTTCGCCATCTGTTAGGTTATATCAATACCGACAACCTTACTCCAATGAAGTTAGTCATCAATTCCGGTAATGGTGCAGCAGGGCATGTTATTGACGGTATTGAAATGATTTTTTCTGAGAAAAAAATTCCTGTTGAAATTATCAAGATCCATAATGACCCCGATGGCAATTTCCCGCATGGGATACCTAACCCGCTACTGCCTGAGTGTCGGGGAGATACGGCCAATGCGGTGATTGCTCATGGCGCAGATATGGGTATTGCGTTCGATGGTGATTTCGACCGATGTTTTTTCTTTGATGATAAAGGTCAGTTTGTTGAAGGCTATTATATTGTCGGTTTGATCGCGAAGGCGTTCCTGAAAAAAAATCCTGGGGAGCGCATTATTCATGATCCGCGCTTAACATGGAGCACCATAGATGTCGTCAAGGAACAAGGTGGCATTCCCATTCAGTCAAAAACAGGTCATGCGTTTATTAAAGAGAGAATGAGATCGGAGGATGCCGTTTATGGAGGGGAAATGAGTGCTCATCATTATTTTCGTGACTTCTCATATTGTGACAGCGGAATGATACCCTGGCTACTGGTCGCGGAGTTGGTGTCAACACACAAGTTGCCTTTGTCACAGTTGGTCAATGACATGATCGCAGCTTACCCCTCTTCAGGTGAGATCAATCGTCGGATTACAGACCCCGTTGCTGCTATTGACAGAGTCGAGAATTTTTATTGCGAAAATGCATTACACATTGATAAAACAGATGGTTTAAGCCTTGAGTTTTCTCAGTGGCGTTTCAATCTGCGGATGTCAAATACTGAATCTGTGGTCAGGCTTAATGTTGAGTCAAAAGCGGATGTCGCGTTGATGAACGAAAAAACGCGGGAAATTTTAGATTTACTTCAGCAATCCTGATTCAAACCTGGCCAGTGAATGACATCGATCTTTGACTGCTAGTAAAAGCCTGTTGATTATCTGCATCAGTGTTTCTGGTGCAGATCTTTCGCACACTACCCACAACCTGTTAATTTTGTTGGCCCTGTGAATCTCTTTTGCCTACCTGGCATATTACTTCCCAATGACCGCATGCTAATAAAACACCAGTGTTAATGCGGTTTTTTTCACGTGTCAAACCAGCTTTGTACATAGAATAACATTCACAAATTTGTGACTATTTCTTTCCGTAAACTATCGCACCAATCACTACCACCCCCCAGTAATCCTGAGTTAACATGTTGGGAACATTGACCGCAGTCACAGAACTGCGGGTTTTCCACCCAGACAGGAGTAGGTATGTCCAAGCAACAGATCGGCGTTGTAGGTATGGCTGTAATGGGCCGTAATCTGGCACTCAACATCGAGAGCCGTGGCTACACAGTTTCTATCTTCAACCGCTCACGTGAAAAAACCGATGAAGTCGTGGCAGAGAACCCAGGTAAGAAACTGGTTCCACATTACAGCATCGAAGAGTTTGTTGACTCTCTGGAAAAACCTCGTCGTATCCTTTTGATGGTGCAGGCCGGTGAAGCAACCGACAAAACCATCGCCTCCCTGACCCCACACCTCGATAAAGGCGATATCCTGATCGATGGCGGTAACACCTTCTATAAAGACACCATTCGCCGTAACCGTGAACTGTCTGAGCAGGGCTTCAACTTTATCGGTACTGGTGTATCCGGTGGTGAAGAGGGCGCGCTGAAAGGTCCTTCCATCATGCCTGGTGGCCAGAAAGAAGCGTATGAGCTGGTTGCACCAATCCTGACAGAGATTGCCGCAGTTGCTGAAGGCGAAGCCTGTGTGGCCTATATGGGTCCAGACGGTGCAGGCCACTATGTTAAGATGGTTCACAACGGCATTGAATACGGCGATATGCAGCTGATTGCTGAAGCCTACTCACTGCTGAAAGGCGCACTGAACCTGAGCAACGACGAGCTGGCTAAGACCTTTAGCGAGTGGAATGAAGGCGAGCTGAGCAGCTACCTGATCGACATCACCAAAGATATCTTCACTAAGAAAGATGAAGAAGGTAACTACCTGGTTGATGTGATTCTGGATGAAGCTGCTAATAAAGGCACCGGCAAATGGACCAGCCAGAGCTCTCTGGATCTGGGTGAACCACTGTCACTGATCACCGAATCAGTCTTTGCCCGTTACCTCTCTTCACTGAAAACCCAGCGTGTTGCTGCCTCTAAAGTCCTGAGCGGTCCTAAAGTTCAGACTGTTAGCGGTGATAAAGCTGAGTTCGTTGAGAAAGTGCGCCGTGCACTGTACCTGGGTAAGATTGTTTCTTACGCACAGGGCTTCTCACAGCTGAAGGCGGCCTCTACTGAAAACAACTGGGATCTGCACTACGGTGAAATCGCTAAGATTTTCCGTGCGGGCTGCATTATCCGCGCTCAGTTCCTACAGAAAATCACCGATGCTTACGCTGTTGATGCCGACATCGCTAACCTGCTGCTGGCTCCGTACTTCAAGAACATTGCTGACGAATACCAGCAAGCACTGCGTGACGTTGTTGCCTGGGCGGTACAGAATGGTATCCCAACGCCAACGTTCTCTGCTGCTATTGCCTACTACGACAGCTACCGTTCAGCGGTACTGCCTGCGAACCTGATTCAGGCGCAGCGTGACTACTTCGGTGCGCATACTTACAAGCGTACTGATAAAGAGGGTGTTTTCCACACTGAGTGGCTGGACTAAGTTTTATCCCTCTGAACCTCCCGCTTTGCGGGAGGTTTTTCTCCGCTTTTAAGAATTGCGCGTGGCGCTTCCCTTGACACTCGTCTACCGTTAACCCACAACGATAAAACCAAAAAAAACTACATCAGTTTTTAATGAGAAAAAATACGTCATTATGAACCCCGAAAAAAATACGATTACGGACAAGGCCACAACTCGCGATTATGTCAAAGGACGCGAGGATGAACTGGATTTACTGGATCTTATCCTCCAGCTTTGGCACGGCAGATGGATTATCGTTATTGCAATGGTGATTGCCTTAGTGGCAGGAACAACATACATAGCCATAGCCGTAGCGAAAAAACATTGGGTTTCAACGGCAATTGTTACACAGCCTGATGCTGGCCAGGTTTCCTACTTTAGCGGCATTCTGAACCGCCTTTACCCGCGAATTGATGCTTTTACTCAAGAGTACAGAGCACAAGATGCTACCCAAGTCGCGAGTCTACAGCAGCAGTTGTTCAGTAGCTTCAGTACATCAGTTGATGTGCAGAAAGAACCGACATCTCAGCGGCCGTATGCGCTTGATGTCAGCACTTCCCGACTTGACAAAACCTATGCCTATCCGCTGAGTATTACGCTAAAAGCGGATAGCGCGTCAGAGGCGCAGACGCAACTCACCACTTATCTCCAGACGTTAAATGATGCCTTAGTGAAGGATTACATTGCTGACATCAACGGCAATATTGCGATAAGAATTCATGAGCTTAATCAATCACTGGCAACCCAGAAAAAAATCGCTGTAGAACGTAATCAACTGCATTTAGAGGCTGTTAAGCAAGCCCTGAAAATTGCTGAAACCTCTAACATTACTGATTCTCAGCTCAACTCGGTGGTCAATCTTACCGATGAGACCTTGTACCTGTTAGGCAGTAAAGCGCTGTCGGCAATGATCAGCCATGAGTCTACAAAACCGCTGATCATGGATAAGCAGTATTACGATACGCAGTCTCAGTTGATAACCCTGAGTGAGTTGAAACCACAGCTTGAGGATTTGCAGACCTTCAGTTTTATTAAACAGCCTGATTTACCGTCATCGCCAGTCGGTAAAAAGAAAATGCTGACTCTTATTCTGTCGATCTTGCTGGGAGGCATCGCGGGGTCTGCAATCGTGTTGGTCAGGAATATGGTTAAGGCCCGTCATCTGAACCGATAGTGCTTAGGTTAACAGGAGGCGCTGCCCGCGCCCCCACAATGACTTACTTATGTCGCTGACGAAGGTTCTCAATCACCGTTGACAGGTTCAGTTCCTGATCCTGCAACAAGACCAGCAGATGATAGATCAGGTCAGAGGCTTCGTTAGTCAGCTCATGACGATCGTTCACCGTCGCGGCCAGTGCCACTTCCACGCCTTCCTCACCGACTTTCTGTGCAATGCGCTTAGTGCCGCTGGCGTACAGGCTGGCAGTGTAAGAACTTTTCGGATCAGCGTGTTTCCGCTCGGCCAGGATCTGCTCTAGCTGATACAGGAAGGTCCAGTCTGTCGCCGCCGGTGAGAAGCAGCTTGTGGTGCCTCGATGGCAGGTTGGGCCAACCGGATTGACCAGCACCAGCAGCGTATCGTTATCGCAGTCTGGCGTTATGCTGACCACATTCAGAAAGTGCTCAGAGGACTCGCCTTTGGTCCACAAGCGCTGTTTGGTGCGTGACCAGAAGGTCACTTTGCCAATTTCCAGCGTCTTCGCCAGCGCGTCCTGATTCATATACCCGTGCATCAGCACTTCGCCAGACACGGCGTGCTGGACGATAGCGGGCATCATGCCGTCGGTTTTCACCCAGTCGAGCTGGGACAGTTGTTGTTCTGTTAACACGCGCGAATCTCCACACCTTTTTTAATCAGGTAACTTTTCAGCTCACCGATATTAATAATCTGTTTATGGAACACCGATGCTGCCAGTGCGCCGTCAACGTCAGCATCGCGGAAGGCTTCATGGAAATGCTCCATGGTGCCCGCGCCGCCGGAAGCAATCAGCGGTACTTTACAGCGCGCACGCACTTTTTGCAGTTGTACCAGGTCGTAACCATTGCGCACGCCATCCTGGTTCATCATGTTCAGCACAATCTCACCCGCGCCACGCTTCTGCACTTCTTCCACCCAGTCGAGGGTTTCCCACGTGGTGACTTTGGTTCGGCTTTCATCACCGGTGTACTGATTCACATGGTACTTGCCGCTTTCGCTGTCATACCAGGTATCAATACCGACCACAATGCACTGCACGCCAAAGCGATCGGCCAGGCGGGTGATCAGCGAAGGATCGGCCAGTGCCGGAGAGTTAATCGAAATCTTATCTGCGCCGAAAGAGAGCAGCAGGGCGGCATCTTCAACCGACTTAATGCCTCCCGCTACGCAGAAAGGAATATCAATCACTTCTGCCACGCGCGAGATCCAGCTTTTATCCACCACACGGCCATCGCTTGATGCGGTGATATCATAAAACACCAGTTCGTCGGCCCCTTCCTGAGCATAGCGCTGTGCCAGCGGCACGATATCGCCAATGATTTCGTGGTTGCGGAACTGCACACCTTTCACGACCTGGCCGTCACGCACGTCCAGGCAAGGGATTATCCGTTTTGCCAGCATGAAATAGCCTCCGATGCGGTGAATTTATCTTCCAGCAGCGCGCGACCCACGATCACACCCTGAGCGCCACAGCCGCGCAGCGCGGCAATATCGTCCAGAGAGCCGATGCCGCCGGACGACTGGAAAGCAATGCTCGGGTAGCGCGCAGACACTTCGCGATACAGCTCAACGTTAGAGCCACTGAGTGTGCCATCGCGTGAAATATCCGTGCACAGCACGTGTTTCAGGCCGAATGGCAAAAACTGCTCAATCACTTCTTCCAGCGTGATACCGCTGGCTTCCTGCCAGCCGCTGATCGCCACTTCTTTGCGGTTACTGGCATCAATGCGCACGTCAAGCGCCAGTACAATCGCTTCCGCGCCGTATTGTTTAAACCACTGCTGTACTTCTTCCGGCTGTTTCACCGCCGTGGAACCCACCACTACGCGTGTAGCACCCGCCTTTAGCAGCGCTTCCACATCCTCTTTGGTGCGGATACCGCCGCCAACCTGGACCGGAACGGTAACGCCCGCCAGCAGTTTGGTCAGTAAGGGGATCTGGCGTGCAGCCGGGTCTTTCGCCCCGGTCAGATCAACCAGATGCAGCACCTGCGCACCCTGTGCTTCATAATCTTGTAAGCGTGGCAGCGGGTCGCTGCCGTAGTCGCGTTGCTGGCCGTAATCGCCCTGGTGCAGACGCACCACCTTGCCATCAATTAAATCTAATGCCGGGATAATCATGCCGGTTACATCTCCAGGAAGTTTTTCAGCAGCTGCGCACCAGCAGCACCGGAGCGCTCCGGGTGGAACTGCACGCCAAAGAAGTTATCTTTCTGCACGGCAGCGGTAAAAGCTTCGCCATAATTACACTGAGCAATGGTGTATTCATTTACCGGCATCGCGTAGCCGTGCACGAAATAGAAATAGGCACCGTCTTCAATACCGCGAAACAGGTGGTTACCCGCCTGCGAGGTGATCTGGTTCCACCCCATATGCGGCAGCGGCAGGCCGTGATCGGTCATGCGCTGCACGGGTTGGTCGATGATATTCAGCGTCGGAATACCGCCGCTCTCGTCGCTGCCGCTACCCAGCAGCTGCATGCCGAGGCAGATGCCCAGCACGGGCTGGGTACAGGCCTTAATCAGCTCAATCAGTTCGCGTTCGCGCAGCTGATCCATCGCTGCCTGCGCGGTGCCCACGCCGGGCAGAAACAGTTTGTCGGCATTCAGCACGATATCCGCTTCTTTGCTGACGACAGGCGCGTAGCCCAGGCGTTGCACCGCCCACTTAACCGAGGAGAGGTTGGCGCAGCCGGTATCGAGGATCACCACATCCATCACAGCACTCCTTTCGAGCTTGGCAGGGTGTTACCCTCCACGCGGATCGCCTGACGCAGCGTACGGCCAAAGGCTTTAAACAGGCTCTCAACGCGGTGATGATCGTTTTTGCCTTTGGTGCGCAGGTGCAGGGTGCTGGCCATAGTGTAAGAGAGTGAACTGAAGAAGTGTTCCACCATCTCGGTGCTCAGATCGCCCACGCGCTGGTAGCTGAACTCTGCTTTATATTCGAGGTGCGGGCGACCGGAGATATCCAGCGCGCAGCGCGCTAGGCATTCGTCCATTGGCAGCACGAAACCGAAACGACCGATGCCACGTTTGTCACCCAGCGCTTTTAGCAGGGCTTCGCCCAGCGCCAGCCCGGTGTCTTCCACCGTGTGGTGATCGTCAATATAGAGGTCGCCTTTCACGTCGATGTTCATACGGAAACCGCCGTGCGTGGAGATCTGGTCGAGCATGTGGTCAAAGAAACCTACGCCAGTATTAATCTTGCTGTCGCCTTCACGATCCAGCCATACTTCGACTTTAATCTGCGTCTCTTTGGTGTTGCGTTGTACCAGTGCATAACGGTCACGCTTCGTCAGCTGCTGTTCAATCGCGTTCCAGTTGAGGCCCTCTTTGGCATACAGCAGACCGGTGATGCCCATATTGCTCGCCAGCTGCACGTCGGTCGCGCGGTCGCCAATCACATAGCTGTTGGCCGTATCCAGTGCGCCTTCCGCCAGCCAGGCTTCCACCATTTTGGTTTTCGGCTTACGGCATTCGCAGTGATCTTCCGGTTTATGCGGGCAAATCAGAATGTCGCTAAAGTTCACGCCCTGCGAACGGAGGATCTGCATCATCAGATTATGCGGGCCGTCGAAATCGTCCTGCGGGAAGCTGCTGGTTCCCAGGCCATCCTGGTTGGTGATCATCACCAGCTGATAGCCCGCTTTTTGTAACGACAGCAGGGCAGGGATGACGTCAGGCTCGAAGGCCAGTTTATCCATGCGGTCTACCTGAAAATCTTCTGGCGGCTCAGAAATGAGGGTGCCATCGCGATCGATAAAAAGGACTTTCTGACTCATGCTTGCTCCTGAGAAACGGGTGAACCGGGTAATAATGTCAGTGCGGCAACAACGCGTTGGCACTCGTCACGGGTGCCAATAGAGATGCGCAGGCAGCCAGCCAGGCCTGGCTGTTTGTTCTGATCGCGCAGAATAATGCCCTGATCCCACAAGGTTTTAAACACCTGACTTGAGGCGGTAAAGCGCGCCAGAATATAGTTGGTATCGCTCTCAAAAACCTGCTCAACACAATCTAACTTACGCAGATCGGCAATCAGTTTTTCACGGGTGGCGACCAGCTCGCTCACATGCTGGCGCATCAGTGCAATGCCCTGGTCGCTCAGTGCCTGGCCAGCAATATCGGCGACAGGCGTGGAGAGCGGGTAAGGGGCGATCACTTTCATCAGCAGCGCGATGACCTCGGCGTTAGCCAGCGTGAAACCACAGCGTAGCCCTGCCAGCGCAAAGGCTTTAGACAGGGTACGCAGCACCACCAGATGCGGGTAATCTTTCAGCCAGCCAGCGAGTGAGGCTGAAGGGCAGAACTCAATATAGGCTTCATCGGCGACGACCAGGGCTTTTCCACGGGTCATCTCCAGCAACTGGCGAATATCATCCGGGTTGATCAGGTTGCCGGTCGGGTTGTTCGGGCTGCACACATACACCAGCTTCACATTGTCTAACTGGTCAGCGATGGCGGGCAGATTCAGCTGCCAGTCTTCACGTGACTCTACCGTGCGGTATTCAATGCCGATGGTTTCCGCGCTGACGCTGTACATGCCGTAGGTCGGCGGACAGAACAGCACCGCGTCTTTACCCGGTTCGCAGAATGCACGCATTAACAGTTCGATACCTTCATCGGCACCACGGCTCACCAGCACCTGCTCAGGCGTCAGTCCGGCATAGGCCGCGTAACGCTCAATCACTAACTTAGGCTGACATTCCGGGTAGCGATTCAGTGTCTGCTGGCTCAGCTCAAACGGCACTGCCAGCGGGTATTCATTGGCGTTTAGCCAGACATCACCGTTGCCGCCCAGACGGCGTGCCGACTGGTAGGGCGTCAGGGCGCGCACATTAGCACGGGCCAGATCTTCAATCTTGCTGCTCATGGCTTCTCCTTCAGTGCGGCAACGCGCAAGGTAACGGCATTTTTGTGGGCAGTCAGTTGCTCGGCAGCGGCGAGGGTTTCAATGGTGGCAGCCAGCCCCATAAAGCCCTGCTTTGTCAGCTCCTGCACGGTCATACGCTTCTGGAAATCCGCCAGTCCAAGGCTGGAACAGGTAGCGGTATAACCGTAAGTCGGCAGGACGTGGTTGGTTCCTGAGGCGTAGTCCCCTGCGGATTCCGGTGACCAGTCACCGAGAAACACGGAACCGGCGCTGGTGATGCTGTCGACCAGGTCGCGTGCCTGGCGCGTCTGAATGATCAGGTGCTCAGGCCCGTAACGGTTGCTGACTTGAACGCACTGTTGCAGATCGCGCATCACAATCAGGCGGCTGCTTTCCAGCGCTTTGGCTGCCGTCGGCGCACGTGGCAGTTCAGCCAGCTGGCGCTCAACGGCTTCGGCGACCGCCACGGCCATCGTGTGCGATGGCGTCAGCAGGATCACCTGCGAATCCGCGCCATGTTCCGCCTGCGACAGCAGATCCGAGGCGACGAAGTCCGGCGTGGCGCCTTCATCGGCAATCACCAGCACTTCAGACGGACCGGCAGGCATATCAATCGCCGCGCCGTCCATGCGCTGGCTCACCTGGCGTTTGGCTTCGGTGACATAGGCATTGCCGGGGCCGAAAATTTTATCCACCTTAGGCACGGATTCCGTTCCGAAGGCGAGGGCAGCAATCGCCTGCGCACCGCCGACCTGGAACACTTCCTGCACGCCGCACAGGCGTGCAGCATAAAGAATTTCATCGGCAATCGGAGGTGGGGAGCAGAGCACCACACGGCCACAGCCTGCGATACGTGCCGGGGTGGCCAGCATCAGTACCGTGGAGAACAGCGGAGCCGTGCCACCGGGAATATAGAGGCCGACTGACGCCACTGGGCGCGTAACCTGCTGGCAGCGCACGCCGGGCTGTGTTTCGATATCCACCGGCGGCAACTGCTGCGCCTGGTGGAAGGTATCAATATTGGCGACCGCAACAGCCATCGCCTGCTTGATCTCATCATCCAGTCGCGCACAGGCGTCGGTGATCTGCTGTTCGCTGACGCGCAGCGCATCAACCTGGGTCTTATCAAAGGTGGCGCTGTAATAACGCAATGCATCGTCACCTTCACTTGAAACCTTGTCGAGAATGCCTCGCACGGTGGCACTAATGCTGTCAGAGGCTTCAAGCGCCGGACGAAGCAGCAGGGCCTGCTGCTGTTCGGCACTGCAATCCTGCCAGGCAATGGGGGTCATCAGGGTCGCCATCGGATTACTCCATCATCTTCTCAATAGGCAGCACCAGAATGGAGCTGGCACCCAGGGCTTTCAGTTTTTCCATCGTTTCCCAGAACAGGGTTTCGGTGCTGACCATGTGCATCGCTACGCGGCTCTTATCACCGGCCAGTGGCAGCAACGTTGGGCGCTCAGCACCTGGCAGCAGGGCGATAATATCGTCCAGGCGTTCGCTCGGTGCGTGCAGCATGATGTACTTGGATTCACGTGCCTGGATCACGCCCTGAATACGCGTCATCAGTTTGTCGATCAGCTCCTGCTTGGCGGCAGGCATTTCGCCATCGCGCTGGATCAGGCAGGCTTTAGAGCGGTAGATCACTTCCACTTCACGCAGACCGTTGGCTTCCAGCGTGGCACCGGTAGAGACCAGGTCACAGATGGCATCGGCCAGACCGGCGCGTGGAGCGACTTCGACGGAACCGTTCAGCAGGCAGGATTTGAAGTTGACGCCTTGCTTATCGAGATACTTTTTCAGCAAGTGCGGATAAGAAGTGGCAATGCGGGTGTTTTGCAAACATTGTGGGCCGGTGTATTCGTCATCAACGGACATCGCCAGTGACAGACGACAGCCACCGAAATCGAGGCGGCGCAGCGTGAAGTAACGTGGATCATCGCCCTGAGCGCGGCGGGTCAGCAGCTCTTCTTCCAGCACGTTTTCACCAATAATCCCCAGATCGACCACGCCGTCCATGACCAGGCCCGGAATATCGTCATCGCGCACCCGCAGAATATCAATCGGCATGTTTTCTGCGAAGGCGATCAGACGCTGCTGCTGGAGGTTGATTTTAATACCGCAGCGCGCGAGCAATTCGCGTGATTCATCGCTTAAACGGCCTGATTTCTGCATAGCTATGCGTAAACGGGTGTTATCTAACATGGGTTCTTATCCTTTTCCTGTCTGTATGGTGTATCCGCGTTCTTCTTGATCTCAGGGCATAAAAAAAGCCCCCGGAAGGCGATCTTCCGGGGGCTGAGTTTGCGTTCTGCACCACTGGAAGATCCTGATCGTCTTCCAGCACACATCGCCTGAAAGACTAGTCAGGGTGATGGTGATGATGGTGATTGAACTGAACGCGTTTCATAAAATTCTCTTGGATGAATGAATATTCATTACGTGACAAACAACCTAACGAGAATGGGCGCGTCGCGCAACACTTTTTTGTACATGTTGAAAAATTCTCTTATCAACTGTCGGTTGTCACCGACTGAGCGCTGGCGTAGCCTGAGAAGATAACAGTCTGCACGATCTGTGTTAACAACAGGAGATTAGGGATGAAACGAGTCGCAATTGTTGGCCTGGGATGGCTAGGTATGCCGCTGGCCATGTCGCTGGCGGGTGCGGGCTGGCAGGTCACCGGCACGAAAACCACGCCCGACGGGGTTAATGCTGCACGAGGAAGCGGCATTGATAGTTATCTTCTTGAATTGACGCCGGAACTGAACTGCGACGCAGATGATCTTGAGGCTCTGCTCAGTGTCGATGCGTTGGTAGTGACGCTACCGGCCAGCCGTACTGCGGCCGGGGGCGAAAATTATCTGCTGTCTGTACAGCAACTGGTGGACAGCGCGCTGGCATTTAACGTGCCACGGATAATTTTTACCAGTTCAACCTCGGTGTACGGCGACCACAGTGGCATCACTAAAGAGAGCAGCGTGCTGGACCCAGTCAGCGTGGCCGGAAAAACGCTACAAACGCTGGAGAGCTGGCTACATAAACTGCCGAACACCTCGGTGGATATCTTGCGTCTTGCCGGACTGGTTGGCCCACATCGTCATCCGGGGCGTTTCCTTGCGGGGAAAACCGATATTGCCAATGGTAATCAGGGCGTCAATCTGGTGCACCTGGACGATGTGATTGCCGCGATTAGCCTGTTGTTGCAGACCCCGAAAGGTGGGCATATTTATAATCTCAGCGCCCCACAGCACCCGGCGCGTAATCAGTTTTACCCGCAGGTTGCGCGGCAGTTAGGGCTGACGCCACCCACCTTCCTGGCAGAGCATGAACAGAACAACGGCAAGCTGATCGATGGCAGTAAAATCTGCCGCGAGCTGGGGTTTGAATACAGTTACCCCGACCCCGCCAGAATGCCATTGTCGTGATAAACAAGGGGCTGACCGAAACAGAAGGTCAGCCCATCAAACACCTAACCGATCCCTCAACGCGTACCATGCGGCACCGATCGCGGTTAATGGCACGCGCAGGCGACGACCGCCGGGGAAGGGCAGGTGCGGTAACCGGGCGAACGCATCAAAGCGCTCGGCATCTCCCCGCATCGCCTCAGCAATCAACTTTCCTGCCAGATGGGTACAGGTCACGCCGTGGCCGCTGTCACCTTGCATATAGTAAACGCCGTTCTCCAGGCGCCCAAACTGCGGCATCCGTGACAGGGTGAGCAGGAAATTACCGCTCCACGCATAGTCAAACTTCACGCCAGCCAGCTGTGGAAAGGTCTTCAGCAGCTTCGGGCGGATAAGGGCATCGATATCGCCCGGCTCGCGTGCGCCGTAGATTACGCCACCTCCGTACAACAGGCGGTTATCCGCTGTCAGGCGGAAGTAATCCAGCAGATAGTTACAGTCCTCCACACAGCGATGGTTGGGCAGCAACGACAGTGCCTTGTCCGCTGAAAGCGGTTCAGTAGCAATAATCTGCGAACCACAGGGCAGGCTTTTTTTCGCCAGCCGGGGTTCAAGATGTGGGGCGAGATAGGCATTCCCGGCGAAGATCACAAAACGCGCATTCACCTCGCCGCGCTCAGTTCGTACCCGATGCGGAGTGCCATAGTTTACGGCAGTCACAGCAGAGTTTTCATAAATACGCCCGCCGTGACGGCGGATGGCTTCGGCCTCACCGAGCGCCAGATTCAGCGGATGAATATGGCCACCACGGTTGTCCAGCAGCCCGCCCACATAGCGCTCTGTGCCCACTTCCCGCCGGATGCCACTTTGATCAAGCAGCTCGACGTCGTGATTGCCATAGCGCTGCCACAGGCGGTGTTGCGCTGTCAGATGCTGCATCTGGCGATGATTCAGCGCGGCGAAAATACTTCCCGGCCGATAGTCGCAGCGAATCGCATAGCGATCGATGCGATCGCGAATGATCGTCGCCCCTTCAAACATCATGCTGCCGAGCAGGCGTGCCGTCTCTTTGCCGTAGCGTTGCTCAATAACATCAACATCACGGCTGTAAGAGTTAACCACCTGGCCGCCATTGCGCCCGCTGGCACCAAAGCCCACGCGTGCCGCCTCCAGCAACACCACATCGTAGCCCGCCTCGGTAAGGAACAGGGCAGACGACAGCCCGGTAAATCCCCCGCCAATGATGCAGACGTCGCACTGAATATCCCCTTCCAGAACGGGCCAGGGATCGTGCGAATTCGTGGTGGCGGCATAATAGCTGTTGATATGTTCCATACCTTCTCCCTTAATCACTGCCTCAAAGGCGACCGAAAACAGCATCGCCCCTGACCGTCAGAATGTGGCCGGAGTATGTGCGCTGATAATGCGGCAGGGCCGCGTGGATGAATTGGTAAAGCTGTGGGGCTTGCCGGTATCGATCACATAACTCTGCCCGGCATGCAGCGCGTAGCTCTGGCCGCTGATCGTCAGAATGATTTCACCTTCCAGCAGCGTGCCGGTCTCTTCCCCCTGGTGGCGAATTTTCTCGCCCGTCGTGGCACCGGGTTCGTAGGTTTCCAGCAGCATCGCCAGCGTGCGCTGAGGATTACCGTTATGGATCAGGCGCAGCGACACGCCCTGGCTGCCGATATCGATCAGCTCATGGGTATCGATCACCACCTTTGGTGGCTCATCCTGCACTTTTTCGGCAAAAAATTCGGACAGCGACAGACCGTAAACTTTCAGCAGTTTTTGCAGCGTACTTACGGCCGGGCTGACTTTGTCCTGTTCAATAGTACTGATGGCGCTGTGCGTCAGGCCGGAAAGCTCCGCCACGCGACGTTGTGACAATCCCATCTGTTGACGGATTTCGGATAAACGCCGTCCGGGCGCCAGCGTGGTTTCACTCATTGCCGATTGTCCTTTTTCGTTGCCACGCAGGCGGCGATAAAGCCTTCAAACAGCTGACGTGACAGCGCCGAGCTGTCGCTGTGCCATTCAGGATGCCACTGTACCGCCAGGGCAAACGGGTGCTGGCGATGGCTGACGGCTTCGATCAGCCCGTCTCCGGCACGGGCTTCAATGCGCAGGGCATCACCCGTCGAGCGGATGCCCTGCTGGTGCAGGGAGTTAACCCAGAATTTTTCACAATGATTCACCAGAGGAGACAGCAGACCACCCGGTTCCACCCAGACTTCATGCGCCGGCGCGTATTGCTGGTCCAGCGGTAGCTCCTCGTCCTCACGATGTTCCTGAAGCCCCGGAACCTGATGCAACTGGCGATGCAGCGTACCGCCCGCAGCCACCACCAGTTCCTGTAAGCCACGACAAATCGCCAGCAACGGCATCTGGTGATCCAGCGCATAACGGATCAGGGCAAAGGAGAGCGTATCGCGGCCGGGGTCGGCCAGGGCTTCTGTGCCGCTCTCGCCGTAGTGGTGAGGTTCAATATTGCTGGGGCTGCCTGTCAGCAGAATACCGTCCAGCACGGCCATCGCATTGTCTAACACATGTGGGGCGGACATCAGTCCGTGGGGCAGGGCAAGCGGGACACCGCCATTAGACAGGATGGCATCGAGGTACTTGTTATGCACCATCTGCGTCGGGTGACCGCCAATATCAATCTGGCACATCACTACGCCAATCAACGGCTTGTCAAAAATAATGCCCATCAATCCCTCCTCACGCTGGTCAATATATCAACCAATCGAGCCTGAAATGGCCGAAAACTGTGCAAGCTATTTTCAATCTAGCAATCAGGTGCTTAATATTCAAACGCAATACGCGCAAATATAAAGCGCATAGTTACATTTGCACACTTTTTGTGTTGGCGCTATGTTAAGAGAGTGGCTGTTATTTTGAGCAGTACTCAACAACCTGAAAGGGTGATGCGATGACCAATATTGTCGAAGTGGAAGACTTCACGCGACACAGTGAAGAAAAACGAACCAGCGCGTTCCGGAATGAAGTGAAAGCTTATCTGGAACGCCATCCTGACACGCAGTATGCCGATATTCTTCTCAATGATTTAAACGGGGTGTTTCGCGGTAAACGCATCCCCATTGCCAGCCTGACAAAACTCGATAAGGGTTGCTACTTCCCGGCATCGGTCTTCGCCATGGATATTCTGGGCAATACCGTTGAAGAGGCCGGACTCGGCCAGGCGCTGGGCGAACCCGATAACCTTTGTATGCCGGTGGAAGGCACCTTAACGCCCTCAGCGGCGGATCCGCACCATCTGGCGCAGGTTTTGCTGACGATGTGCAATCAAGATGGCACTCCCTTTGACGTTGAACCCCGAAACGTACTCAATCACCTCTGGCAGCGACTGCGCAATCGAGGTTTGTTTCCGGTGGTAGCGGTAGAGCTGGAGTTCTATCTGGTCGATAAGCAGCGTGATGCGGAAGGCGATATTCAGCCACCCTGTGCGCCGGGCAGCGACGAACGCAGCATGCAGAGTCAGGTCTATTCCGTCGATAATCTTGACCACTTCTCAGCGGTACTGGGCGATATCGATTCCCTTGCACATGTGCAAGGGATCCCGGCTGACGGTGCGTTGGCGGAAGCCTCTCCAGGACAGTTTGAAATCAACCTGCACCATACCCGCCACGTGCTCAATGCCTGCGATCATGCCGTTCAGCTAAAACGACTGGTGCGTCAGGTCGCCGAGCAGCACGGGATGAATGCCACCTTTATGGCAAAACCTTACGAGGCGTATGCGGGCAGTGGCATGCACGTGCATATCAGCATGCTGGATGCGGCCGATCATAATGCCTTTACCTGTGACGATGGTAGCGATTCGCCGCTGCTGAAGCGCGCGCTGGCGGGCATGATTGACTTGATGCCTGCTTCAATGGCGCTGCTGGCCCCCAATGTGAATGCCTATCGTCGTTTCCTGCCGGATGCATTCGTGCCGCTTCAGGCGTCGTGGGGCCATAACAACCGTACTGTTGCTTTGCGCATCCCCTGCGCAGACCAGCAGAACCATCGCGTGGAATATCGCGTCGCCGGGGCGGATGCCAATCCCTATCTGGTGATGGCGGCTATTCTGGCGGGAATATTACATGGGCTGGACAATCAGCTACCCTTACCGCCAGCGGTCAAAGGTAACGGGCACGAAGCGGAAGGTAACCCGCTGCCGATCCGTCAAAGCGATGCACTGAATGCCTTTGAACAAAGCCATGCGATACAGGCATTACTGGGCACGCGTTTCGGTTTTGTCTGGCATCAGTGTAAACACCATGAACTGATGCAGTTTGAACGGTTGATCACCGCCACGGAGATTGACTGGATGCTGAAAAATGCCTGAAATTCCTGCGCCGGGTGTGACTGTCACGCCCGGTTTACTCTCTTTATTTCAATAAATTGTAACTGAAGCGCTTAGAGGCTTGTCATCATGCCTTACTTTGGTGCAAAATATGCGCCCTGCAAAACGACACATGAAACCGACGCTGATATTACCTGGCGGCGGTATTTTTTTATCTGTCGGTCAGCAGGCACACAACTTTCGCATTTTAAAGAGGCCGGTCCAGAACCGGATAGATATTCGCTTTTAAATACACTTTGACGTGTTTTATTGAGGAAACAAACATGGGACTTCACCACCTTACTCCGGCGTCTGCTGGGATCCGCCAGCGCGATGACTACGGCGCCAATGCAGGTAGCACCTTCACACCTGCCAGTTCTTCCCAGTATCCTCTTTCGAAAAGCTATCGCACAATGCATAGCTCCCCTGTGGTTCAGCCCAGTCAGGTTGACGCTATGGGGAGGCTAAATCATGTCGCTTGATACGCTCACTTCAGCCGCCCAGCCGCGTGCAAAACTGAAAAAAACGCTGACGTTATTGCCTGTGGTGATGATGGGTCTGGCTTATATGCAGCCAATGACCTTATTTGATACCTTTGGCATCGTTTCTGGCCTGACGGACGGCCACGTTGCGACCGCGTACGCATTTGCGCTGATTGCTATTTTGTTTACTGCACTGAGCTACGGCCAGTTGGTTCGTCGTTTCCCGTCTGCGGGATCGGCCTATACCTATGCGCAGAAAGCGATTAGCCCGCACGTCGGCTTTATGGTCGGTTGGTCTTCGCTGCTTGATTATCTGTTTATGCCGATGATCAATATCCTGCTGGCGAAAATATACTGGGAAGCACTGGTTCCAGGCATTCCATCATGGATCTTTGTGGTGTTGCTGGTGGGCTTTATGACCCTCTCTAACCTCAAAGGGATTAAAACCGTTGCCAACTTTAACAGCGTGATTGTTGTGCTGCAGGTGGTGGTGATGGTGGCGATCATGGCGATGGTTGTCTGGGGTGTGGCGCACGGTGAAGGCGCAGGCACGCTGGTCAGCAGCAAACCGTTCTGGTCAGAAAACGCGAATGTGGTGCCGATGATCACCGGCGCGACGATACTCTGTTTCTCCTTCCTGGGCTTTGACGGTATCAGTTCACTGTCGGAAGAGACCAAAGATGCAGAGCGCGTTATCCCGAAAGCGATCTTCCTTACCGCACTGATCGGCGGCGTCATCTTTATTGTGGTGTCGTATTTCCTGCAGTTGTACTTCCCGGATATCTCGCGCTTTAAAGATCCGGATGCGTCACAGCCGGAAATTATGCTGTATGTGGCAGGCAAAACCTTCCAGTTCGGTATCCTGATCTTCTCCTGTGTCACGGTACTGGCTTCCGGTATGGCGGCACATGCGGGCGTGTCTCGTCTGATGTACGTGATGGGCCGCGATGGCGTGTTCCCGGTGCGCTTCTTCGGCTATATCCATCCGAAATGGCGTACTCCGGCACTGAACGTGTTGCTGGTCGGCGTGATCGCGCTGTCTTCCGTGACCTTTGATCTGGTGACCGCGACGGCGCTGATTAACTTCGGTGCGCTGGTGGCATTTACCTTTGTTAACCTGTCGGTGATTTCACAGTTCTGGATCCGTGAAAAGCGTAACAAGACCCTGAAGGATAACTTCACGTTCCTGGTGCTGCCGCTGATGGGGGCGCTGACCGTGGGCGCACTGTGGGTGAATCTGGAAGAGAGCTCAATGGTGCTTGGCCTGGTCTGGGCTGCGATTGGCCTGTTGTATCTGGCCTTTGTGACCCGCAGCTTCCGTAACCCGGTGCCGCAGTGCAGTGAAGATTTGATGTAAACCCTCACGGGCGCATCATTCTCTGTCAGGGCGGACCGCTGTTGGGTCCGCCCTGTTCATATCAGGACACCAGTTCTCGCGCGTACTCAAACAACGCTTTCAGCTGATCCAGCTTCGCCTGTTCCCCTTCGTACTGATTAAATAACATTTCCAGCTCCTGCACATAGTTCTGCACTCGCTCAGGATTCAGCACCTCACGACGATGTTGCAGCCAGCGTTTCTGCTCAGCATCATCCAGCGTGCCGCGGAAGTTGCGTGCGCGATAGCGGAACAGCAGCTTCTCAATGCGGGCATCGTTGAACGCTAAATCCAGCGCCGGAAGATTTTCCGGGGCAGTCTGGCGAATGATATTCATCGCATTACGGTCGGCATCGCTAAAGAAGCCGTTATAAATCTGGGCATCAACATCTTCTGAGGGCTTAAAAGGCTCCGCATCGGCATACAACGCCACCACCTTTTCCCGCACCTCCGGGTGCTGACGCAGCAGAGTAAGGTTATCCAGGCAGTGCTGACGGTCAATGCCAATGCGTTCCGCATCTTCCGGGCGCAGGGTATTGGCAGGGGCAACCACCGGACACTTGTTGATATGCACCAGCTTCAGCGGCACCGGGGCAGCATCGCCCAGCTCACTGCGCGGTGTGTACAGCCGCTCACGCAGCTCATCGGCGCTCAGGGTCAGTAGCGGCGTCATATCTCCGCCAAGGTCGCAGGTAATCAGCGCATTGCGGTTATCGGGATGCCAGGCCAGCGGGGCAATCCAGCTGGTGTTACCGCGAGCCGCACCAAACATGCCGGAAATATGTACCAGCGGTTTCATCTGCGGAATATCGACCAGCGCACTGATTTTTTGTTTATTGCGGTGGCTGAACAGGAAGTCATACAGGCGCGGCTGTTGCTCTTTCACCCGCTTTGCCATCGCAATGGTGGCATACACATCCGACATCGCATCGTGGGCATTTTCATGGGCCACGCCGTTGGCTTTGGTCAGGTGTTCAAGGCGGAAGCTGGGGAAGCCGTCCTCGTTTTCAGGCCATTCAATGCCGTCCGGGCGCAGGGCATAGCAGGCACGCATCACATCCAGCAGATCCCAGCGGCTGTTGCCGTACTGCCAGCTCCAGGCGTAGGGATCGTAAAAGTTGCGATAGAACAAATTGCGACTGACTTCATCGTCAAAGCGCACGTTGTTATAGCCGACAACACAGGTATTGGGTTCGCTGAACAGCTGATGAATACGGCGGGTAAACTCCGCTTCACTGACGCCGCGTGCGCGTGCAATCTGCGGTGTGATACCGGTGATCACCACGGCTTCCGGCTGTGGCAGATAGTCGTCCGCAGGCTGACAGTAAAACACCTCAGGCTCGCCCAGGATGTTGAAATCCATATCGGTGCGGATACCCGCGAACTGTGCAGGACGGTCCAGCGAGGGGCTTTTACCGAAGGTTTCGTAATCGTGAAAAAGGAACGTAGGTTGATTAGTTGTGTCTTTCACTGTTTCTCTCTGTTCACTTCTGTTCGTTAACTCTCTGAAAAGGCAGTGCTCAACTCTACTTCCAAACCCTGCATTGTTCACATCTGTTCATTCTGGTTCATTGCGGTTCGCTTTAGTCCATGCAATATTGTGTACATAGTTGGTACAGAATCCCTGAAACCACGCGTACAGAAAATTATTATGGCCCTCAGCGACACTAAGCTCCGCTCCATACATGGTAAACCATATTCGGGAAGTCCTGAAGTAGCAGACGCTGATGGCCTTGGCGTTCGCATATCACCAAAGGGCGTTATCACCTTTCAGTATCGATACAGGTGGGCCGGGAAAGCACAGAGGCTTGGCCTTGGTCGATACCCAGCGGTGAGTCTGAAAGATGCAAGGGCAACAACCGCCGACCTTCGCGTGATGTATGACGGAGGGAAAGACCCGCGCTTCTACTTTGAGAGCGAATCTGGCGACAAGAGTATGACTGTTGCTGATTGCCTGGACTACTGGCATGACAACTACGTTAAAGTAGCATTGCGTCCAAAAACCCAGGCGCTATACGAATCAACGTTACTGAAGAACCTTCGCAATTCTTTTCCCGGCAGGCCTATTTCCGACATATCTGTAAAGCAGTGGGTTGACCTGTTTACTGCCCAGGAGAGGGATAACCCGCGTCGAGCGAGGCAGCTTCTCACACAAATGCGGTCAGCTATCAGTTGGTGCATTCGCCGCCAGGTGATAGATAACTGCTCTATTATGCGTATCTCCCCGAAAGACGTTGGCACCCGGGCCGAAACAGGTAGTCGTGTCCTGACCTATACGGAGCTGGCGCAAATCTGGATCGCGATAGAAAGGAGCAGGGCGGCCACGTCTAACAAGCTTCTTCATCAGATGTTGATGCTGTGGGGCGCCAGAGTATCTGAACTACGCCTGTCTGAGCGATCAGAGTTCGATATGAATGAGCTTGTCTGGACCGTGCCAAAAGAGCACAGCAAAATGGGAAACATCATCCGAAGGCCTATTTTTGAGCAGATAAAACCCTTGCTTGAAAAGGCGATGATGACATATGACCAGGCTCTTTTCCCGGGGGCCAACATCAAGCAGCCGATCACCATTGCCGCGGCTAACAGGTACATCCAGCGAGTCAGAGAAGGAATGGATTTAAATTACTGGAGGGCGCATGACTTCAGGCGAACCCTGGTCACGCGCCTTTCTGAAGAAGGCGTGGCCCCGCATGTAACAGAAAGAATGCTGGGGCATGAGTTGGGAGGGGTGATGGCGGTATATAACAAGCATGACTGGCTTGAGGACCAGCGAAAGGGGTATGAACTGCATGCCGATAAGCTGTTCTGGCACGTCAAGAAACTTTCTGGTTAACGCCGCCATTCAGCAGCCATGAATCGACCGCCGAGCGAAGATATGCCTTTGGACGGGTTCGGACCGGAAGTGGGAAGTTGTACCTGTTGCAGTAGTTCCACATCGTTGTGCGGGAAGAGATATGCAACTTCTCCATAACCTCCTCCTCTTTGATAAGTGCGGTGTCTGACATAGTTACCTCAGTAGATAGATGGGGGAGGGGTTAAATGGTTAGCAGGCTGAGTTTTTCTAAAATTGCGCTCGCCTCTTCGTGAGTTATTCCTTCATTGCCGAACGGAACATCGTCTATCGCATTGCTGATTTGGTCATTCTGTCGCTCAGTAAAGAAGTCATCGCGATAATCGAAAAATGCCGCTGAAACTATCCTCCCTCCGTGAAAATCCATCCCTGCACCAACTGACGGCTCCTTTCCATCCTCAAACTCAAAAACAAATGTCATCTTTCCCATGCTTATTCTCCTTTCCTCCCACCCATCGACTGACAAACACAATTCAGCCATAGCCATGCACGACCGCTATGTTTTGCAGGGATTAGCGTGGCTATTTTGGTTGAGTGTTTGTCGAGAATCTGACGATAGGTGAGGGTGTTTGATTTGCTGAAGTATTCGTTAAGTGCCGCTCGGGCTGTGCTGTTTATCGCGTTCTGAATCTCTGGCGACATCGCGCATCCTTACGCTACACGGCGCTGCTGAATTGCCCGCTGCCACTTCTCGTGGTCTTCCCGGCACTCCGGGCAGCAGTAACTCGTACCCGGCTGTGATGGTTCGCCGCAGTCTGAATTCCGGCACACGGGCGATGGTGGCTCCGGCTTCTTCCTGTTAGCCAGTGCGATAGTCCTTTCCAGTTCCTCAAGCTCTGCGGCCTGGTCTGTTATGTCTGCGTGCATGGGGTTTCTCCATAATTTGGGCGTAAAAAAAAGCCGCATTAGCGACTGTGATTGCGTGTGGTTTATTTTGGTGGAGGAGCTGCGTATACCATCGCCCGATACACCCCTGGCCCGGTAGGTATTTTGTACTTGGCTTTATATCGCTTACTCGCCAGCTTTTGTTCATGAGATGGCTCAACAGGGACAAGCCTGTATTGCCCGTCCAGGCTGAATCCATCAGCAGTTAAAACGACATTAATCGTTTCCATCGACACCTCCCGGCGCTGCTGCTGCTGCTGAAACTGTCTCAGCGCCAACATTGTGAGCGTAAATAATTGCCCGTGCTTTGCCTGGTTCAATGCCACTGACTATCAGGCCGCTATCACCGTGAATAGCGACATTTTCATCACGCCAGTCACCGCACATAGCGAACCAAGCACCCGGCACGCTGGCCGCTGGCGGCACGTCACTGTAAACAATTCGGCCCTCTTGAAATGGTATGTTCTCGTCGTAAATATCTCGATCTACGTCATACCACTGCCTGCTGTCGCGCAACTGGAAAATTTGTGTTCCTGAGTGCGCCACGGTCGGAACCCCGTAAAAGCCACGCTTTACTAATGAATAATCCCAGTCACCAGGCTTTCTTTCGTGTGCGGAATAGCGACTGCCTTCCCCAGGATTATCTATTTCCCACAACTCAGCTTTGGCATCCAGCACCGCCAGCAGGGCGCGGGCCATCAATGCCAGTGTAACCCGAGAATTTTCGCCAGGGTTATACAGGCCGGAAGCCAAGTCATTCAAAGTAATGCGTCCGCCGATTTGCTCGATTAGTTCGTTAATCATCCCCACTTCCCCACGAATGTAGCCTTAAATGAACCGCGAACACTCTCTGTTGACTGATGGTATTCAACCCCGCCCTCACAATGCGGGACAGCCTTCCACCACCCTGACTCAGCTTGCCCTGAAAAATTATCATCAGGTGCGATAACTCCCTGCTTAATTGCCAGAGAGACAACCTGATCTTTCGTGTGAATGCCTTTGAGCATGAGATTTATGTCATTGCCGTCATTGAAATACTTAACGTTTTCGTTTTTCATTTCTTCACCTCATATTTCACATTGGCCGCGTCGAGATTCACGCGGCAGGCCTCTATCGCTTTGTTCCACACCTCTGTTTCCGTCCAAAGTAGGCTTCCTGCATACTCCGCCGGACAGAATCTCTCAGCGGGCAACTCAACAACCTTCTGCTGCTGTGCGCCCAGTTGCCGTGTGTCTGCAAGGGCTAGGTTGTATCCGTAATTTTCGATGTCCTGACAAAGATCGCTACCGAAAACTACAGGCTTCTCAGGCGGCAACACGGCTGGCTGTGCGGCGGTGTAGAGGGCAATGGATTCTGTTTTACATCCACTCCCATTACCAGGCGTTAGCGGCGCAAGACACAACCTCCACGGCCCAATCTGTGCGCCGTCATGAGCGCTGGTAAGTCGCCACTTCCACGCAACAGGCTCACCCGCCGCAGCATCGCGCCGTGTAATCTCTGCACGCAGATCGTCGCGCTCACGCTCTGCCGCTTCCAGGCGCTCAATCAGAGCTATCACAGTATCGGGGTTGGATGCAGCTATGAATCGTGCGTTACGTGCTTTCTGCTTCTTACTACAATCGACACCGTCGAAACCCATCCAATCGATGATGTCTCCACAGCGTGGATCTTCTGGTGTATGGATGGAGAATACGTTTGCTTTTTCATTGATAAAAGCTCGCCACACCCCACCGGTAGCCCGCTGAGCCAGCTCTTTTAACTGTTGTGTGTTCATTGCTGCTCTCCTGCCTGCGATTTCTCACGAAATCGTGATGGACTCCAATCGCAGACTTCATCGTCGGGGATATGACCGAACATCATTGTGCAGCGACGAGCGTGTACGCAGTCGCCACATGTTTTCCCTTCGGGAAGGTTCATTCCATCATCGCGATCAGTACGACGCATCGGCTCTCTGCCTGTGCTCATAAAACCTCCCCGGCGCGGATGCGTTCAGAGAACTCTTCGGCCCGCTCTTCAACCTGATAGTCATACCATTCACGAAGATGAGTCCCACACGCTGCCGCTCCATCAGCCCGAATCCCGCGGATAGCGGCGTCTGTGGCTGGGGTTTCTGGTTTAATGGCAGCCAGTACGGCGCGGATAACATCAGCGGAATTTTCAACCCAACCCCACGATTGACCGCTCGCTGAATCGCTATCTAATCCGCCCTCTGAATCGATATCTAATTTAGCTGTGTCATTAAGTAAATCTTGCAACTCATCAGGAACTTCTTGCGGTTCAAGAGCCAATTTCTGCGCCACATTCTCAGCAGCCAGCGCCCGCACCTGCTCCTGAAGCGCGGTAATCGCATCGACCAAATCCTTAGGCGATACATCATCAGCATCAGCACCAAATCCCAGCACCTCACGAACATACTTTGATTCATTCTGCCGCTGGTCAGCCCACCCTGGTGACATTGAGTAGCGGGATAGATTCTCTTGAAGCGCGGCCACGATTGCGGCATGGTCGTCGAACTTCACAAATTCACCTATGGCTGTTTCTTCCACGCCATATGAATATTCCTGATAACGCTTAATCTCTGTCATATCTCTCTCCCGCCGACCGCAGTCAGCCAGTAATGTTGTTAGCCCGATATTCCAGAAACCGGATGCCTTCCCTGCTGGCCTTCTGGCGCACGGACTCATGGCTTCTTTCGAGTGTTCTGGCTATTAATTTCGGGGGTAGGTGGTGGGCTAATTGGTGCAATTGCTGAATTTCGCCCTGCGTCCAACTGCGTCCGTCAGACAGTTGCTTTCCACGGCGTTTATGTATTTTTCCGTCCATGCCTATTCCTGCCTGACTGCACCGCCTGCACCGTAACGGTAATCGCGGTAATCCCCCCATAGCTCTTGTAGCGGTGCTGAAGTAACGATGATTTGAGGCTGCTGGGGATAAAATGCCGCCTGCTCGGCGTAGCGTCGGGTAACAAGCCTGTCTTTTCGCTGCGACACGGTCAGTGTGTTGATGCGTGGGTGTGACTCTCCAGCTTTCAGCGCCATCCATGCCCGTCCGGCATCCCACGCTATACTTTCCATCTGACGCTCCCTGTCAGTCATGCGTGAAGCTTTGTGGCGGTATGATGCCCGCCGATATTCCGGCAGGCGTGCGCAATGCTCCTGTTGTTCAGGTGTGAGTTCTCTCATTGGGATTCCTGCCGGGGTGGGGGTTAAGCGGCTTGCTTCAGTTCTGCCAGGCGAATGCCTGTGATGTCTTTGCACTTCTGCTGATGTTCTGGGTGCCCTGACAGGGCGGCCCATGCCTTTTTATATTCTGATTGCAGCTTAGCCTTGTCATTTTCATTCCCGGCATACTCAGTGAATGCAGTAAGCGTTGCGTCAGGATTGATTGCTGGCGGCCTTTGCTGCTGAGTGCTTTGTTGGCGCTTATGCTCGTCTGTATCAGCATCCTTGGAGTCGTCAATTCCAAACAAACCATTCAGGCAGTATTTTCTGGCATAGGAGCTTGTCGCGCCTGTCACCTGCGCATCATCCATGCCTTTCTTTTCGCTGGCCTCTCTTGCCATTGCGGATGCGGAGTGCGATGTCTCACCATCGGTTATGGTGGCTGTAGCCTTGACGTAATAGCGATCGCCAATCATCACTATTTCGTCTGAGATAGAGAGGAAAAGCCCGTTCAGCAGGGGCTTAACGCCTTCGAGAATGTCCTCACAGCTTCGGTATTTGTATTTCCCAAAGCTGTTAAACTGATTCTTTGGGGCGTTAAGGGTTCGCTGTATCTCAGCCAGTCTGATAAAGAATTCACTGCTCACAATAACCTCCCATCATCATCTCCTGCTGCTCCGTGCGGTAGTCGGCGATAGCTTCCTGCTGTGCCAGTAAGTCGGTCATGATTGGCTCTACGAACGGAGCCATCAGGGCGATAAAGAATTCGTCTGCTGCGTCATGCTGCATGATATTTCCTCCAGTCTTTGTCCTGACAGTCGCGCCAGCCTAGAGCGATTGTCTGCGCCCAGTCATAAGCCTCTTTCATGCCTTCCTTTGTGTCAGGGAAAGAGGTTTCATATAGCTTTCCAAATTCTCGATTTCCCTGAGTGACGTAGATGGTTCCGTTGACGGGTACAATTGTCATAGTGGGTTGCCCGGCTGGCTGAGAGTGTCGATTAATGAGCGCCAGCCAGAACGGAGGCGGCGGGTGATTACGTCGAGAAGTGATTCAGAGCGGCCAGCAACAGGCCACCCTGCAATGACGAGTTGCATGGTCGATTCCTTAGAATTGAATTAGTAGTTGATGCTTGTATGAGGGATTGAGTTGCTCATAAGAGCCTTCAGCGTTGCGATAGCCTGTTCACGCGTTAAGCCAGCGTGTTCTACCAGGCCTTTCACAACATCGGTGCCGACTGCCTTGCGATGGGCTTCATTGGCTGCACGTTTTGCCGCTTCATCAGCAATGCGCTTCTCTTCAGCCAATCGTGCTGCTTCTTTCTGTTGTGTTTCACGCTTAATGCGATCAGCTTCTTCCTGAGCTTTGCGCTGAGCTGACTCAATGGCTTGCTGCTTTTCACGCTCTGCCTGCTCACGCGCTTCTTTTGCCAGCTGCTCGGTGCGCTCCTGCGCCTCTCTGGCTTCACGCTCTGCACGTTCCTGTGCTGCGATGCGGTCCGATTTTTCCTTTTCTGCCTGAGCGATTAACTGCGCTTCACGCTGGGCGGCCGCCTCGCGGTCACGTTGCGCCTTTGCTTCTGCTTCCTGCCGCGCCTGTTCTACTGCCTGACGCTTAATCTCTTCTTCATGTGTGATACGCTGGCGTTCTGCTTCGGCAGCTGCTTCTGCGCGTTCCCGGTCGAAGTCCTTGTTCATTAGCAGTGCCATTTCGTGTGCTGATTCAATTTCAGCAGCCAACTTCTCAGCAGCAAGCCTCGCCGCCTCTTCAGCCTTTAAGCGCTCCTGTTCTGCTTCGTAATCACTAAGTGGCTGCCGTGCCTTCTCCTTCAGCGCGTCAAGGCGGTCACGCACCGTCTTCCGGTTGCCGTCAATCAGCTTCGGGATTTCCTTCAGCTCTGCCACCAGGTCTTTACCCAGGCTATCGAGATAAGTTTTGGTCTGCGCTACGCGGTAGGCCAGGGAAGCAATCTCTTTTCTGCCCTTTGCCGTGGAGACATCCGGCACAAAGGACATAACTTCACGTTCAACTTTTGCCAGAATTTCTTCAATCTGGTCGCTGGACTTAAAAACGGTGAGGGCGTTAGCCTTCTCAATGACAACCAGATCCGTTGTTTCGCTCATGTTCACTCCTGAATTTTGGGTATAAAAAAGGCCCGAGGGTTAGCTCAGGCCAAAACGGCTATGCAATTTTCTTTAACGCCTTTGCCTGACGACTAAAGCGCTTTACTGATGACTGGGCGTCATCGAAATGCCCTACTGCGACAGGGCATTGCGGTGTCACTCGGCTAACTTTTCATTCCATTTTTCGATTGCTGTTACTGGGCTTTCGAAAGTGACAGCCGCAATCCAGCCACAGCACTTGAGTTGAAACTGATTGAGAATGTATGGCTCTGGGCTTACACGGCAACCCCGGTCCCACTCAAAAGCTTTAATGACTGGAGCCTTCTTGCAGAAAGGGCACTGTTTAGCGGATGGGAGATTCTCAAAGGTGATATCCGGCAGGGATTCATCATCTTCTGCCCACTCAAGTTCTCCAGGCAACACTAAGGAATATCCGTTCCAGTAATCAAACTCAGGCGATAAAACATTCTCGTAACCTGCACCGCGAAGACGGAATTTAGACCTGGCAATCACAACCAATCCTTTGACTTTTCGACTCCCCATCCTCCACAGATAAACACCAGCGGCCTCCGGTTTCTTTTCTGAGTACTTAATCCACTCCATCCTCTTCTCCTCAGTTACTCGCCGCGCGCAAGAAGCATTGCGTCAGCCACTTCATATGCGTGCTTAACATGCCGTTCCGTACTCCAGTGATTCCACTCTGGATTTGATAGCATTCCCTGTAGCGCCAGCCCTGCAAAATGGTCAAGTAGCGTCATTCCTCCAGCAATAAAAGAATCACCAGGAGGAACGTCATACCCGTAAATATTTTGCTTCTCGTTACTCAGGTTTGAAACCTTGCTCGGGAATGCAAAACCACCTGTTTCTTTGCTCATTGTGATTCTCCCAAAGCCTTTTTGATTGCGGATGACGCTCTGTCAAGGTGCGGCCTGAAGTGAGACTCGATATAAGCCAAATCGACATCAGAGAGAACCAGCTCACGCTTTAAGCATCGAAGCGCCTCAAGTAGTTCAGGTGCCGCAGCGATTAGCTGAGTATTTGCCCTACGAATCTCGTTATCTTTGTCGCGAAAAATCTGTGATGTAATACCAACGCTTGTTCCGCCATCGGCGCTATCGATATTGAACTCAGCCCCAACATCTGCGGCATCCACGACCCAAGGCCCGGGCGTAAATTTCTCTTTCATCCAACCCTCCACTTATCCCACTGCTCTTTATTCAGTTGCTGGCTGATTGTCTTTCCTGCCAGCACCCCATAACCTTCAACTAAATCAGCACGCCACATATAGCCGCAGGACAGTACTGTGACATGCCATTTACCATCCTTGCGAGTTACTATCATGGTGTGCTCCGGGCGTAAAAAAGGCTGCGGTTTAGGCAGCCTCATTGTTTGCTAGGTCATGGAATCGACCGTATGTGAGTTTCTGGAAGTACGGGGGAATCTCTACCTCGCCGTGTTTGGCGTAACCATCCCTGTCTTTTGCATTGGGTATTGCGAAGAGTAGACAGTCATCGCGACCCGGGCAGCGCCCGCCGTATGTGGTTAGCATTGCCACGCCAAAGTTGCCAGAAGCCTCGCCGAAACCTGTTCTCATAATATGATAATGGTCAATAATATAAGCCTGCCACGAAGGCAAAGATCCCAGCTTCTGATTGGCTTGTTTAATGCTGCTGTCTAGTCGCTTATTGAATTCTCGGCCATCTTTGGTATTTCCCTTTCCGCGAGCGGAAATAACTTTTTTCCCATCCAGGTAGTCGCTGCGTTTGATGGTGACAGCGCATGGAAACTTATAATCAGCATTCCACACCAAACCGCGCAGCAATGATCCCTTATCACCAAAACCAGATGTGTCCGTGTAAGCAACAGCTCCGAACTCACCCATGACACCTGTAATAATGTCACTGCGACCCTTGCGAATGCTATCGTATCCATCGATAAGGGTTTTGACGTCCGCACCCTCAACTAGGTAATAATCGTAGTGCTTATGATTATCTGCCATCTCTCACTCCTGCGGCAGCGCCGCTGTTAAAGGCCGACTAAGCGGCGTCTTCGGTTTCCACATCTGGCTCATTAAGCCATTCCGGTCGCTCGCCTTTACCCATGTAAAAGTCGATAACATCAAGCAGGCGTGGGTAGAACTTAAGTGCCTTGCGACCATCCATTTCGGCAATTTCACGCTTGGTGAATGAGCGCCATTGCTCTGCAGTATGGTTTTGGCATCCAGCCTTGACATATTCACCGTTTGTGATTTGCAGGTAGTACGCCTCACCCATAATTACGAAGGTGTGATCAGGCAGGTCGGCATCGCGCAGGTTGGCATCGCGCAGGTTGGCATCGCGCAGGTTGGCATCGCGCAGGTTGGCTCTCGATCCGCTTTCCTGCGTCGAGGTAACCCACAACTTATGTTCGTCTAAAATCTTCTGCAATTCGGTAGAGTTCATTGTTTTCCCTCGTTATTTGATAGTGAGCATTGCAAATACACCAGGTGCCTGACGCGGCTTGAAGTCGCGGATATCTCGCAGCACATCGTTGAACCCCGACAGTTTTATGCCTCGGCGCTTAGCCTCAGCTTTAACCAACGCCTTATCCATCAGCGGGAACAGGCGTTTAGCTTCTGCTTTAGCCTCGTCAAAGCTGTATTTACGAAGGAAAAGCGCATCTTCTTTCCGGCGCTTCTCTGCTGCCAGGTGGTCATCCAATTCCCTGTGGAAGTTGCCTCGCTTCTCCAGCGGGACATTCAGAACGCCGTGGTCTAAAGACATGCTCACCTCAAATCAGTGGAATGCTGTACCCGCGCTGCTTCTGGCGGGCGTTAATGTGCTGGCCGAAAGGGTTGTTCACCTTCCGGTGCTTCGGATCCTCGCGAGTCACAAACTCGACTTCTTTCACATCACGAACACTCGGCCCGTTGATAGCTCTTGCTACCTTCATGCTGCTGCAACCGGATGCGATTACAGCGATTTTGCGAGAGAGCTGAACATCCGCATTGGCTTGCTCACGTTGAGCCTCTCTGCGTGCTCTGCGGCGATTTCTGGCGTTATCAGATGCCAGAATGGTTACGACTACTGTCATGGTGCACCTCAAGTGAACTAACCGAAGCCCTCACGCATAAGGGCAGCGGTAAAATCACTTAATACAAAAAACTAGGTGGCAATCAGCGCTTATATGCTCCATCTGTGCTGTTAAGCCATAAGAAACGTTCTGACCAATTTCGGCGCGATCCTCTTCTGAACCGTGAAAGATCTGGTAATCCTTACCAGCGACAAAGGGCGAGTTTCCTTCTGACTTAATGCATTTCGCTGTTGAGTATTTCATTGTCATTCTTGCGTCCTCATTAGTAGTTTTGCCGAAACCCCCAAATCATTAGAGGCAGCGGTAAATCTACTGGTATTGCAGCCAACCCAGACTCTTTGCCTATGGCACACGAGAGATGCATCTGCCTCATTTACTGCCATCTCTGATACGCACAATGATTTGTACGCGGTTCGAATTCCTTTGCCGACTCACTGGTCTTACTCGCTCTCCTGAGCTACTAAGCTGCAAAGCCAACTGCACTTTGAGCCACACTCTCGCAGTGGCCGCGCTCATGCCCTTGAGTCTCTGTCGCCACTTGGGCCGCTGATACCGGTGCGCGCCTGGCTTTCGCGCTGCTCTACCGGAGCTTGTTTTGATATATGAACCTTGACCCGTCACTACACAGGCTCGTCATTTGACGACTCAGGGCAGCATCATTACTGCTGCATTGCCTTTCGGCTGCGGTCTAACCCGCATGAGTTCTACATAGAACCTCCTGTTGAGTTAAATCGTTCCCCGCATTCCTGCGGAGACATACCCCTGATTTTTAAAGAGCGTGACATCCTGTCGGTGGTGCTGTGCGTCTTGCTGATGTGGTTAAAGTTAGCATTGTGCTAAAATCAACGCAATAGCCATGCGCTAAATATTTTAGCGTTAATTGCTAAATTAATGAATGGGAAGGATATTTATTTTAGCGGCAGGTTTAGCGTGGTGAATTTTAGGCACAAAAAAACCCGCACTCAGCGGGTTTCAGGGAAGATATGAGGGTTAGTAGGTCACAGAAGACCAGAATACTTTGCCAATAATTCTAATTTCATTCCGATCTCTTACTTCTTCTCTGTGTTCATCTTCATTATAACTGCGGATCCTGACCTTCCCGCCAGGGACGGCGTAAAGGACTTTCACTCGAAGCAAATCACCATAATCAATGGCGTACATCTTGCCATCTTTAATCTCAGTGCATCCCATATCCACACCAACGGTCGCGCCATTGGGGAGAACTGGTTCCATACTGTTTCCGATCACTTCGACACATACAGCATTATCAAACTGTACGTTTAACCTGCGCAAAGTCGACTTGGCGAACCTCAACTTAAATCCATTATTATCTTCCTGGAAGGCGCTTCCTGTCCCAGCGGCTAATTGCACCTCCTTGAGGAACGGCACTTCAACTTCATCATCTTCTATAGGGGTGACCGAGTCCCAGGGTTCTATTTCCCCAATGATTTTGGCCTCACCCTTGTTTTCTTCATCTTCCAGTTCCGGGTGAACTTGGTCAAGCCAGCCTCTTGGTAGTTCGAGGTTCATCTCGATTTTTCGAGCGAGTTCATCCCCCAGATTACGCACGGCATTATCTCCGAGGATCTGGCTGAGGGTCGATGCGGATGTGCCGACCTTTTCTGCAAAGTCAGCCTTCTTCAAACCAAATTTGGCAGCCGCTTGCTTTTGTTGGTAGCGGAGGTTAACCCGCCTGATTTCTTTTATGTCCATGCTTAAATTTTCCCATCTTTTAGCACGGCGATAAATATGCATGTTGCTAAACGATTCCTTGCAATTAATTTAGCGTATCGCTAATATTACCCAATGCATTAGCAACGGGAGCATTTATGCAAAACACCATTACAGCATTTGAGCAGATTAATGACCTGCTTCGCTGGAAGAAGCAGGCAACCAGGGAGAAGTGGGAGAAGCTCGCAAAGCTGGCAAACACCTCCGTTGGCAACCTGGATCAGCTGGCATATGGCTGGCGCGGAGCATCAGCAAAGAAGGCGAGTGACATTGCCAATGCAACACTCAACTTCCGCGACCCAAAGCCAGTAACCAAAGAGGCGATCGCTTTCGCCCCTGTACGGAAAGTTCAGAAAGATAACGCAGCATAAGCACCACCGCTCTTTAAAACTCTGAATCCGCTCCCACCGCAATGTCGGAGCACAATGTGGAACCCCACTGGTTTCACACGTAACTATTTAACCACAAAGGAATGATGTCATATGGAAATCACAAGCACCCGCAAGAAAGCCTCTGAAATTACCAGCAATATCCTCAACCGCATTGCGGCAAGAGGGCAGCGCAAGGTTGCATCAGCTTTAGGCATTAACGAATCGCAGATTACCAGATGGAAAGACAGCCTGATCCCGAAGATGTCCATGTTACTGGCCGTCCTGGAATGGGGTGTTGAGGATGAGGAATTAGCTGACCTGGCTAAACAGGTGGCAAGGATTCTCACCAAAGAAAAAGCCCCGGAGTGCTTGGAACACTTCGAGGCCTGATATCGAACAACTGGATCTAAATACAGGAGTAATTATGAGTTCATTGCTATCGCTTTACAAGGGCAAAGACAAGAACGGCACGGAAATGTCAGCGAAGAAAACCTTCCTAGTTCCTCTGGCTGAGTTGTATGTCGAGCCGGGTTACAACGTGCGTGAGATTGACCAGGCGCAGATGGCGAAAGCTAAGGCTGCTGGCAAGTCGAAGCTGACTAAAAGCGATGCTATCCCTCAGTTCAGCGCACGCAAGGCACGGCGTCTTGTAGAGCTTCTGGTTGATGCAGAGTTTGAGAGAAATGGCGATGGTGATTATCTCGCGCTTGCCATGGATACTTCTGACGAAATTAACCGCATCCTCGCTGAATATCGCGCTGGTATCGGCACCAAAGATACCGGGGAGGAATCATGAGAAAGCGCTCCTCAAATCACCCGATAAATCATAAAAACCTCACTCGCCTGGACTTTATCCGGGGCTTCAACCCGATAGCCGGGGAAAAGCTTCGCCAGATGCTTGAAGAGCAAAAGGCAAAGGAGAAAGACAAGTGATCAACGTAACTAATCTTGCCGTCGTCAGGGAGGCCAGGCGGCAACAGGAGACGCCGAATTCAGTCGGTAAGGGGTTCGCCTTGCTGCACCGAAAAATCATGGATACACCCTTCTACAAGGACGCTGAAGCATCCCACCTGTGGGTGCATCTTCTTCTCCGTGCCAACTATGAGCCTACGATGATTGCCACCGACTCAGGTGATATTTTCTGTGAGCGTGGCGAGTTCATTACTGGCAGGAACAGTCTGGCAATGGAAACAGGATTAACCGCTGACCGGGTAAAGGCGCTGCTCAGAAAGTTCACCAACCTTGGCATGATCAGCACCAAATCTACCAACCGATTCACTGTATTAAAAGTGGCCAAATACGACGAATATCAGCAATTTTCGTGTCCAGCGGATGTCCAGCCAGTGTCCAGCGCAAACCCGCAGCCAGCAAGGCGTGAGGGGGGGGAGTGTCCAGCCAGTGTCCAGCGATTGTCCACAGATAAAGAATTACTAAATACTAACTTAATATCTAAAGATATTAAGTGTGCATCTCCTGCGGAAAATCCTGAGAAGAAAAAACCTTCAATCAGTTGTGAGCAGGTTGTTGAGGTTTATCGCAGAGTCCTTCCTGAATGTCAGGGAATCAACATCATCACTGACAAGCGCCGTAATCTGATTCGAACCTTCTGGCAGAAAGCAGGGAAGGTTACCCGCAAGCTTGACGGTCATGCGTTCAGCCTGAACGACTGGGAAGCCTATCTGACTTACATCAGCAACAACTGCCGATGGATGCTGGAGAACAGGCCGGATCAGCGAACCGGTAAGACCTGGCGGAAAAAAGCCTTGGAATATTTTCTCGACGTAGATGTTTACGCCAAAACCCGCGAAGGAGCCTGCGATGACCTCTGAAATTCTATCCGCCCCACACAGCCTGGAGGCCGAGCAAAGCGTTATCGGTGCAATCCTGCTTGACTCGCAAAGCGAACGCGCTCAGAAGGTTCTGGCAACGCTTAAATCCGAGTCGTTTTACTCTCGCACGCACCAGGTGATTTTCGGTGTGATGAAGACAATGAGCAGAGAATCAAGTCCCATTGACGGATTAACGGTATCAGAACGACTTGAGCGTGACGGGCTAATCGGCCAGGTTGGCGGTTTCTCGTATCTGATGCAGATTGCAAAAGACACTGTTAGCCAGGCGAACATCGGCGCTTATGCAAATGTCGTCCGGGAACATGCCGCAGAGCGCTACGGCATCCAGAAGCTGAACGAAGCTACTGAGTTGTTCTACACCCGAAACGGGATGACAGCGGCAGAGAAGTTTGACGCCGTACAGATGCTGGCTACTCAGATTAGCGACTATGCCAAAACGGGCAATCGCCGGGGTGCCAGGCCACTATCCGAAGTCATGACCGACTGGCTGGATGAAGTGGATCAGCGCTTCGATAATTCTGGAAAGAGTCGCGGTCTTTCTACTGGAATTCCATCTCTGGATGCGATTCTTGAACCAAAAGGCATCGTTAAGGGGTCCCTGTTCGTTATCGGCGCACGTCCGAAAATGGGCAAAACAACCCTGTACAGTCAGATGGCGATCAACTGTGCCATGCGGGAAAAACTCCCGGCCATTTTGTTCAGCCTTGAGATGCCAGATAAGCAAATCTTCGAGCGAATGGTCGGACAGGCTTCCGGTGTTAACACGGATATTTTCTACCGTGGCAGTGACAACGACTCTGACTTCGCGCTGGCGAACGGCAGGGCGCTGGAGCTGGTAGAGTCGAACAACCTGTTTATCGACGACACTCCCGGCGTCAGCCTGGCGCATATTGTTGCAGAGGCCCGCCGCATCAAGCGCGAGAAAGGCGCAGTAGGCATGGTTATGGTCGATTACCTCACGCTTATGACTGGCGAAAAGGCAGACCGTAACGACCTGTCATTCGGCTTGATAACCAAAGGCCTGAAGAACCTGGCGAAAGAACTTGGGTGTGTTGTCGTTCTCCTGACGCAGCTCAACCGTGACCTGGAGAAGCGTACCAATAAGCGACCATTGCCAAGCGATTCACGCGACACCGGGCAGATTGAGCAGGACTGCGACTACTGGCTGGGCATCTACCGTGAAGGCGCATATGACGAGAACTACCCGCAGCAGGATACAGAGCTACTTCTCCGCCTTAACCGTCACGGTAAATCCGGCGTGGTTTATGCAGAGCAGCGCAACGGCTCTATCTACGACTGTGACCAAGCCGAAGCACAACGCAAGGCGGCTGACCGTGAAGAGAAGCCAGCAAAACGAGGGGGATTCTGATGTGTGAGTGGAGCGATTACCGCTGGATGGTGAAAACGATGGCTGCTGACTGTGGAGTGACGCTAAACAGTATCGCTAAGCACGTTGGTGTAAGCCGGCAAAGGTTGAACCAGATTACGCAGGCCGGGCCATCTAAAAAACAGCAGGAGCTGATTGCTGAGGCACTCGGTTGCACTGGGTGTGACCTGGTGGAAATACACGGGCAGATGGGCGAATTAACCGAGTTGGCCGGACAGCCAGCCAGAGGGGGTAAGTGACATGGCATGGGAAAAGTCAGAAGTAGTTTCGGTTGATGATATCTGGATTTCTCCACGGGGAACAATCTATCGGATTGTCGAGGTGGGAATCCACCAGGCAACAATGAGAAAAGGTGTTCACGGCGAGGGCAGAAAATCATTCAAATGGCTGAATAGCTTTGATGGCTGGGCGGTTTACAAGGAGGCATCATGATGGACTACAGCAAACTGAGTGACGCGGAAGTTCGCGAGCAGGCCGTTAAGCACGGAATCACCGTTTCAATTAATCGACCGCTACTCACTTTCGGTGATTGTGCTGCCGCCACTTATCCCACGCACGGCGGTAAAGGATGTGATTCAGCGATAGTGAGCCTGGCCGATTACGAATACGTAGATGATGCCATTAACGCCGCGCTTCGTGAGGCGCTGGGCCTGATGATGCAGGAGAGTGAGTGATGACTGAGCAAGAGAAACAAAATCTGATTCACCACTGTGAATCGGTTCGTGACGGCACGACATTCTTCGACACTATTACTGATTACAATAAGCGACATCAGCAAATTAACGAAATTGCGCTGGCTTCGCTGACGGCGAAACCAACCACGACAATGCAACCAGTCAAGGCACCAAAACAAGAGAGAGGCACATATCCCCCGGCAAGAATCAAGCAGGTCCGGGATATGGAATGGATAAGGGCAATCCGTGAAGCTGGCGGGACGGTGGAGGAATAATGCACCAGACATACACAACAGAACTTACCGTATCGGGCCTGCTAATTTTAGTGGGCCTTTTTATTTGGCGCTGGGCGGGGAGGAAAGGGTGATGGGAGAGTTAACGTTAAATGAATGGATGGCATTAGGCCTCATGTGTACCACCTATCTGTTTATCGTTGTTAAGTCAGCTGAGTGGCTAACTTCAGTGATTCTCAAGCAATGGAACAAGCGCAGAAAACAGAGTCGGCAGCAGCGGGCCATGAATGAGTTTTACGATGCTTTCGAGCTGGAAAAACTTGAGCCTGACAGCACAATGCGTATCGCTACGAAAGGCAGCCTGGTGCTGATTATGTACCGGAAGGAGAAAGAGTGATGGATAGTCGAGCGCAGTTTGAAGCGTGGTTTCGGTCAAAGCATGAAGGCCAGATGATCACAAAAGGGAAAGGATATTCTGACCCGATAACACAGCTTATGTGGCAGGCATGGCAGGCATCACGCGCAGCGATTGAGGTGGTACAGCCGAAGTTCATTGATAGCCGGGAGGCTTTGAGCATGGGCCGAATGGTCGATTACTCAAACGGTTTCGGTGATGCGATGGATGCTTATGAGCAGAGACTGAAGGTGGTCGGCATCAGCATCAAAGGGGAGGAATGATGGAACATAAACTTAAAATCCTTCCAGAGCATTTCGCACCAGTTCAGCAGGGAATTAAGACGGCTGAATTACGGCTGAATGACCGCGATTATAAACCTGGCGACATTCTAGCATTGTGTGAGATTACTGGCCCCGATGGTTGCTTCACTGGCGAATGGGTGGACAGGGAAATAACACACGTGGCTGATGTTGGTACTTACCTCCCTGGCTATGTCCTTCTCAGCATGAGGCCATACGCGCAGGAACCTCACGACGACGTAATGTGGGAGGAGCGAACCATGACAGCAAAAATCATCCCAATAAGACCACAAGCAGTAACCATCTCCCGTCGTGACTTCAAGCAAATCTGCAACGCATACATCAACGCCACGAACTGCATGCAGCAGGTGCTGATGATTCACCGGGGCGACAATGCATTTTCTGATGCCGCCGTTGGCAGAACTGAAGACGCACTTCAGGTCATCATTCAACAGCTCAAAGAGGTTATTGATGGAGAAACAGACGTTCTTCCTGCGGAATGAGCAGGTGCGACGAAACCTGATAGACCAAATCAACAGCCTACCGACCGACCCCGCCAGACCAATCGAAATCGAAGTATCCCCACCCAAGCGCACGCTCTCACAGAACCGGAAAATGTGGCCGCTGCTGCATGACCTTGCTGTGCAGGTGACATGGTTCGGTGAGAAATACGATGAAGACGACTGGAAGGATTTAATCACCGCTCTGGTTGCGAAGATGCACAAGCAGGAGCAGCGCACTGCCCCTGGTATCGGCGGTGGCGTGGTCATGTTCGGTCAGCGTACCAGCAAGATGCGCGTATCGCAGATGGTCGATGTTATCGAGGCTATCTATTGGTTCGGCACCGAGCAGGGCGTGAGGTTTAGTGAGGATTCCCGCCAGCATATCGAATGGGCGCAGCGGTGGGGCGAAACCAATAAACAAAAGCAGGTGGCAGCATGAGCAAAATGCAGATAGCAATCATCGAAGCACTGGCTTCGGGGGGAGTGGATGAGTTCAGCAAGCATAGCTGAGGCCGCTCATTTCCCAGCTGCGTCAGTGCGCGTCAGTCTGGCAGGACTTTGCAGGGAGGGAATTGTGGTCAAGAAAGACGACCCCGACAGGCCTCAATACTGCGTTTACAGAAGAAACAATGTGCCAGCAGGATTTGGCATCAGCCAGACGTTGGCAGCATTCGACAAATGCCTGCGCGGGGTGCGGCAATGAAAAACGCTTGGTTCACTCATCCCGCAGTAGACACCGACACAGCAAACGAACTCCTCGAACGATATGCAGCACGCAAAATCCCAGCAAAGAAGATGCTAGCCACCGATCCCAGGTTATGGCTTGTTTCCGCGTATCTGCCAGAAGGCAATTATCCACCGCGCCGGGACAAAACGTATGAGCAATCAATCTGGAGCTGACCGGGCGCGTGCTGATTGTGGCCTTGCATTATCACCAGATGAGGCCTGGGTTTGTGAAGACTGTGATTCGCTCTACATGATGATCGGCTATGAAGTTATCGAAACAGTGAGGAGGGAGGATGGCGACAATACTCAAGCCACCGAAGCCGAAAAAGTGTAAATGCTGCTCTGAGAAGTTCACTCCACGCAATACCCTGCAAACCGCCTGCTCTCCAAAATGTGCAATCCAACTCGCCAAGCAACTCACCCAGCGCAAGCAGCAGCGCGAGGAGAAAGAGCAACGTGCTGCCTGGAATAAGCGAAAAGCAGCAACGAAGCCGCTAAGCCACTGGATGAACATGACCCAGCGTGCATTTAACGACTACATCAGGGCGCGGGACGGGGAGATTTGCATCAGCTGCGGCAGTACTACAGCAGTCAGCTATCACGCCGGACATTACCGGACAACTGCGGCGGCTTCGCAGTTACGATTCAACGAGGACAATGTTCATAGCCAGTGCAGTGCGTGTAATACGCACCAGTCAGGCAACATCAGTCCATACCGAATCAACCTCATCACCAAAATCGGCCTTCAGCGCGTTCTGGCGCTCGAATCAAACAACGAACCTCACCGATACACCAGAGAAGAGCTGGACGGCATACGTGCGCGTTACAGGGCTTTGCTGCGTGAAATTCTGAGGCAAAGAGAGGCAGCATGAAAAATATCGTCAGTCTTTCTGGCGGTCGCACTTCTGCATACCTGGCACACATCATGAAAGAAAAAGACCCGGAAACGGAATTTATCTTCATGGACACCGGTGCAGAGCACCCCAAGACATACGAGTTTATCCGCAACATAGTCAAGCATTGGAAAATCAGACTCACCTGCCTTCGTGTTATTCCGAATCCGGAAATGAACAAACCCAGCACCTACGAAATCCTCAGCATTGAACAAATTGGCCCAGACCTTGAGCCATGGAAGCGCATGTTGAAAAAGTATGGTCATCCATACGTAGGCGGCGCGTTCTGCACAGACAGAATGAAGACAGTGCCATTCATCAAATACTGCGATGAGCACTTTGTCCGGGGGAATTACACAACATGGCTGGGAATGAGAATTGACGAGCCAAAGCGTATTACTCCTAAGCCCGGGATCAGGTATCTGGCGGAAATTAGTGATTTCGAAAAGCAGGATGTAATTGACTGGTGGAAGGGGCAGCCTTTCGATCTGGAAATTCAGGAGCATCTCGGAAATTGTGTTTTCTGCATCAAAAAAAGCCTTCAAAAGGTAGCGCTGGCAGAGAAGGATGAGCCAGCTCTTGCCGCTCAGTTTATACAAACCCTTCACGACTTCGATGCCAAGCAAGACAAGGTTATGTATCGAAGCAATAACTCTCTGGAGCAGGTGATTGCACTATTTTCCGATACCGGTAGGGATGAGCTCGCATCACGTATGACATCAATGCGCCAGTACGACACCGGTTCTTGTTCGGAAAGTTGTGAGGCATTTAGCGGGCAGATGGGATTCGATTTTTCAATGGAGGCAGCATGACCGATTACCTACGACAGAAATGGCGCAAGCTGCGACTCTTTCGTACCCGCAACACGTTTCCTATCGACTATCGAATTTTATCCAACACAGCGAAGATACTCAGGAGAGCAGCATGAGAAACTCATTCGGTGTAAACGTGCTTCCCAGCGTGCTCCGTCAAAGCGATCTGCGCAGGGCCTGGTGCAGGGGAAAGCGAACCATCACCCCAGCGCAGCGCGTGTGGACTCGTTACCTGCTAATCCTATGGGGTAAACACCTTGGCGGTGATGATTCACCAGGTGGCTGCGTAAACGTGATTGGTCGCCTGATGATTCGAACAGACTGGAGCCAGCAGCAGGCAGATCGCATTGTTGAGGTGGTAAACAGCCTGCACGAACAGGGTTACGAAGGAGATGAATTATTCAAGCGTTCGCGTGAGCTAATCATCCCCGGCACATCAGCAGCCAGCATCATCGCTCTCGCCAAAGAATCAGATGATGCGGCTTTCGTTGAAAAGGTAATGAGCAGAGCCATTAAACGCGACAGTCCGATCCGCGATGTGGCTATTAAACGATACTGCGACCGCAAAAGCCCGCAAGATATCGCCAGGCAGATAAACCACTTCACCGGGTGCGATATCCAGTACGCCCGCAAGAGGGTAATCTGGTGCGAGGAAATACTCGAAGAGGAAATGTATTACGCAATTAAGCGTGAAATGGAGGAGGAATATTCCCCTGTTGCTGCATAGCTGGAAAATATTTTCTAAATATGTTGAATTCGGGAAATAGACCTGGTATATTTCATCTAAGCTCGGACGTCAAAGGCGAAAGAGCGCGGTGGTGACGAAGAAGTAACTAAACAGCGGACCAATGCCTGCGGCACTCAGCTGAAGCATCACAAAAGAAAGCCCTGGTTAATCCCGGGGCTTTTTGCTTTTAGATGGAGAGTCTCCGGTATTCTTTCCCGCGCAGATCATTGTATTCGTCTGTCATGCGCTGATATTTGTGACCCAGAAGGGTTTGGGTGTCAACACCCTGAGATCGATATAAACGCTCAGAAAGTGATCGCTGTTCGCGGAATGGTGGCGGGGTATCTGCATTAATCCCGCACTCCTCGCGGCATATTTTGAACCAGCGTGAAATTGACCACGTATTTACGCATTTTCCATTCTCGTGCTGAAGAAAAAAACCCGGCGTTGCGCACATATCAATGACTTCACGCAGTGTTGTTGAAATCGCGTGTAGATTCAGAGAGAGGGGCAGAGCGATTTTTTCACCGGTTTTAAACTGCGTGACGTGAAGATAATCGTCAGTTATATCTGATTTATGCATTTTGACAATATCTGACGGCCTTTGCGCAGTAACCAGTGCCAGCAGCATTGCGTTCTGAAAATATTGAGGCGCCCGGTATTTTGCGCAGCGGAAAATAAGAAGCCATTCCCCGAGCGACAGTCTCTCTGTTTTAACTGATGTGACCGGATGTCGCGACACTAAAGCCGGATTATGTCCCAGCGGCACAACGGACGCCCTCTGAGCTTCAATAAAGAGATTCGATAAATTTATTCGCAAGCGCCTGGCGCTGTGCGGTGCATTTAACGATTTCTCATGTATAGCCTGCGTTATGTCAGCAACAGATATGTCGATCAGCCCCCTGTTCGGCCATTTATCACGGCAGAAGCCAATCAATCGGTCATAGTCGCCCATTGTTTTTATTGATATTTCGCCGCTTGTCATTCGTAAGTTGACGATGCGTTCATATTGCGACAGCCAGCCTGTCATTGTGATTATTGACATAAAATCTCCTTTTTTGAGCTGCCTGTACGGCAGTGATGGAGATTCAGTCAGTAATCTTTGAGCCTTCGGATTTAAGCGTGCGTCGGGGGCTGTAAAGCACATCATCGACGACAATAAAATCTTTGTTTATCCACTGAGTTATCTGGGCTGGCGCAACCTTGATGTATCGTGCGAACTGCGCCTGATTACCAGAAAAGTGTTTTTCAATGTATTCGATAAGCGTCATTCGTAATAATCTCAAAGCATGACTTCTGCGCCCATCGCCTCGATGCCACGCACAAAAAGCGGTCGATCCTGTTGTTTGCAAAATTCATTATATTGTTCCTTGGTCACCACCTTCTGTGATGCATATTTCACCCACGCTCCGTTTGACTCCAGGCGAATGACTATATTGTCGCCATCTTCATATGCGACAGCATTAACGTTGTGACCAATTTTGCGACCTTTGAATGTTGCTGAAGTTGATTTATTGCCAACGATTTCGATGAATTTCATGTTGAATCTCCAGTAAGGTGTCGTTTTGCTTCAATGAATATATAGTAAAACACTTTACCCATGGTGTAAAGCATTTCACTATACAGATAACATCGCACATATACGATTTTGCGCCCCCGAATCAATCATACCCTCAACCTGACCTGTGTCGGTGCGGCGCACTTTAAACAAAAAAATCCGCTCAATGGCGGATTCTTCGGTTACCCATAGCGCAAGGCGGAGCTTCTTCTATCGACAGGATGAAGTTTACCCGGACTTGTTCAGCTCAACATTTAGACAATTCTGAAAACGGACAAGTCCCCTTACGTGGGGGGTGGATATGAAAATTATGCCCGACAAAATCGCATCAGGCGCAAGCTATTGCGTGTCCGGCACTCTTGTATGCGGGGGTGGCGTGTCGCAGTGGATGCATAACCTCGACTGGAATCAGATCGCAATCATCAGTGGCGTAGTGATTGGTATTGCTACATTCCTGGTGAATCTCTATTACAAGAACCGCCAGACCCGCGCTTATGAGGCTGCTCTCAATCGCGGATACGTGCAAAGCCCACCACAGGACAATTAACCATGGCGATATCCTCCGCCCTCCGCAACAAGATTATTGCTGCCATGGGTGGCGGTGCTATGGCTATTGCTGCTGTGCTTATCAAGCCGCTTGAAGACACGGTGCACGACCCATATCTCGATGTTGTTGGTGTTCCCACGGTATGCACTGGGCATACTGGGCCAGACATTATCATGGGTAAAACATATACCGATGCCGAGTGCCAGTCGCTTCTAAATAAAGACCTGAGAGTTGTCGCTAATCAGATTGACCCTCTCATCAAGAGGCCAATCCCCGAAACAACGCGTGCGGCTCTCTACTCCTTTGCATTTAACGTCGGCGCTGGGGCATTCCGGCAGTCAACTCTGCTGAAGAAAATCAACGCAGGTGACACGGTGGGCGCATGCAACGAGCTACGCCGCTGGACATACGCAGGCGGCAAGCAGTGGAAAGGCCTGATGAATCGGCGTGAGATTGAGCAGGAAGTCTGCATGTGGAGTCAGAAATGAATGGTCGTGCCTGGCTGATTATCGCCGTGGAATTTCTGGTCGCAGTCGTCGTAGTGCTTATCCTATCGTCTCAGCTTACAAAGCAAAAGACCCGGGCTGACAATGCCGAGTCCCTGGCAAAGCAGCGGCAGGAAACCATCAATGACATGCAGACGCGCCAGCGTGACGTTGCTGCGCTCGATACGAAATACACAAAGGAATTGGCTGATGCCAAAGCTAAGCTTGATGCTCTTCAGCAGTGTGTTAGTTCTGGCAAGTGTGGGCTGCGCCTCAACGCAACCTGCTCAAAGGGTAACACCACCACAGCCGGCAGCATGGGCGATGATGCCACCGTCCGACTTAACGACTCCGCTCAACGGGATTATTTCACTCTCAGAGAGCGAATCAGCACAATCACCGGGCAGGTGAACTATCTCCAGCAGTACATCAGAGAGCAATGCCTAAATTAAACAGGGCCGCTTTAACAAAGACTCTCGAAATTGTACTCTGAAGCCCTTCTAATGGTTTTGGAAAAATTGCGCATGTCAGGGTTTATCAGTGACTACAAAGGGGCCTTATATCGAAAGAGCACAATCAGTATCAAGCGGTGGATTTACTTCTTTCTAAAGAGTTCATTGCTGTTTCTGCTGTTGTTACTATTATTTAGCGTCGTTCAGTATGCGCTCATAACATACACTCCATTGCTTGAATACGTGACCGTGTCTGGGATAAAGCAATCCAACATGTATGGCATCATTCTGATGCTTACTATCAGTTTTTCCCCTTCAGTTCTCTACCTGGTCAAAATCATCAGGCAGTAAGCATCACAAGGCCCATTTGCGAGTGGGCCTGATGATGACCTGCTGAGGTTAAAGATTAATATGAAAAGAAGAGAATCATTCATCCTCGAAGAGTGGGAAGGTAGCGAAGATTTGCCAGCTATGCCGTGGACTAAGGGGGAAATCATTGTCCTAATAGCTTTCATCCTCGCCACAGTTATCTGTGCTTATCTGGTCATAACAACAGAGTTAGGGATGGAGATATTCACGGCATTCATTCAGGGCATAGCGTTAGGCGCTGCCATAGGCACTGTTTTCAATCTGGCTACACGCAGATCCTGCACGATAGCGCACAGAGAGAATCAATAACGCCAATACCGTGAAACACCTGAGATAACGCAGGTGCGCTCACTCATGGTCGCTATCCGGTGCGATGGTAGACGAAACCGGGAAATCAGTTATGCCGAAAACAGAAAATGAGTTACTTCGACCGATGCCACACTCCAGCCTGATTGATGACTTTCAGCCTTACACCAAACTGATACCCGCGCCGGAAATTGGCGAGTGGGTGCACAGCCAGATACTGTCCGGAGACGGTCAACTGCATAACCCTGACCACGCGCACCTGATGGATGCGGATCTTCGCTTCATGTGGGCATCCAGTACTTTCGCGAAGCAGGGGCGCACTGTGCTGGGCCAGGCGGAAGAGGTATCTATGCGCGCCGGTGGCTGGCAGAAGGCCCGCATGGAACAGCAGATGCATGAATGGTTCGGCGAGGTGCCGAAGTACATCATCACGCTGGCTGCCGACTTCTGCGCGCAATGTACGGATCTGGAGTTCTGCGCCCTGGTGGAGCATGAGCTTTATCACATCGCCCAGGCACAGGATGAATTTGGCTCACCGAAATTCAACAAAGAAGGCCAGCCTGTTCTGACAATGCGCGGACATGACGTTGAAGAGTTTGTTGGCGTTGTGCGTCGCTACGGTGCCAGCGCCGATGTTCAGGAGATGATTGATGCAGCTAAAAAGCCAGCTGAAGTAGCTCAACTCGATGTAGCCAGAGATTGCGGAACATGCCTGATGAAGCTGGCGTAAACATTTATTCAGATTGTCATGGAGGAAGCCAATGGCAGCATTATCGACAGAGGTTAAATCCTTCATCGTACAGTCTCTGGCGTGCTTCGAGCCTCCATCGAAAGTGGTTGAGCTTGTAAAGGCGGAATTTAACGTTCAGGTATCACGTCAGCAGGTGTCGCAATACAGCCCAGGCAATGCCATGGCGGAGAAGCTGAGTCAGAAGTGGGTTGACCTCTTCAAGTCGACACGTGAGAGATTTCAGAACGAGATATCAGATATCCCTATCGCCAATAAGTCCTACCGACTTAGATCTCTGGACCGGATGATGACAAAGGCCGAGGGCATGAAAAACATGGTACTGGCTGCATCACTTATTGAGCAGGCGGCTAAAGAGTGTGGCGATGCCTACACAAATCGACAGAAGGTTGAGCACACCAGCCCCGATGGGAGCATGACTCCTAAGCCGACAACAATCCAACTACTTCCAGTTGAGCCTAAGCATGAGTGAAGCCGTTCAACTCCCGATCCCCGCAAAGCTCGCACCACTCTTCACTGCCATCAACAAGCGATACCGCTGTTCACATGGTGGTCGCGGCAGCGCCAAGACGCGCACGTTTGCCCTGATGACAGCTGTTAAGGCGTATCAGGCGATGATGAACGGTGAGAGCGGAGTAATCCTGTGCGCGCGTGAGTTCATGAACTCGCTGGAAGAGTCGAGTATGCAGGAAGTGAAACAGGCAATATTGTCAGTGCCGTGGTTGGCCTCCAACTTCGATATTGGCGAGAAGTACATCCGCACAATTGATAAGAGTGTGAGTTACGTGTTTGCTGGCCTGAGGCACAACCTCGACAGCATCAAATCTAAAGCGCGCATCCTGCTTTGCTGGGTTGATGAAGCAGAATCAGTCAGCGAAATAGCATGGCAGAAACTAAGCCCTACAGTGCGCGAAGAAGGCTCTGAAATCTGGGTGACCTGGAACCCGGAGCGCGACGGTAGCGCCACTGATAAGCGATTCCGCAAGGAGGCTGGCGAAGACTGCATTACGGTTGAGATGAACTACACAGACAACCCATGGTTCCCCGGCGTACTTGAAGGTGAGCGGCAGAACGATGAGCGCCGCCTTGACCACGCAACATATGCCTGGGTGTGGGAAGGCGCCTATCTCGAAAACTCTGACAAGCAGGTGCTGGCTGGGAAATATCGAATTTCTGAATTCTCAGACAGCCTGTGGAAGGAAGCAGATCGCCTGTTCTTCGGTGCTGACTTTGGTTTCGCTAAAGACCCAAACACGCTTACCCGCTCATTCATTCTGCACAACCGCCTGTACATCGAGTATGAGGCTTACGGCCAGCAGACTGAGTTAGACCACATGCCAGCGCTCTACGACAAAATCCCCGGCGTGCGTGACTGGCCTATCAAAGCTGACTCAGCCAGGCCGGAAACAATCAGCTACCTCAGGCGCCAGGGCTTCAATATCTCTGCTGCTGAAAAGTGGCAGGGGAGTGTAGAGGACGGCATAGCCCACCTGCGCGGTTTCGACGAGATAGTCATTCACCCGCGCTGCAAGAATGTAGCAATTGAAGCCCGCATGTGGTCGTACAAAACAGACCGCATCACCGGTGAGGTGTTGCCGAAACTAGCTGATGGGTTTGAACACTGCTGGGACGGAATTCGTTACGGCTTGGATGGTCACATCAAACGCAAAGCGCAGTCACTCGGAATGATGATTCCTAAACGCCTTCGATAAAACGGATAAAGCATGAGCAAAAACCTACAACTGGCCGTCAACCATGCGTTGAACGACGCCCGGATGGCACGCGCCCGTATGGGTATGCTTTCCCCGACAATGGGCCTGGACACAAAGCGCAGTGCAGCATGGTGCGAGTACGGATTCAAAGAAGACCTGACCTTTGATGACCTTTACAAGCTGTATGAAGTGGTCAACTAAAACT